>PMLC01000089.1 GCA_003158745.1 Acidobacteriota bacterium
CAACGATCGAACATCCCGAGGACCCCGGCAGCTTTGTGGATCTCGTGCGACCCGACCGGAACCTCGTCCCCGAGCTGGACATCCTGGGGATCGACATCGATGACAAGATCGCCCAGGTGCTGCACCCGCTTCGGCGGGACAACGGAGTCCTGGTGGCGGCCATGTCGGCGGACGCGGCTCCCCCGGCCAACAGATTTCAGCCCGGGGACGTGATCCATGCGGTCAACTGGACGCCGGTCAACTCGATGTCGGAGCTGCGCAAGGCGGTCGCCGGCCTGAAGGACGGCGATCCCGTGGTCGTGCAGATCGAACGGCAGGGGCTTCTGAAGTTCGTGGCGTTCGAGATCGACTGATCAAAGGGAAGACGCAAGAGGGAAAAGAGAAGAGGTAAGAGGGAAAACGAGAGACGGAAGTCAATGCCGGCAGTTCGTTACCGTCCTCCGTTGTTCGCTTTCCGTTTTCCCTTTTCCGTCTACCCTCTTTGGTTCTCGTCTTGCTACCGCGCGCCCGCTTCGCGTTCCGAATTCCAAATCCCGGACCGGCGTGGCTAAGGTGCCGCAGAGATGCTCGGCTGCCTCGCATTCCCGACGAGGACTGTGGGATCTCCGCCTGCGAGCGGCATCCGGACCACCGAAGGGCCCTTGTCTCCCTGCCGCTGGAGGATGCAGAGGAAGTTGGCTGTGTCCAGCCACTCCGGCTGCCAGGCGAACAGGCCTTTCACCGTCAGGCGTCTCGCGGTCTTCGCGGCTAGGTCGACGAGGAAAACCGCCGGGGGAGGCCCGTCCCAGTCCTTCATCGTAGTGTCCTCGTCCGTATCCACGTCCACAAGGAGCGCCTTGCCGTCGGGAGAAGAGGAGATGCGGGCGCTGCTATTGAGGCCGCCCGTCGGGAAGAGCCTTGCCAGGCTCACCTTCCAGAGCTCTTGGCCCTCGAGGCTGATGCGAGTGAGAGATTCGAGGTCCTGGCAGAAGATGGAGCCCCCGTCGGGCGCCCATGCGGCCGACCAGCACGATGGGACGCCGGGCCCTGGTTTCACCACGTAGCGAAAAGCCGTGTCGTCGGCCTTGACCAGGCCTAGGTTCCACTGCTTGTCCGCCAGCACGTTCACGAGAAGGCTGGATCCGTCGGGCGACCAGACAGGGCCGAATGCGTTGTCGCCCGGGACGTTGGCCAGAACCCGGCTGGTCCTTGTCGCCACGTCAACGACCGCGATTTGGCGGCGCACGCCGTTGGCTGGCGAGGTGTCCTTCGTGTAGGCGATTCGGCGACCGTCCGGTGCGATGCAGGGGTCGACTCCTTCGACGAGTTCAACCGCACCGGAGCCGTCCGCGGCCGCGACCCAGACGGCTCCGTCCCGCTCGAACGCCAGCATTCTGGAGGGCGGCCGGGGGGTAGCGGCGAGCGGGACGGCGAGTATCAGGGCGCCCGCCAGCGCGGGGAGAACGGCGACCCTGGGCCGCGGGGTCCGCGGGGCGGGGTGCAGGGAGAGCGCGCGCATGCTGGCGGGGAAATTCGGGATCCGCACTGCAGTACGTGCTGTCATGGCGTTGAACCTTCGCCCAGAGCGCGGCTGCTGTCAAGGTCGCTCGCCGCGCACGGTCTCCAGAGCCGTCGGAGGCGCCGGTCCGGGGCGGGAGAGGTGCTCAGTTCAGCTCGGCAAGCTCCTCCTCGGTCGAGACGACGCGCGCGTAGGAGTTGGCGATCGCGGCGAGGGCGGCCGCGTGGACAAGGGCCGCAGGCACATCGACGCCGTTGAATGCCAGCGCCCGGGTCGCGCAGGCGTCGCGGACCACGGTGACCTCGAAGCCGAGGTCGGCCGCGGCGCGAGCGGCGGCCTCCACGCACATGTGGGTCTGCATCCCGCAGATCACCAGCTTCGTGACGCCGAGCTTCCCGAGGACGGCCGCCAGGTCGGTGTCGCGGAAGGCGTTGGCGTTGTGCTTGCAGATCACGGTCTCGCCGGGGAGCGGGAGCACGTCCGCGTGGATCCGGTATTGCGGGTCCCCGGAGTCGGGGCTCGGCGCGGACTGGTCCTTCGGCAGGTGCTGGACGTGGATCACGGGCCAGTGCCGGGCGCGAAAGCGGTCGAGGAGGGCAAGGGCGTGCCGGCTGGCCTCGACCGGCCCGACCAGCACCAGCCTGCCGCCCTCGAAGTAGAAGTTCTGGATGTCGATCACGAGCAACGCGGTCGTCGGTGCCTTCATCGCTGCCTCCTTTCCCGGCGGCGTCCCTGTCGTCGCGGCGGTCGCCAGCGCCAGTACGCAGACCATGGTGCCGGCCTTCGAACGGGTCATGCCTGCTTCTAACCTCCACTGTAGCCCAGTCGGGTCCGGGTGGTGCCGCCGCCGGACGGATCGCGAGTTCCTCAGGAGGGCTTGACAAATGATATGGCTGTTATAACAATACAAATATGGTCGCATTTAGAGGCGTTCCCGGATGATCGGCATCGGGCGGCACACCGACTATGCGGCTCGAATCGTGCTGCACCTGGCCTCGCTGGACGAGGGTGCGCAAGTCACGGCCGCCGAAATTTCGGCCAAGCGTTTGCTTCCTCCTGCCTTCGTGCGCCGGATCATTGGGAAGCTCGCCGACGCCGGGATCCTCCGTACGACGAGGGGGGCCGGCGGCGGCGTGACCCTGGCCCGCCCGGCGCGCAAGATCACACTCCTCGACGTCGTCAAGGCCATGGAGGGCGGCCTGGTCCTCAACGCCTGCGTGGACACGCCGGTTGCGTGCCCTCTAGCCGTTTCATGCCCCGTCAACAAGGCCTGGTGCGACGTGACCGACACGCTCGTCGTTTCCCTCGGCGCGGTCCGCTTTGACCGCCTCGCGAACGCAACGGAACTGGCTGTCTCCAAGACCGGCTACCCGAAGCGTTCAGGGCACCGTTCCCAACCGACCCCCCCGACCGGCAAACGCCGGTCCGGCTGAGAAAGGAGGCAGCGTTGAACGTCCTCACCCTCTCGCGTCTGCAGTTTGCGGTTGCAACGTACTTTCACTTTCTGTTCGTGCCGCTGACCCTCGGCCTCTCGATCGTCGTGGCGATCCTCGAGACGATGTACGTGAGGAGCGGCGACGTCGACTACAAGCGGGCCGCGCAGTTCTGGGGGAAGCTCTTCCTCATCAACTTCGCGATCGGCATCGTCACCGGGATCACGCTCGAGTTCCAGTTCGGGACGAACTGGTCGCGCTACTCGGCTTTCGTGGGCGACATCTTCGGGGCGCTCCTGGCTATCGAAGCGACGGTCGCGTTCTTCCTGGAGTCGACGTTCGTCGCGGTGTGGTTCTTCGGGTGGAACAAGCTCTCGCCGAAGGCCCACGCGGTGACGATCTGGCTCGTGGCGATCGCGTCGAACGTATCGGCGTTCTGGATCCTCGTGGCGAACGCCTGGATGCAGCACCCGGTCGGATTCGTGGTACGGAACGGCCGGGCCGAGCTGACGGACTTCTTCGCGATCATCACGCAGAGGTTCGCGCTCCTCGAGTTCGTGCACACGGTCGGCAGCGCCTACATCCTGTCGGGGTTCTTCGTGGTCGGGATCTCGGCGTGGCACCTGCTGCGCAAGCACGAGGTCGCGTTCTTCAAGAAGTCGTTCCGTTTGGGCATCGCGTTCGCCCTGGTGTTCTCGCTGTTCGAGATTCTGCAGGGGCACATGAACGCCGAGCTCCTCGGCGCGGCGCAGCCCACCAAGCTCGCCGCGATGGAGTCGCACTGGGAGACCGGACGCGCCGTCCCCCTCAACCTGATCCAGTGGCCGGACACCGCGAACGAGCGTAATTCGGTGCAAACGCTGCCCGTGCCGAAGCTGCTCTCGCTGCTCGCGACCTACGACCCCAACGCCGAGGTGAAGGGGCTGAGAGACTTCCCGAAGCAGGACAGGCCCCCGGTGCTGCCGTCGTTCCTGTCGTTCCGGATCATGGTCGGCCTCGGGTTCGTCTTCGTGGCGCTCACGGCGTGGGCCTGGTTCAAGCGCGACTCGATCGAGCATTCGCCCGTTTTCCTGAAGGTGCTTGTCTGGTCGATCCCGCTGCCGTACATCGCGATCCAAACGGGCTGGACGCTCGCCGAGGTGGGCCGACAGCCATGGATCGTGTACGGCCTGATGCGGACCTCGGACGCCGTTTCGCCGCTCGCGGTCTCGCAGGTGGCGGTCAGCGCGCTCGCGTTCATCCTCGTGTACGGACTGCTGGGGATCGCGGACTTCTACCTGCTGTTCAAGTACGCCCGCAAGGGCCCGGCGCCGGTGGCGGCGTGAGGAGGTGAGGCCATGCTCGAAACGATCTGGTTCGCGCTTTGGGGCGTGCTCTGGGCCGTGTACTTCATGCTCGACGGGTTCGACCTGGGGCTCGGGACGCTGCGTCCCTTCCTGGCGAGGAACCAGGATGAGAGCCGCGTGGTGCTCAACGCGATGGGCCCGTTCTGGGACGGCAACGAGGTGTGGCTCCTCACCGCCGGCGGCGTGACGTTCGCCGCGTTCCCGGGCACCTACGCGGTGATGTTTTCCTCGCTCTACACGCCGCTCATGCTCCTGCTGTTCGCGCTCATCCTGCGCGGCATCTCGTTCGAATTCCGCGGCAAGGAAGACGCCGCCTGGTGGCGGAAAACCTGGGATGCCTGCATGTGGATCGGCAGCTTCCTCCCGGCGCTGCTGCTCGGTGTCGCGTTCGCGAACATCTTCGCCGGCATCCCGATCGACGGGGAAGGCGTCTTCCACGGTAACCTGTTCACGCTGCTCAACCCCTATGGGCTGCTGGGCGGAGTGCTCTTCGTGCTCCTGTTCACGGTGCACGGGGCGCTCTGGCTCGCGATCAAGAGCGAGGGCCAGCTGCGCGACCGCGCGGGCGCGGCGGCGAAAATCCTCTGGGGCCCGCTGCTCATCATCGCGGTCACCTTCCTCGCCATGACCCGGTATACGACGAGGCTGTGGCAAAACGTGCTCGCCAAGCCTGTGCTGCTCGTGTTGCCGCTGCTGGCGGTCGCAGGCCTCGTGCTGACGCGGGTGTTCGCGGGCAAGGGCAGCTGGTGGAAGGCGTGGTTCGCATCATCGGCCACGATCGTCGGCGCGACGTTGTTCGGCGTGGCCGGGTTGTATCCGGCGCTGCTGCCGTCGAGCCTCGCCCCGGCGTTCTCGAAGACAGCGTTCAACTCGGCGTCGACGCCGCTGACGCTCAAGATCATGCTCGGCGTGGCGCTGGTGATGGTCCCGGTCGTGATCGTCTATCAGGCCTGGGTGTACCGGCGATTCTCGGACCCGGTGACGGCCGAGGAGCTGGCCGGCGATCACGCGTACTGAGTTTGGCACGGGGGGAGACACATTGACGAGCCGGGGGCGCCGTCCCCCGGCTCGTCGCATCTTCGGCGAACAGCTTCAGCGAGCGGGCGTTGCGCGCGACAGCGCGTCGCGGGACTCGGGCGGGAGGTACTTGAGCGCTTCCCGGAGCGTCACCCCTGAGGCCCGGTTCATGCGGGGTGCGAGCCACTCGGCGACCAGCGCCGGCCGCTTCTTGGAGACCTCGCGCAGCACCCAACCGATCGCTTTGCGGATGAAGAACTCCTTTTCCTCGAGCATCGCGTCGGCGTAGCGCGCGAAGCGCTCGAACTCGCCGCCGCCGCGCCGGAGCGGGACAAGCAACGCGAGCATCGCCGCGCGGCGTACCCAGAAGTCGGGATCGCGCGCCCAGCGATCGAGGGTCGAGCCCAGCTCCGGGAAGCGATCGACGAGCCCGCCCGCGACGTGCGCGGCCAGGGAGTCAACCAGGGCCCAGGTGTGAGAGCCGCGGAGGAGGCGTGCGACGACTTCGATGTCCGGCGGCATGAGCAGCTCGCCCCGGAGGTCGAGCAGCTCGACGGCGGCGGCGCGCAGCTCGAAGACCTCGTGCGCCCAGAGTTCGGACACGAGCGCCAGCAACGCCCCCCGGTCGAGGGGCGGCGCATCCTTGAGCTGGTCTTTCAAAACGCGCCGGAAGACAGGCGTCGGCACGCCGATGAACTCGAGGTCGCTCTTGAGGTACCTCTTTTCACCCTCGGCGCGCGCGGGGTCCGCGTGACGCCGGAGTTCGGCTTCGATGCGGGACGCGAGCCCGCCCGCTATCCCGGTTCGTGTCATGGCGGAAGTCTAACCCGCTGGCGGTGGCGCCGTGGTGAGGCTTCCCGGACCCCAACCCTGTTGCCGCGTTCCCGGTCGGAGGCGGACCTTCCCCCGCGACAGCATCGTGTGCCCCCACAGTTCATCCCCGACGCCCTTCGACAGCCTTGACTTCGCTCCCTGCGCCGATATCCTCGGGCGAGTTGAGAAGGAGAGATCCAGTTCATGGCCCTGGACATTCACCCCCCGACGAAGCCGATCCACTCAGTGAAGGACTTCCTCCTTCATCTCTTCACGATCACGCGCGGCATCCTGATCGCTCTCGGCCTGGAAGGCGTCGTCGAGCGGGCCCACCATCGGAACCTGGCCCGCGAGGCCAAGACGAACCTGGTTCGGGAGATGACGGACAACCACCGCGGGCTGTCGGGCGGGCTCAAGAGCATGGAGACGACGGATGCCCAGCTGCAGTCCATCCTGAACACCGTGCGCGCGCTCGCGGCCGATCGCAGCGCGAAACCGGGCAATCTGGATCTTTCCGTGAGCATCAACACTCCGAGCTCGACGGCATGGAGCACGGCAGCCACGACCGGCGCGCTCGGCTACATGGAGCGCGACGACGTGGAGCGGTTCACCAAGGTGTACGACCTCCAGCAGGTCTTCATGAGCGCCGAGCAGCGCGCCGTTGAGTCCCTCCTGGAGCTCGAAAGCTACGGCGCGCTCGCTCACGGGCCACTGGCGCGGATCTCCGACGCGCAGGCCGTCGAGGCAGAGCGCGCTGCCGGGCGAGCGCTCGCCGCCACCCGGATGGCCGAGGACATCGGCAAGTCGCTGGAAGCCGAGTATCGGAAACTCCTCGCCGCAACGAAGTAAGTCGATGGCAGTTTCGCTTCCGCTCGGAAGCGCGCCTGTTAAGGGTGTTCCCGCGGGCGCCCGGCTTACAGTCGCCGAGGATCGCCGCTCGGATTGGGCTGCGGCCCGATTTGTTCCAGGTCGAGCAGCCAGCGCTTGCGCCACAGCCCGCCGCCGTACCCGGTGAGAGAGCCGTCGGCCCCCACGACGCGGTGGCACGGAATCACGATCGCGATCCGATTGTCCCCGTTCGCTCGCGCCACCGCGCGCACGGCCGCAGGCTCGCCGATGATCCGCGCCTGCTCACCGTACGAGCGCGTCTCGCCGTACGGGATCGTCATCAGGGCGGCCCATACCTTCTGCTGGAACGGGGTGCCGCGCGTGTCGAGCGGAGTCTCGAAGCGCCGGAGCCGGCCGGCGAAGTAGCGCTCCAGCTCATCCGACATCGTGTCGAAGTGGCGGCTCGTCCCCGGCACGAGCGTGGCGCGCAGCAGCTTCTTCAGCCGGAGGATCTGGGTCTCGATCATCCGCCGGTCGACGAACTCGAGCAGGCAGATGCCGCGATCGGTCGCGCCGGCGAGCAGCGGTCCGATCGGCGTCTCGATCCGCGTCATGGTGACAACGAGCCCCGTCGCGCGCGTCGGCGCGGCGCCCATGACCTTGCGGAACGCATCGCCGAAGCCGGAAAGGGAGTCCCACCCGTGGTCGAAGGCGGCGTTCGTGGCGGTGTCGCCGTGCCTGATCCGGCCGAAAGCCGCGCCGATCCGCAGCGTCCTGGCGTACCCCTGGAACGTCATCCCGAGGTTCTTCTTGAACCACCGGCGCAGGCCGGCAGGGTCGATTCCCCGGGAGCGCAGGTCCTCGTCCTTGAGGCGCAGCGCCGGGTCGGCCTCGACCTCCGAGAGGAGCCGGCGGACCGGCTCGGGCGTGCTCGCCGGGGGCTCGACAGGGCGGCAGACGCGGCACGGCCGGTAGCCGGCGAGAAGGGCCTCGTGCGCGGTGGGAAAGAACACCACATTCTCCCGTCGGGGTTTCTTCGCGGTGCACGTCGTGCGGCAGAAGATGCCGGTCGTCGTCACGCCGGTGAAGAAGAGACCGTCGAACGTCGGGTCCTTCTCCACGAGGGCCCGGTACATGGTGTCGGCGTCGGGCAGGAGTCGTTCGCTCATGCGCACAACGTAGCGCGGCTTCCCGCTTCGCGCCAACCGGGAAATTGACGAGGAATCCCATCCACTGGCTTCCTGGCCCAGGTCCGAAGCACCATGCGTTGCCGCGGAGCGAATCCTGACGGACAATGCCCCGGGTGGGCGCGGCAACCTCGCGCGCGCTTGTTGTTCCAGCGGAGGCTCATGCGGTTTGCAGCCCTGGCAGTCGGCGCCGTCGTCTCGGTCATCCTCGTGGCGCTCTCGGCGGCTCACTGCGTGCCGCTCGGGCTGACGGAGGTCCTGGGTTTCGTGACCGGCGCGTGGTGCGTCTGGCTCCTCGTCGAGGAGAACATCTGGAACTGGCCGATCGGCATCGCCAACAACGCCTTCTACGTCGTGGTGTTCTGGCGCGCCAGGCTGTTCGCGGACATGTCGCTCCAGGTTGTGTACATCGTCCTCTCGATCATCGGCTGGTACCTGTGGCTGCACGGCGGCAGCGGACACGGGCGCCTGTCGGTTCAACGCACGCGCTGGCGCGAGGGGACGCTCATCGCCGTGGCGGTCGTGGTGATGACAGTGGCGGGCACCGCTTTCCTGCGCACCGTGCGCGACTCGGCGCCGTTCCTCGATTCGCTCACCACCTCGATCAGCCTCGCGGCGCAGTACATGCTGACCCGCAAGCTGATCGAGAACTGGCACTTGTGGATCGGCGTGGACGTGATCTACGTGGGGCTCTACGCCTCGCGGGCGCTGCCGCTGACCGCGGTCCTGTACGCGATCTTCTTGACGATGTGCATCGTCGGCCTCCTCGAGTGGCGCCGGAGCGAGGCCCGCGTCGCCGCTGCCGCGCGGCCCGGCGGCGAGGAAGCCGTGGCCCTGCAGGCCGAAGCCCGCTGAGAGTAGCCGGCTCAGTGGGCGCGCAGCACGACGGTGCCGCGGCTGTCGCGCAGCCGCACGACCTCCAGGTCGATTTCCTCGACGGTGAAGCCCTCGATGATGCTGCCGATCGTGACCTGCTGTCCGTTGATCGAGGCGAACGGGTCCTTGGACCGGTAGACGATGTAGTCGAGGTGGAGCTTCACCGTGCCGAGGTCGGCGTCGAGCACGAATGAGCGCTCTCGCTCTCGGGCAGGACCTGATGCTGCCGGAGCCCCACGGGTAACCGCCGGCGCCGCTGCCGGAGCTCCACGCGTGGGAGTCGCCGCTGCTGCGGGAGTTTCAGGGGTAGCAACCGGCGGCGCTGCCGACACGTCCACCACGGGCGGCATCAGCGCGGTCAGGGGAGGCGTGGGGCCGGCAGCCTGAACCTCGGCGGTCGCTTCACCGCCCATTTGCCCGGGTGAGGTGACGGCCTGATCGGGTTGGACTTCAGCCGTTCGAGGGGCGGGGGACGCGGCACCTGCTGCGAGCGCCGCTCGAGACGGAGGCGGTGTGGGCGCCGGGACGGTCGTCGAGGAGGCGTGAACGGGGGCCACCTGCAACGCGGCGGTCGAGGCTGCCGCAGGCGGAGCGGGATTGGCCGTCGAGCGCTCCACGAACGCTGGACCTCCGCGGGAAGAGAGCGTCCACCATGCGATCCCCGCACCTGCGAGCACCGCCACGGCCACGACGAGAACCGCCAGCCAGCCGACGCTGAACCTCGTTCCCTTCGGGCCCAACACGACCGTTGTGCGGAAAACCACCCCGCGCTGTTGGGCGCCCTTCTCTGCCGCTTCCTGACGTGCCTTCCGCAAGGCTTCGCTAACCAGACTCATCGTTCGTGCCCTTCCAGGTCGCGCACCGCCCGCCGCACCTGCCGCCACCCCAGGAGATCGCGCCCCTCGACGTATCCTGCGAGCAAGCTCTTGTCACAGATCGCGTTGATCAGGCGTGGCACTCCGCGCGAGCAGCGGTGGATTGTCCTAACTGCACGCGGCGTGAATGCCGGCCGGCCGTGGGAGCCCGCCACTGAGAGGCGGTGCAGGATGTACGCTTCGGTCTCTTCGGGATCGATCGGCCCGAGGTGGTAGCGGACGGTGATGCGTTGGCGGAGCTGCCGCAGCTCGGGCCGCTCCAGGCGCTCGCGCAGTTCGGGTTGGCCGAGCAGCACGATCTGGAGCAGCTTGCGGTCGTCGGTCTCGAGGTTGGAGAGGAGACGCACCTCCTCGAGCATCTCGTCGGAGAGGTCCTGCGCTTCGTCGATGAAGAGAACCATGTCCTGGGCGGCCTGCACGCGGCCAAGGAGGAACTCGTTGAGACGCTGGGTGAGGCGCAGGCGGTCGTTGCCGCGGTCGTCGAGGTCCAGCTCGTGGAGGATCGAGCGCAGGAGCTGGATGCCGCTCATCACGGGGTTGAAGATTAGCGCCGTCGCATAGCCCGGCCCGAGCTCCTCGAGGATGGCACGGCACAGCGTGCTCTTGCCGGCTCCGACCTCGCCGGTGATCTGGATGAACCCCTTGCGTTGGGTGATGCCGTACAGCATGTGGTCGAACGCCTCGCGGTGCCGGCGCGAGAAGAACAGGTACCGCGGATCCGGCGTGATCGAGAACGGCGGGGCCGAGAGGCCATAGAACTCTTCGTACATCGCTCGAGACAGCCCATCTCATTCTACGATGCTGGGCGGAGTTTCATTGTACCCGCCCGCGACGGCCGATCGGGCGTCGGTGGGTGTCGGGGTATCCTTGACGGCATGAAAAGCCAGGCAGTGGTGCCGTTCCTGCTCGTGATCGGGTTCGTCGCGATCGCGGCTTCATGCGGGAAGGGCTCGGATCCGCGCCTCGCCGGGTCGTGGCGAGGGGACGAGCGCAACGGATGGATCCCGGTGCGGCTGCAGGGCGGTCCGGCGCAGATCGGGTTCCAGCACGGATACCTGCTCGCGCAAGAGATCGCAGACGCGCTGGCCGTCCAGAAGCTGCTGCTACCGCACGACACGAAGCGCGACTGGATCTTCTTGCGCGCCGCGGCGGAGAAGGTCCTGTGGCCGCGCGTCCCGGAGGAGTACCGCCTCGAGCTCCAGGGGCTCGTGGACGGCATGGCCGCTCGCGGCGTGAAGGCGGACATCTGGGACATCCTCGTTCTGAACGCGAACCTCGAGCTCTCGTACTACACCAAGATGCTCGACAAGTCGAAGTCGCCGGCGGCGCCCGAGAAGTGCAGCGCCTTCGTCGCCACCGGGAGCTGGACGCGCGACGGCCGGCCCGTGATCGCCCACAACAACTGGTCGGGGTACCTCGAGGGGTCGCGCTGGAACGTGATCTTCGACATGCGGCCGGAGAAGGGGAACCGGATCCTGATGGACGGCATGCCCGGCCTGATCCACAGCGCCGACGACTTCGGGGTCACCTCGGCGGGGATCGCGATCACGGAGACGACGATCGGCAGCTTCTCCGGCTTCGACCCGGCGGGCGTGCCGGAGTTCGTCCGCGCCCGCAAGGCGATGCAGTATTCAGCGAGCATCGACGACTTCGACCGGATCATGCGGGAGGGCAACAACGGCGGGTACGCCAACACCTGGCTGGTGGCCGACGTCAAACGGAACGAAATCGCCCGCCTGGAGCTGGGCCTCAAGAACGTCACGCTGGAGCGCACGAAGGACGGCGCCTTCGTCGGCGCCAACTTCCCGATCAACCCGAAGCTGATCGCCGAGGAGACCGACTTCCCAGCCAACGAACAGGGGGTGAGCAGTTGCGCGCGCCGGACCCGGTGGGAGCAGCTGATGGCGGAGTTCAAGGGGAAGATCGACGTCGAGGCGGCCAAACGGTCTCTCGCCGACCACACGGATGCCTACGAGAAGAAGGATGGCGCGCCGAGCGAGCGGACCCTGTGCGGCCACGTGGACCTCTCGCCGCGCGGGATGAAGCCGTGGCAGGACGAGTTCGGCCCGGCGGGGACGGTACAGGCGAAGGCTGCCGACGCTGGCATGGTGGAGGGGATGGAACTCGAGGCCGCGCTCGGCCACCCCTGCGGCCTCAACTTCTCCGCCGCCGAGCACCTCGCAAAGCACCCCGAGTACGCCTGGCAGAAACCCCTGCTCAGGGACCTGCCGTCGCGGCCGTGGACCCGCTTCACAGCACCATAGGTGGTCAGGATGCAGCGGCCGGCCGCCGGCCGTTACGGCGCCCCCTGCGGAAGACCGGCCGCCCGGCTGGCGGCCGCTACAGAGGGCACCAGTGTCATTGCGAGGAGTCCCTCCTCGGGCGGGACGATGAGGCAATATTGTCCAAAATGGGCGAGATCGCCGCGGCCCCTCGCTGCGCTCCCGGGGGCCTCGCGATGGCAACCTGGATTCAGCCGGTCAGGAGGATGCTACAGCAGGTAACGGCGCCTTCCGCCTTGGCGAGCTCCGAGACGTCCACCGTCACGATGCGGACGCCGGCCCGATCGAGCTGCGCCGCGGTGAAGGGAAAGGCCTCGGGGTAGAGCACCATATCGCCGACCATGAGCGCGTTGGCGGCGTATGGCTCGCCGGGATCCACGTCGATTCGGGTGAAGCCGGCAAACGCGGCGGCGTCCACCCAGGCCGCGTTGACGAGGACGGTGTCGGGCGCCACCTGTGTGACGGCGGACTTGAGGTGCAGGCAGCCGCTGACCGGCACGGGCTCGACCACGTAGCCGTGTGGCGAGAGCAGGGCGCGGAGCTGGTTGATCCCCTCCCGGTTGGTGCGTTCCGTCAGCCCGACGAATAGGCGCCGGCCGAGCCGGAGGACGTCGCCGCCGTCGATCGTCCCCGGCGCTTCGATGGCGACGATCGGCCTGTACTTCGCCAGGACGGCTGCGACCGAGGCCGTCTCGGGACGCCGCGACCGCGAGCCGGGACGGGTGATCACCGCGACCTCGTCGACGACGACCGCGGTGTCCTCGACGAACACCGAATCGGGCAGGTCGGGTGCGGCCGGCAGGCTCACAACCCAGCACCCCAGCTTGGAGAGCGTCCGCTCGTAGGCCTCGTGCTGCGAGCCGGCGAGTCCGACGTCGATCGGCGACCTCGCGAGGTGCGTGAGCTCGCAGCGAGCGATTGCGGGGCTGACCTTGCGGGTGATGGCGATCGGCATGTCGGAAGATCGTAGCGCATCGGGAGCCCGACTGGCGCCGCCGATAGCGGACCATCTGCGGTGTCAGACTCGCGCCTCGCATGCTCACGTACCCTCCGGGTACGCTCCGCTGCTCGCCGCTCGTCTTCCTTGCATCTGGCCCACTCTCGGCGGTGCGCTCCACGCATCACGCCCCCGGCCTGCACTACTTGCTTCTTCGGCTTGCGTCGGAACCCACCAACTGGCGGTTACCTCGAGATTGCTTCGTCGTCCTGCCTACCGGCGGGACTCCTCGCAATGACAGGCGATCCGTTGCGGCCGATCCGTGTGGAACCTGCGAACGTTCGAACCTGTGAGCCTGCGAACGGGCTTCGCTCCTCTGCTCCTCTGCGTCTCTTGTCGGGCTCCGCTACCCGCGAGTCGAACGCTCCCGGTACTGGGCCGGCGTAAGGCCCACGGCCGTCTTGAACTGA
>PMLC01000041.1:0-16986 GCA_003158745.1 Acidobacteriota bacterium
CAACCAAATCGGGTCAAGATCCCCGAAGATGCGCCACCCTTGCCGCATTCGTCTTCCTGGGAGTGAGCGGAGACCGCGCTCATACTCCGGCCGTTCCTTCTCCAGGAGGTTCTTCCAAAGGTAATTCCGGAGGTCTGAGCGAACCGCTCTCTCATTGACATGCTCAGAATTGGCCTCCTCACCTCAGCAATCGGTGGGGCGCTCGCCAGGTTGTCCGCCCGTAGGCTCCGAGCACTCGCGCTTGCGGGCGCCTGCTCTTCCATCGTCCTATGGATGTTGTTTGTGAGCTTGTCCGTCTGATTGCTCCACGCCTACGTGAGGGCCCGGGGCGGCACAGCCCGGGGCTGCGGATGGTCCGACTCCGGCGGCACCCGCCGGCTCGCATTACCCTCGGTCGGAGGAATCTGGCAAAATGACAGGCCTGGGCACAGGCATCCCAACGGGAGGACCTGGGCGCTCGTAGCCGTCAGCGAGGGGGAATCTTGAGCAAGGAGCAGGCAACCAACAAGGAGACCAAGGGCGCAGCGGCCGGAGGCGGGCTGCGTTCGATCGAGAGCATCACACCGCCGCAGATCCTGGAGGAGCTCAAGAGCGGCGTGCTCGGCCAGGACGCCGCCCTCAAATTCGTCTCTGTGGCGATCTACAAGCACACCACCGGCAAAGTGCCCGGCAACATCATCCTGATCGGCAACTCGGGCACCGGTAAGACGACCATCATGAATAACATCCAGCGACTCTACAACGAGCTGCCGGAGTACGCCCCGTTCCGGTCGATAGCCATCATCAACGCCAACCTCTTGGTGGACTCGGATCGAATGGAGTTCCGTCCCGAGCGTCTGCTCACCGCGGTCGAGCAGAGGGCACGTTCAGTGATCGGCCACCCTCCCACCGCCTCGGAGCTGAAGGAGGCGATGGAGCGCGCCACGATCTGCGTGGACGAGATCGACAAGATGTCGTCGATCCTCGCCGGCAAGCCGAACGCGATCGGCGTCGCGTTGCAGCAAGGGCTTCTGACGCTCACAGAAGGCGACAGGGTACCGATCAAGACGCACGTGATGGTAAACGGCGAGGAGAAACTGGCCACGATCGAGATCGACACGAAGGGGATGATGTTCATCTGCGGCGGCGCGTTCGAGGGGCTTTACGACCAGGTGTTCTCGCGCGTCACCAACCCCAGCAGCGGCGAGTCACTGCGCTCGGTGGCGGTCCGCAACGCCGACGGTCAGGTCACGATCGAGGTCCGCTTCTCGCTCGCCGACTACTTCAAGATCGAGGATCTTTTCACCTACGGGATGGTGCCGCAGTTCATCGCCCGCCTCGACAACGTCGTGCTCCTCTCCGAGCTTGCCGTCGACTCCCTGAAGAGCATCCTCATGCGCGCGCTCGACTCACCGTTCCTCCGATCCAAGCGTTACCTGAACGTGATGGGGATCGACCTCGAGATCGAGGACCTCGCGGCATCGATCCTTGCCGAGCAGGCCGAGAAGCACTCGCGCACCGGCGCGCGCGCGCTTCGAACGATATTCTCCAAGATCATAAACCCGATCGAGTTCGACCCCTGGGGCTCGGGCGCGCTCGAGGACGCGGAGGGGAACCGCAAGAGGCTGCTCGTCACGGCGCCCATGGTACGCCGCGCCCTCGGCCTCTAGGAGCCGGCCCAAGTAATGGGGCGAGTCGCGCGCCGAACGGCTCGGTTCGGAGGTCCGGCAGCTCTCCACCCACCCGTCCGACGGTTCGAGCGGGCCTCTTTGGGTCCCCGCCAGGACAGATTGGTTGTCACGGGGTTGACGGCTCGCTATCCTTACATCCAGCGAACCCCTCTCCACGGCTGGCAGCACGGCGGTGGCCGGGGCGGTACGTAGAGTGTCTTGACTGAAGACGTGGCAGATGACGCGGGCTCGACCATCGGTGGTCCGGGCTCCCGGGAGAGCAGACCGTGGACGCGACACTGATTGAGGCAGTACAGCGAGGCAGCGTGCAGGAGCTTCAGGGTCTCCTGAAGGGCGGGATCAACTTGAGCGACCGCGATGACGAGGGCAACTCGCTCCTCATGATCGCGGCGGCCGCCGGCCAGCTCTCGGCCGTCAAGATGCTCCTCGATGCCGGTTCGGAGATCGAAGCCCGCAATAGGGTGGGCATGAACGCGTTGCTGCTGGCGACCGCGATGCGTCACCAGGAGATCGCGCGGTTCCTGGTCCAACGTGGCGCCAACGTCAACGCTGCCGACGAGGAGGGCCACTCGCCTCTTATGATCGCGGCGCGCACCGGAGTCGCCCCGAACGTCGAACTCTTCCTCAAGAGCGGCGCGAACGCCAACGCCGCCAACCGCTGGGGCACCACGGCGCTCATGCAGGCGTGCCGGTCGTGGAACATCAGCGCCGCAAAGGCTCTCCTGGACGCCGGAGCCGACCCGGATGCGAACGACGTGCTCGGCAAGCGCGCTCTCTCGTACGCCAAGGAAAAGGGGGTTCCACCTCCCTTCCTCGTCCGCCTGCTCAAAGGCGAGAGCAGCAACCAGATCGCCGGACCGACGGCGGGGCGAACATCCGGCGGCGACAAGCCGTGGTGGAAATTCTGGGAGAAGTGATCCTTCAGTACTTCCGCATCAGCCTGAGCGAGCCGGCGTCACGGGCTGTGTGGAAGAGCGCGTCGAAGATCCGTCGGTAAGGGCTATCCGTTGCCGGCTCGCCGTTGACGGTTTCGACGACAACCGCTCTCATCGGTTGGACAGCTCGCGTCAGCAGGATCTTCACGAAGCCCAGGTAGTCAGAGAGCAACGGGTGGTCCGGCCCAACACGGACCTCGAGGCGGCGGCCGCGCCTCTCGGAGACGATGACTGTGCGATCGCCGTGGAACACCAGATGGGAGGTCGCGACCCGACGCGGCAGGTCGGCGTCCAGCCCCTCGAGCGCAAGGCCGCACGGCGAGGCGGGGTCGGCGGCGTTGACCCACCAAACGTGCTCGGCGAGGCAACCGTCGCGAAAGCCGCGCAACGCCTCGTGGGAGGCAAACTGAAGACCCGGAACGCCCAGGAAAAACTGGCCTGCCACGACCTCACCGCCGAGCTCCATCAGACGCAGAGTGCGGAACAGGCGCGGCCACTGCAGGGCCGGAAGCTCCCGCTCGAGCAGCTCGCGAAACACCATGCCGTAGCGGCTGAGTACCAGGCGCGCGCGTTCCTTGAGCAACTCCTCCCGTCCGATGGCGTCGGCCGGCTCGTCGGCCGGCGACACGCGGTGCCAGCTCCCGGCGAACGGGCGAGAGCCCTTCCAGCGCTCGAAACGCATACGGCCGCCTGACCGCCCCTGCAAGGCCGGTTCGGGCTCCGCCGGACGGAAGCGCGTCTCCACGCCCCTTCGCACCGACGCGAAGCCGTCGTTGACGATCTGGCCCCGCCAGGCGAGGTCCCAGATGCGACTCGTCAGCTCCCAGGAAGGCAACCCCGAGTGGGCGAGCAGCTCCTCGAACGTGAACCGGCCGGGCCCGGAAGGAATGACCGCGTCGAGGTCGGGAGTGCGCCCGGTGCTCCCGCTCACCTCTTCGTCCTCGCGAGCCTCGTGCACGAGGTCTCGCTCGGCGCCCAAGACGAACGCCACGCGCTCCGGCCCGCAGCCGGCCCACTCGAGGTCGCTCTCGGCCAGCAGGGCGTCGAGCCACGTCGTGTGGTACGGGTCCAGCCGCGCCGGCAGGATCTCGGCCTCCCAGAACCCGGCGGGTGCGCCGTAACCCAGCAGGCGCTCGAGCCGCCCCTGTAGGTCGTCGGTGCCGGCGCCATGCCCACCGAGTCCTTGCCATGCCGCGAGGAACGGCGCGAGCCGGCTTGCCGGGAGAGGCTCGATCTCAGGCCGCGCCGCAGCGCGGCCGAGACGGAGCAGGCGTTCGAGGTTCTCCGCGTCGCAGACTTCCGGGCCGACCGCACCGTCGGTCAGCTCGCCCACCACGACACGCTGCTCGTCCGCGAGGACGTCGAACGCGGCGGCCTCCGCCTTGGGATCCAGTCCCAGCAGGTCGCCGACGCTCCCGCAGGCGACCGGACCGTAGAAGCGGAGCACCTCGGCCACGAGGTCGCCGAGCGGGTCTCCCTCTTCGTCCGCGAGCGGCGCGCCATCGCGCTCTGCGGGCTGCCGCCCGATGCGAGCCAACGCCGCCGCGACCTCTGGCCCTGTCGGCTTGCCGTCGAGCAGCACCGACCATAGCTCGACCTCGCCCTGCCGGCGGTCCAGTGCCCGGAGCAGCCGCGGCAGGCTCTCGACTGCGACGACGGCGCCGGCCATCTCGCCGCTTCGCCACGACACGGCCACCGCCTTGCCGGCGAGGCCCTGTACGAGCGCGGCCGAGGGCGCGCCGTGGTCCCGAGCGATCGCGGCGAGGAGCTCGCGCCACTCCCCGACGGGGATCACCACGCGCTCGACCAGCCAGGCGAGCAGGTCCTCCGCCGTGCGCGGCGCGTACCCCGGGTACGTACGCTGGAGCTTTCGCTGGAACGCTTCGACGAGCGGCTTCGCGAGCCGGGGCCGAAGGTGGGAGGCGAACACCACCTCACGCAGAAGGTCGTCGCGCAGCCGTGACCGGCCCGCAGTCGGGGTGTCATCCTCGTACATCAGCTCGTTAGTGCGCTTCCAGGACACGCCTGCGGCAAACGGCGACGGCGAGGCCGTCTTCGCCTCCCGCACCTCGATGCGGCCGTCGCGCAACTCGTCAAGGACGAGCGCAAGGCTCACGAGGTCGAACTCGTCCCTCAGGCAGGTGCGCCAGGCCTCCAGCACGATCGGGAAGTCCTCGAATCCCCGCACCGCTTCGAGCAGCTCCTTTGCGCGCTGGCGAGAGAGCCAGAGCGGCGTCCGCCGCCGGAAGCCTTCGCGCGGGAGGAGCAGCGCGCACCCCGCGGCGGCGCGGAAGCGAGCGCCGAAGAAGCCGGTGCTCTCGAGCTCTTTGCGAAGCAGGCTCTCGACGCTTTCCGCATCCACAAGCGAGAGCAGATCGCGCGCCCGCGTCCCGGGCGGTACGCTCACGGCCACGCAGTCGTCGTCGTGCATCACCTCGAGCGGCCCGCCATGGCGATCCCGCCACGCGGCCTGGAGGGCGATCGCGAACGGGCGGTTGACCCGGCCGCCCCAGAGCGTGTGGAGGATGATCTGGCCCTGGCCGTCCTTTCCCTGCGGATCGCTGACGTGTTCGGCGACGAGACGGTGGCGGTGCGGCAGCCCACCCGTCGCCGCCTTCTGAGCCTCGAGATGGCGCAGCAGGCCCTTTGCGGCACCGGGCTGCAGCCCGTAGTCGGTCTCCAGGAGATGGCGGAACCGAGCGTCGTCAAGCCCCGCCTCGGCGGTCTCCAGGAAGAGCCCGATCCGTTCCGAGATCTCGAACCCGCGGTCGCGCTCGTCGGCGCGCCAGAACGGCGCCATCGCCGACCGCGCCCGCGCCGGCAGCACGAGCACGTCGTTATGCGTGATCCGCTCGATCCGCCACGTCTGAACCCCGAGGGTGAAGGTATCGCCCACCGAGCGTTCCCAGACGAACTCCTCGTCCAGCTCGCCGAGCAGCGCGGCGGAGTCGGCGACGCGGAGGTGGAAGTACCCGCGATCGGGTATTGTGCCGCCCGAGAGGTAGACGATCCTGTCGGCCCCGGGCCGGGCGCGTACGGTGTTGTCCACGCGGTCGATCGCAACCAGCGGCTTGAGCTCGCGGACTCGCGCCTCGGCGTACCGGCCCGCGAGCATCTCCAGCACGAGGTCGAACAGGCGGCGCGGCAGGTCGTGGTACGGGTCGCTCCCTCGCAGGGCGGCGTAGAGGTCTTCGATGCACCACGTCTCCCCGGCGGTCATCGAGACGATCTCCTGCGCCAGCACGTCGAGCGCACCCTCAATCGGTCGCACCGGCTCGATCCCCCCCTCAAGCACCGCGCGTGTCATCACCGCGGCCCCGAGCAGATCCTTCGGGACCAGCGGAAGGAACGTTCCCTTGCTGGTTTCGCCGACGGCGTGCCCGGCCCGGCCGATGCGCTGTACCGCCGACGCGACGCTCGGCGGCGGCTGCACCAGGACGACCTCGTCGAGCGCCCCGATGTCGATCCCCAGCTCGAGAGAGTTGGTGGCCACGATCCCCCGCAGCTCGCCGGCCTTGAACCTCTCCTCCACCTCCGATCGGACCTCGCGCGATAGCGAGCCGTGATGGGAGTACACGACCTCGCCGCCCCCGTCCTCGTTGACCAGGCGGGTGAGCTTCTCGACGATCCGGCGGCTGTTCGCGAAAACCAGAGTCGAGCGGTTGGCCGCCAGCGGCCGCCGCAGCTCCCGCGTCACCCAGCCCCAGACCGCGTCTGGGGTTCCGGCCGGGGAATCGGGATCGGCCTCCCCGCCCGGGTAACGGACCTCCAGCTCGTACCGCTTGGCGGCCTGCGAGGCGACGATCTCGATCGGCCGCCTCCGGTAGGTCGCGCCATCCCCGTTGCCGCGAACCCGGAACCCAGCGACCCACTCGGCAACGCGCCCGAGAGGGCAAACGGTGGCCGAGAGCGCGATGCGCTGGAATTCACCCGAAAGGCGCACCAGACGCTCGACGGCGGTGATCAAGTGGACGCCGCGCTTGCCACCCACGACAGCGTGGACTTCGTCGAGGATGACGGACGCGAGTCCCGTGAGCATCGCGCGGCCGCGCATCGAGGTGAGCAGGATGTTGAGGCTTTCGGGCGTCGTGATGAGGATCTCGGGGGGGCGCCTCGCCATTCGGGCGCGCTCCTCGGCCGGGGTGTCCCCCGAACGCGTGAGGACCCTCACGTCCGGCATCGACTCGCCGGCCGCATCGAACCGCTGGCGCAGCTCTTCGAGGGGCGCCAGGAGGTTGCGTCGCACGTCCGTGTTGAGCGCCTTGAGTGGCGAGACGTACAGCACGCGGACCTGCCCGCTCGGCCATGCTCCGGCGACGAGCCTGTCGATCGCCCACAGGAAAGCCGCCAGTGTCTTGCCGCTCCCGGTCGGCGCCGTTACGAGGACGTGCTTTCCCTCCGCGACCAGGGGCCAGGCGAGTCGCTGCACCTCGGTCGGCTCCCCGACCCTCTCGACGAACCACTCCCGGATCAAAGGGTGGAAGGGTGCGAGCGGCGCGTCGACGGTTCCCATGGCGGACGCTTGCACGCTAGCCGCCCGGCCCGCCGGCCGTCAAGCGGCATGGATGACGATTGGGCGGCCGGTGCGCGCCGCGACACGAGAGACGGGGCGATGCGAGCCTCGATGTTCTTGGCGATCGGCCCGGGTCCGTCGTCCGAAAGTCACGCGATTTTCGCGTGCCTGTCGTTCGAGCAGACCCCCGCCTGGCTCATGAAGCGCCTATGGAAGGTAGCGTCTCCGGCACCGGCTCGGGCTCCATCCCCGGGTGTTCGAGGTCGGCGGGCGGGGGCTCCTTGCTCTCCTTCGACAGCGAGAGCAGCAGCAGCATCGCGGCGAGCACCACGTACCCCAACGCGAACTGGTACGGAATCGCGCGTTGCAGCGGGGTCGTCAGCGACCACGGGAGGTACATGTTCCCGTCGGGCGATGCCGAGTGGATGACCCCGAAGAACGAAAACGCAGCCAGGATCCCGAGGTAGAGCGCCGAGCGCTTGAGCTTGCGGTCGATCAGCTCCGCGAGGAACCCGCCCCAGAGCATAGCGGTGAGGATGAAGCCGTTGCCCACCGCGATCGTGACGAGCACCTCGGGAAGCTCCTTCCCGGTCTTCACGAGCAGCCCCGCGAGCGTGCCCGCCGCGAGGAACGTCCCGTACTTGATCGCGAGCAGTCGGGCGATTGTCGGGAAGTAGGCGAACGCCACCGCGGGGGCGTGGCGGGCCGGGCACGCCAGGAACGCCTGCACCATGATGTCGAGGGCAACGAAGATGAGGATCGGCGCGAGCACCGCTCGCGGGATCAGCTCGACGATGTACCCGACGTACCCGAGGATCCCTCCCAGGCCGATGAAGACCCCGGTGAGCGCCGTGTAGCCGGCGCGGGCGCCCATCCCCTTGTACGCCGGTTGGCCGATGTACGGCGTGGACTGTGCGACTCCGCCGCACACGCCGGCGATCAGGGTTGCGACCGCCTCGGCGAGCAGGATGTTTCGTGTGTTGAAGTCGTCACCCGCCACGCGGGCGCTCTCGGTCACGTTGATACCACCCACGACCGTGAGCAGCGCGAACGGCACGGCCAGCGGCAGGTACTTGAGCGCCGCAACGAACCCCTTCACGAACAAAAGCGTCGGCACCGGGAACCCGACCTGGAGCTTCAGCTCCGGCAGCGGTGTGTAGGTTCCGCCGACCCAACCGTGCGGCCCCAGGATGTAGTACAGCGCCGTGCCGATCGCGATCGCCGCGAGCACGCCGGGGACGTTCTTCGGCAGCCTGATGCGGGCCACCAGGTTATAGAGGATCAGCCCGAGCGAAATCAGACCGATGAGGGGCATTCCGAAGATGTCGAGCAGCGGCACGAACCCGATGAGCGCGACGGCAACCGAGGCGAGCGACCCGAGCAGCCCCGCCTGCGGTACGACCTTCTGCACCCAGCGACCGCAGAATGAGAGCACCAGCTTGATGATCCCGATCATGATCATGGTGGCCATGCCGATGTACCAGGTCATCATCGCGGCCTCGTGCGGCTCCATTCCTTGCGCCTTGAGCGAAACGAAGGCGGGCCCGAGTACCACGAGCGCGATGCCGATCGTGGAGGGCGTGTCGAGCCCGAGCGGCATCGCCGTGACTCTGGTGTTCCCGGTCTTCTTCGCGAGCCGGAACGCCATCCACGTGTAGACGAGATCGCCGAACAGCACGCCGAACGCCGTTCCGGGGAACATCTTCGTGTACACGATGTCGGCCGGGAAGCCGAACGCGAACACCAGAATCCCTGCCAGGAACGACAGCACGGTCACGTTGTCGAACATCAGGCCGAAGAAACCGTTCACGTCGCCGATGGCGAACCACTCGTACCTGCGGCCGGTCTGTTTCATACGCGTCTCCTTGTGCTAGTGGGATCACTGGGGAAGGCGGCCGCGACGCCCTCGTGCTTCCTGCAGGACCGCCGAGCCGGGGGGCGCCGGACCATCGCCGGATTCTAGCAACAAATCAGAGGCCAGATTCGGACGGAGGGCGGTCAGCCGCGAACGAAGTCGGGGTGCGGGATGCGCGGGATCAGGCCGGCCTCGCGGGTACGCTGGCAGAACAGCTCAACGCCGGGGCACCCCCGCTCGCCGCAGTCGAGGGTTGCCTCCCTCACGCACATGCCGACGAAGCGGTCCCCCTTTCGAGCGGTCGAAGCCGGGGCCGAAAGCGAGAGCGTGCGACAGGGCCTCGTCCCGGTGCTCCAGGGCGTAGCGAATTGACGCCTCGAGCGCCGCCGCGACCCGGCGAATCAGTTCCTGGCCGATGGGGGAACATCGCCTTCGTCGCGGCGCCTTGCATCTGGCCCCGCGGCGCTCGTAAAGCGACCCCACCCGATTACTCGGACAGGCTCCTAGTCCCAGCGGCCACAACCTCCAGCGCGGGAGCGGCGGATACGAGTTGCGCCAGTGCCGCCGCGGCACACTCGGGCTCGACGACCCCCGCCGGAAGGTAGGCAACCAGCCATGCGCGCGTGGTCCCCGGAAGGACCCGAACACGCTCGCTGTCCGCGATCGGAGTGCCGAAGGGCCCCGCCCCATCGGCCAGCAACGGATTGCCATGCAACTCGTGCGGACCGCGCATGGAGAGCATGGACTCGCCGGGCCGCCCGGCCCGGAATGTAAACGGCGGGGTCACCGAGCCGAATACCATCACGCACGCCGGGACCACAAGCTCCACCGAGAGGCAGTTGTTGAGGTCCACGAGCGGGTGGATCGCGGGTAGCTCCTCACCCTTGAGCACCCGCCTGAGAAGCGCCTCGGATGAAGGCCGGTGACGGGTCGGGTCGCACCCTGCCTGCCGGAACAGCTTCCGCACGGCCGCCGCCGTCGGGTGCTCGGAAAGCCGTTCGAGCGAATGGCTCGCTCGCGCCCTGGCTGCGACCTCGCGGCGCAGTTCCGCGAGGTCGGGCTCCGCGCCCCGCTTCACCGTCAGGTTGACCCACCACAGCTGCCAGCCAGACAGCTCGCGCCGAACCTCCGGAGGAAACGTCCCACTCCAGGCGCTCTCCACCATTGCCCCTCCAAGCGCAGTGTAGCTGCAGGCGCCGCCGCGAACACCGTAGTCCGTGGTCCGAGAACGGCAAGCTTGATGACGAGACGACTCCCTGACGGCGCCCCAGCGGAATTCGCGCAGCCACGTCCCCCCCTCCCACACCGCCGGACATGCGGGTCCGCATCCGGCGGTTCGGAAGGTTGAGGTCACGTGTGTCACGTGCCCGAGCGCGCGTCTCCGTTCGCCGCCGTCAAGGGTTCCCCGCTCCGCCCTGCGCCCCAGGCTTCACCCTGTCGCCCAAACGGCAGCTTCAGTTGCCCGGATTCCTGGGGCCATCCCCCACCGGGACTCACGGTCGCCTCGCTCTCCCTTCCGTTTGGCCCTTCTCCCGCCTCCAGCGGGATACGACGGCCTCTGCTGACTTCTCGCTCCGCTCTCGGCGTCGCCCTTTCAGGCGTAAGGCGAGATCTCCCCAGGCAAGACCATCGGCTTTCAGCGCACGACCGCCGGATTTACGCTGCCTCCCGTCGGTCGCTGGAGCGTCGCGGTCATCTGCCCGCTCGCCCCAGAAGGCGCCGCCTCCTATCCGGTTCCTGTTCGTCGGCCCGCTCCTCTCGCTCCACGCTTCCTCCAGACACCCCTTCGCAGGAATGCCCTGACGCTTCGCTCAGGTCGCTGCGACCTCCTCCCTCCGAGACTTGCACCCGGTAGCCATTGCCCATGCTGGCGCACAAAAAAGGGGGGAAGGCTGCTGCCCTCCCCCGGAAAAAGGCCCCTCGCAGAGAGGGGCACGAAAACTCGTCGACTACACGAGGCCCTGGTCGATCATGGAGTTCGCGACCTTCATGAAGCCGGCAATGTTGGCACCGAGAACGTAGTTGCCCGGCTCGCCGTACTCCTTGGCGGTGTCGAAGGCAGCCTTGTGGATGCCAATCATGATGTTGTGGAGCCGTTCGTCCACTTCCTCGCGGGTCCAGGAGAGCCGCAGGCTGTTCTGCGACATCTCGAGGCCGGAAGTCGCGACGCCGCCGGCGTTCGCAGCCTTGCCGGGGCCGTAGAGGATCTTCTTCTTCAGGAACACCTCGACGCCGTCGAGCGTCGTCGGCATGTTCGCGCCCTCGGAGACGCAGTAGCAGCCGTTGGCCACGAGCGTCTTGGCGTCCTCGCCGTTGACCTCGTTCTGCGTGGCGCACGGCAGCGCGACGTCGCACTTGACGAACCACGGCTTCTTGCCTTCGAAGTACTCGCAGTGGAACTTGTCGGCGTACTCCTTGATGCGGCCGCGCTTCACGTTCTTCAGTTCCATCAAGAATTCCCACTTCTCGCCCTTGATCCCGTCCTTGTCCACGATGGTCCCGTTGGAGTCGGACGCGGTGATCACCTTGCCGCCGAGCTGGTTGACCTTCTCGATGGCGTACTGCGAGACGTTGCCGGAGCCGGAGACCGCAACCGTGAGGCCCTTGAAGCTCTTGCCCTGGGTCTTGAGCATCTCCTCGGCGAAGTAGACGCAGCCGTAGCCGGTCGCCTCGGGCCGGATGAGGGAGCCGCCCCAGTTGAGGCCCTTGCCGGTGAGCACGCCCTCGAAGGTGTGCGTGAGCTTCTTGTACTGGCCGAACAGATAGCCGATCTCGCGGCCGCCGACGCCGATGTCACCGGCGGGGACGTCGATGTTGCCACCGATGTGCTTGTACAGCTCGTTCATGAAGCTCTGGCAGAACCGCATCACCTCGAAGTCGGACTTGCCCTTCGGGTCGAAGTCGCTGCCGCCCTTGCCGCCGCCCATCGGCAGCGTGGTGAGGCTGTTCTTGAGGATCTGCTCGAACCCGAGAAACTTCAGGATGCCGAGGTTGACCGTCGGGTGGAAGCGGAGACCGCCCTTGTACGGGCCGATGGAGTTGGAAAATTCGACCCTGAACCCGCGGTTGACCTGGATCTTCCCCTTGTCGTCGAGCCAGGGCACCCGGAAGATGAAGATCCGGTCGGGCTCGCTCATCCGCTCGAGGATCTTGTGCTCGATGTACTCGGGGTGCTTCTCGAGGCACGGAGCCAACGACTCCACGACCTCTTTCACAGCCTGATGGAATTCCGGTTCAGCCGGGTTCTTGGCGACGAGACGCTCCATGAACCCTGCCACGTACTGGTTCACACTCATGCGTTCCTCCTTTTGTCAGGGCCGCTGCAAGAGCTCCCCGAAGCGCGCATATTCTCCTCGCACTTCTCAGTGGTTTGCAAGGGGGGAAGGTCTTCACAAGCACAAGCTCGTTCAAGATCTTCCGCAACGTACTGAGCCCTAACGTCCTGGGC
This sequence comes from Acidobacteriota bacterium, assembly GCA_003158745.1. GTDB lineage: Bacteria > Acidobacteriota > Thermoanaerobaculia > Thermoanaerobaculales > Thermoanaerobaculaceae > RBG-13-68-16. The sequence continues at coordinate 12,422 of PMLC01000041.1, forward strand.
ACCGCAAGCCAGGTCGGGGACCGCCGGGCCGGACCCACGGTTGGCTGGAGACAAGAAAGCAAAGTGCACCGGACGGGCATCTTGCAAAGTGATCTCAACTACGATGCAGCTCCCACAGCACTTGACGCCATTTGGCCGCGAGACTATCTTTCTCCTGGTATGGATTTGGGCCGGGCCCCGCGGCCGTTCACTCCAAGGTCGTCGGCGCCGCCGGGTCAGCCGATCGTTGGGTCTTTCTCTCCATTCCCCCCAAGACCCACGCGCGGGAAGCAGACGCACCGCGAAGAGAGGGCACGATGACCGAGACCGCTGAACCTCGCTTCCAACTCGCCGACATCCAGCCCGGCTACGTGATCATCGAGCGCGAGATGTACAGCAAAGTCGCGAGGTCGTACTTCTCGACCGAGCCGGTGCCCCCCAAGGAGCCGTACCGCGAGGGCTTGCGGGTGTGGTCGTTCTGGGAGATGGCCCAGTCGCTGCGCTTCTCCGTACGGGACAACCAGACGGGCGAGACGCACCGCTTCGACGAGCTGCTCGGCCTGCTATACTACGGTTGCTGTAAGCCGGACAGCGAGCTTTACCGGATCGGCGAGCTCGCCCTGCAGAACAAGATCTTCATCTACGTCGCCATCGCGTACGAGGCCCCGGACGGCTCCCGCCTCGACATCCCCCTCGAGAAGCTCGGGGTGCTCAACAGGGCTTTCAACGGACGCCTGCAGACCAAGGACAAGAAGATCCTCATCCTTCCCGACTATTTCGGTCTCTACAAGGAGCTGTCGTACGGTCAGATCATGCTCGACTTCGGCCTTACCGCAATCGAGGACAAGAGCTGACTCGCCCGGCAAGGAGGGCGCTGAATGAAACTGCATGAGATCGCCGAGAAGCTGGAGCTCGAGAAACTCACCCCCGCCTTCGACAAGGAAGTGACGGGAGTCTACATCTCGGACATGGTGAGCGACGTGATCGCCAACGCCAAGGCCGGCAACCTCCTGGTGACCGTCCAGGTCCACGCCAATGCCCTCGCGGCTGCCAATCTGGTGGACATCGTCGGCATCGTCGTGGCGCAGGGCAAGCGCCCGACCGACGATGTCGTGAAGATGGCCGAGAAGGCCGAGATCTCGATCTTCTCCACCGCGCTCTCGCGCTGGCAGGTGGCGACGAAACTCTACGAGGCTGGGCTTCGCTGACGCCGGCTTCGGCGTCTGCGTGCCCTGGGGGGGACACCGTGCTGCAGATGCGCACCGTCGTCGGTTTGCTCGACTGCGAGGTCGCGTGCGGCCAGGAGGCGCTCGACACGCCGGTGGGCGCGTGCTTCGCTGCGGACCTCATGAGCGACGTGCTGGCATTCTCCTCCTCGGATGCCCTCCTGATAACCGGTCTGACCTCGGTGCAGTCTGTCCACACGGCCCACGTCGCCGACTGCGTCGGGATACTCTTCGTCTCCGGCAAGCGACCGTCTCCCGAGGCGCTGCAGCTCGCACGCGACGTGAGCATCCCGCTGCTCACCACGACACGCAGCATGTTCGAAGCGTGCGGAATCCTGTCGAGGAATGGCCTTGTAGGGAGCGCAAGGTCGTGAAGGTGAACTGCGCCACGAGCCCCGCCCCCCGGAAGATCGTCTTGGCCGCCGGACGGCCCTGACGAGCTGGAGCCAAGAGTGAACGCCGACGAACCCACCACACCCCGCGACGAGCCTCTCGAACCCCACCCGGCGGAAGGCGAGGTCCTGTACAAGGAGACGTTCCGAATCATCGGGAACGACTTCGAGCACGGGGGCGAGGCGGCGGCCCGGGTGAAGGCGATCCTCAAGCAACTGGCGTTCCCGACAGACGCGATCCGCCGGCTCTCGATCGCCAACTTCGAGGCCGAGATGAACGTGATCATGTACGCGGACGACGCTGAGATGGAGCTCGCCGTGCTCCCCGACGCCGTGCGAGTGACGTTCGCCGACCACGGCCAGGGCATCCCCGACATCGCATGGGCAATGCAGGAGGGCAACTCGACGGCGACGCCCGAGATGCGGGCGCGCGGCTTCGGTGCCGGCCTCGGGCTGCCCAACATCAAGCGCAACTCGGACGAGTTCAGCATCTCCTCGATCGTCAGCGTCGGGACAACCCTCTGCTACGTCGTCTACGTTAACGGCAGCAACCGCGGTGCCCAATGATCGACCGTCCGCACGCCGTCGCCACCGACCCCGGCAAGTGCATTGGGTGTGTCGCCTGCTCGCAGGCGTGCCCGACGAAGGCGATTCGGGTACGCAACGACCTCGCAGCGATCGACGACGAGCTCTGCATCGACTGCGGCACGTGCATCGAGGCGTGCGCGTACGACGCCATTCGCCCCAGGACATCGTCCCCGGCCGACCTCCGAAAGTTCAAGTACACCGTCGCGGTCCCGTCGTTGACCCTCTATGCCCAGTTCGGCGACGACGTCCTCCCGGGACGCGTCCTGCACGGGCTGCGTCAGCTCGGATTCGACGAAACCTATGACATCTCCTGGATGTGCGAGATGGTGGCCAGCGCCACCGACGCCTTCCTCTCCGAGTCAAAGGGGCCTTGGCCGAAGATCTCGGTTACCTGCCCAGCCGTCGTGCGCCTGATCCAGATCCGTTACCCGGACCTCATCCCCAACCTGGTGCCCATCGAGACGCCCCGAGAGCTGGCGGCGAAGCTGCGCCGCCGCCGCCTCGCAGCCGAACGCGGCCTCGACCCGTCCGAGATCGGCATGTTCTTCATCACGCCGTGTACCGCGATCATCCACTCCATTGAGTCGCCGGAGGGGCTCGAGGCTTCGTACCTCGACGGCGCGTTCGCGATCACGGACGTTTATGGCCAGCTGCTCAAAGCGATCAAGCACGACCCCGGCTCCGACTCGACGGAGATGATCAGCCCCCGCGGGCTGCGGTGGGCAATGGCGGGCGGCGAGATCTCATCGATGAGGAACGCCAATACGATCACAGTCCGCGGCCTGCGCGACGTCGTTTACGTCTTCGACCGCATCGAGTCAGGCACCTTCCAGGGGCTCGACTTCATTGAAGCGTACATCTGCCCGGGCGGGTGCGTCGGCGGACAGCTGACCGTCGCGGGCCGCTACCTGGCCCAGCGCAATATCAGGCAGCTCGCGAGGCGCATGGGAGATCAAGGAGCAGTCAAGGAAGAGAAGGTGCGATCGTTGCTGCGCGACCACTTCTTCGACATCGAGTCCGAGATTCGCGCGCGCCAGGTCCGCCCCCTTGCCCGCGATCTGCGCCAGGCGATTGCCCTCAAGCGCGAGAAGGATGCCCTGCTGGAACACCTGCCGCGCAAGGACTGCGCGGCGTGCGGTGCCCCGGATTGTGAAACCCTGGCGGACGACATCGTCCGCGGTAACGCGAAGCTCGCCGACTGCGTTTTCGTGCGGCTCGAGGAGCTCGAAGGGAAACCGGCGCTCCAACAAGGAGGCGATGATGCCTAAGACGCTGCTCTTGCTCGAACTGGAGTGTCCCCACTGCAAACGAGTGCTCACGAACGGTGAGAAGGTGCCGCTCGACGCGTTCCTGAGGGACACCCACCAGGACGGCCAGGTCGCACTCTCTGCGCTGTTCGGCGACTACACCATCGAGACGGACCTCAAGATCCCGGAGGGCGGGATCGTCGAGTTCCGCTGCCCCGAGTGCGAGGCCAGCCTGATGATCGCCCTCCCCTGCCGTCTCTGCGGGGCCCCGATGGCCTCGCTCAACCTGACGAGCGGGGGGTACTTGGAGTTCTGCTCTCGCCGCGGCTGTAAGGGCCATGCGCTCGGCGGTGTCGGCGATATCGACCAGATGATGAACCTGATGAACCGCATGTTCGAGACCCCGTATGACTGACGTAAGACAGTTCACAGTTGACAGTCGACAGTTGACAGTCAAGGAAGGGCGCTTTGTCTCTACTGTCAACTGTGAACTGTCAACTGTCGACTCGGATCTGGTCCATCGGATGTCGCGCCGAGCAGCCCGGCCGGTGAGAACCGGAGGAGGTCTTTCCAAGTGAACGAACAGCGCAATTTCGATTTCAAGAAACAGCACTACGTCGGGGAGGAGGGTCGCCTGATCCCGCTGCTGCAGCGCGCCCAGGAGACCGACGGCTACATTACGCGGGAGCGGATCGCCGAGATCCACAAGGAGTGTGGCATTCCAGTCGCCCAGATCTTCGGTGTGGCCACCTTCTACGCCCAGTTCCGGCTGCACCCCGTGGGCAAGAACCTGATCAAGGTGTGCCACGGCACCGCCTGTCACGTGAGCGGCGCCAACACGATCACCGAAGCGATCGAGAAGACGCTCGGCATCTGCAACGGCGAGACCACTCCGGATAGGCTCTTCACGATCGAGACGGTCTCGTGCCTCGGGTGCTGCTCGCTCGCGCCCGTAATCATGATCAACAACGACACCCATGGGAACCTCACCGAGAAAGAGGTCAAGAAGGTGCTCAAGCAGTACCAGAAGGCCGCCATCGGGGAGGTGCAGTGATGAAGATCATGGTCGGGCTGGGAACGTGCGGCATCGCCGCCGGCGCCGAGAAGACGTACGAGAGCCTCGAGGCGAAGGT
>PMLC01000041.1:17022-77932 GCA_003158745.1 Acidobacteriota bacterium
TGGGCCGACGACGGCCGGGGCAGCGAGCGTGCCTACTTCACGCGCCAGACCCGCATCGTGCTTCGGAACTGCGGCAAAATCAACCCGGAATCGATCGACGACTACCTCGCCATCGGCGGCTATCAGGCGCTCAAGCAGGTGCTTGGGGCCAACGAACCGGAGGCCCTGATCGCGTCGATCGTCGACTCGGGGTTGCGCGGCCGCGGCGGCGCCGGTTTCCCGACCGGCATGAAGTGGCGTTTCACGCGCCTTGCCGCCGGCGAACACAAGTACATCATCTGCAACGCCNNGACCCCGGCGCGTTCATGGACCGCTCCGTCCTTGAGAGCGACCCGCACTCGGTGCTCGAGGGTATGGTTATCGCCGGGTTCGCAATCGGCGCCGGGCAAGGCTACATTTACGTGCGCGCCGAGTACCCAAAGGCCATCGAGCGGCTCAACATCGCGATCGCCCAGGCGGAGGCCAAGAAGTTCCTCGGCGACGGCATCTGGGGCACCAGCTTCTCGTTCCACGTCAAGCTGAAAGAGGGCGCCGGCGCGTTCGTTTGCGGCGAGGAGACGGCGCTCATGGCCTCGATCGAGGGGAAGCGCGGTATGCCGCGCGTGCGCCCGCCGTTCCCCGCCACCAAGGGGTTGTGGGAGTGCCCGACCAGCATCAACAACGTCGAGACCTTCGCCAACGTGCCGTGGATCGTCACCAACGGCTCCAGAGCCTTCTCGAGCCTGGGAACGGCCAACAGCAAGGGCACCAAGGTGTTTGCCATGGCCGGCAAGGTCAAGCGCGGCGGACTGGTCGAGGTCCCGATGGGGATCTCGATCAAGGAGGTCGTGTTCGACGTCTGCGGCGGCATCAAGGGGGACAGGAAGTTCAAGGCCGTGCAGATGGGCGGGCCCTCCGGAGGCTGCATCCCCGCCGAACTTCAGAACACGATCATCGACTACGAGTCGATCACCAAGACCGGCGCGATCATGGGCTCCGGCGGCCTCGTCGTGATGGACGAGACCACCTGCATGGTCGACGTCGCCCGGTTCTTCCTGGAATTCACCCAGCGCGAGTCCTGCGGCAAATGCACCTTCTGTCGCGTCGGCACCAAGCGGATGCTCGAGGTCCTCACCCGCATATGCGACGGCGAGGGGAAGGACGGCGACATCGAGCTTCTCGAGCAGCTCGCGAGTCTCGTGCGGAACACGTCGCTGTGCGGCCTCGGGCAATCGGCGCCCAACCCCGTGCTCACGACGATCAAGTACTTCCGGTCCGAGTACGAAGCGCACATCACCAACAAGAAGTGCCCGGCGCACAACTGCAAGCCGCTGCTGACCTACACGATCCTCGACTCCTGCATCGGCTGCCTGATGTGCGCCAAGGTCTGCCCCACGAAGGCGATCACCGGCGAGCTCAAGAAGGTCCACGTGATCGACCAGACCAAGTGCACCCACTGCGGCGAGTGTCACAAGGCGTGCCGGGTGGACGCCATCGCGGTGGACTAGCAGCGGGAGCGAGATGAACTTTCGTGACGACGCAGGCAGACGAGCAAGTCGACAGTTGACAGTCAACAGTCGACAGTCAAGACCTGGGAATCTGGTGGGCGGCGCTTTGACTGTGAACTGTCAACTGTCAACTGTGAACTGTTTCTCTGGAGATTGACCAATGGCGCTTGTGAAGCTCGAAATCGACGGAAAGCGCGTCATCGCGGACAGCTCGCAGACCATCCTGCAGGTGGCCCGAGATAACGGCATCGACGACATCCCGACGCTGTGCCACGACGAGCAGCTCGAGCCTTTTGCCTCGTGCTACCTGTGCGTCGTCAAGGTCAAGGGCGCCCGCACGCTCCTGCCCGCGTGCGCCACGAAGGTGACCGGCGGAATGGTCGTCGAGACGAGGAGCGCGGAGATCTTGCGCTCGCGCAAGGCCGCGCTCGAGCTGCTGTTGTCCAACCACTACGCCGACTGCATCGGGCCCTGTCAGCTCGCCTGCCCCGCCGGCGTGGACATCCAGGGGTACGTTGCCCTTGCGGCGCTCGGGAAGTTCACAGACGCGCTCCGCCTGATCAAGGAGACCAACCCGCTCCCAGCGATCTGCGGTCGCGTCTGCACCCGCCCGTGCGAGGTCAAGGGGTGCCGCCGCGGGATGCTCGACCAGTCCGTCGGAATCGACTACATCAAGCGCTACATCGCCGATCTCGACCTCGGCAAGGCGGAGCCCTTCAGGCCCGAGATCGCGCCGCCGAACGGCAAGAAAGTCGCCGTCGTGGGTGCGGGGCCGGCCGGGCTGTCGTGTTCCTACTACCTCGCCATCAAGGGGTACGAGGTGAACATGTTCGAGGCGATGCCGGAGGCCGGAGGGATGCTCCGCTACGGCATCCCGGAGTACCGGCTGCCCAAGGAGGTCCTGGACCTCGAGGTCAATCAGATTCTCGAGCTGGGTGCCAAGCTCTCCACGAACGTCTCCCTTGGCAAGGACTTCACCGTCGCGAGCCTGAAGCAGGACGGCTTCCACGCGATCTTCCTCGGCCTGGGCGCGTGGGACAGCTCCACGATGCGCGTCAAGGACGAGGACGCTCCCGGCGTGCTCTCCGGCATTAAGTTCCTGGAGAACTTTGGCCTAAAGAAGAAGATCGACATCCACGGCACAGTCCTCGTGGTGGGCGGAGGCAACACGGCGATCGACTGCGCGCGTACGGCGCTGCGCCTCGGGGCGGACGACGTGAAGATCGTGTACCGCCGCACTCGCGCCGAGATGCCCGCCAACGCGATGGAGATCGAAGAGGCAGAACGGGAGGGCGTCAAGATGGAGTTCCTCGTCGCCCCGACCCGGGTCATCCTCAAGGACGGCCGCGCCGGAGCGCTCGAGTGCCTGAGGATGGAGCTCGGCGAGCCAGATGCTTCGGGCCGCCGCAGCCCCAANNNNGTCGACGAGAAGACGTTCGAGACCACCGTCGACGGCGTCTTCTCCGGTGGTGACGTCGTTACCGGCGCGGCGACCGCGGTGGAAGCCATCGCGGCGGGCCGCAAAGCAGCGCATGCGATCGACCGCTACATCGTGACCGGAAAGGCCGAGCCCGAGCCTTTCGAGTTCGTCTCGCGCAAGGACGTCTTTGCCAAGGTGAAGCCGGAGGACCTCAAATCCACGGACACCATCCGCCACCGCTCGATGCCGATCATTCCCCCGGAAGAGCGAAAGGGCAGCTTCGCTGAGGTCGAGCTCGGCTATTCTCTCGAAGACGTCGCGAACGAAGCCACGCGCTGCCTCGAGTGCGGATGCACCGCGCTCTTTGACTGCGACCTGCGGCGTTATGCCACCGAGTACCGGGTCGATCTGAAGTCGTTCATGGGCGAGGCCACCCAGTACAGGGTTGACCGCAGCCACCCGTTGATCGAGCTGGACCCCAACAAGTGCATCCTGTGCGGTCGCTGCGTCCGGATCTGCACCGAGGTCGTCGGCGTAAACGCCTACGGTTTCATCAACCGCGGCTTCGCCACCGTGGTGCGCCCGGCGCTCGGGGGCTCGTTGCTCGATACCGATTGCGTGAGCTGCGGAATGTGCGTCGGCACCTGCCCCACCGGCGCGATCTCGGCCACGCTCCCGGTCGCGAAGCCCGGCCCGTGGGCCACCACCCAGGCTCCCTCGGTATGCCACTACTGCGGGACCGGCTGCCAGCTCAACTACGACGCGTACGGCGACTCGCTCATCAAGGTGAGCCGCCGCGACGACAACCCGGTCACGCTCGGCAGCCACTGCAAGAAGGGGCTGTTCGGCTTCGAGCACGTCCAGTCCCGCGACCGCCTTCTCAAGGCGAGGATCAGGCCGGGGCGGGAGCTGCAGGAGACGACCATCGAGGACGCCATTGCCTACGCGGGCATGCGGCTCAAGGAGCTCTCACGCCGCGTCTCGCCGGAGGAGATGGCGGTCTTCGTCTCGCCGCGCCTCACGAACGAGGAGATCTACCTGGCGCAGAAGTTCGCGCGCCTGGCCCTGCGCACCAACAACGTGACGTCGTTCTCGCAGCTGGTCAACCGGGAGCTGGACTGCCCCGAGGTGATCTCGACGGCGTCGTACGCCGACCTCGCCGAAGCGCAGGCCATCCTCGTGGTCAACTCCGCCCTCGATGAAGAGCACTTCGTCGTGGACCTGCTGGTCAAACGCGCCATTCGCAAGGGCGGTAAGCTCGTCTACATCGGGAGCCAAGCCAACCGAACTTCGGACCCTGCCGAGGTGTTCCTCCAATGCACGCCCGGCACCGAGACCGAAGTCGTGCTCGGGATCCTGAAAGCGTTCACCGAATCCACCGGCAACGACCTCGCCGAGCGCCCGTCGCTCGCCAAGGCGGTCGGCGCCGTCAAGCCGAGGTCTTTCGAGAAGCGCACCGCCGTGAGCTGGGAGGGCGTCGAGGCCGCCGCCAAGCTGCTCGCGGCCAGCATCCTGAAGGTGCTGGTGTTCAACAAGGACTTCCGCGGCCCCCGAATCGCAGGCGACGAGCGGTTGTTCGCCGCGGCGGCAGAGGTGCTCGCGTGTCCGCTCCTCGCGCTGAGGGAAAAATCGAACATGCAAGGCTTCCTCGACATGGGTGCGAGCCCGCTGTGGCTCCCCGGCTACCGGGCGCACAACGACGAGAGCGCCGTGGACGCCCTCGAGAAGGACTGGGGCGCTGTGCTCCGTGACCTCAAGGGGCAAGGTCCGCATCTCGGACAGGCGCTCGCCGCGAAGAAGATCAAGGTCGCAGTCGTGATCGGCGAGGACCCGATCGGCAGCGACGCCATTCCTGAGGAGATCAAGAACGGCCTGCTGTCGGCGGACTTCCTCCTTGTCGCCGACGTCCTCCTGACCGCCACGGCTTCCGCCGCGAACGTCGTGCTGCCCCTCTCTGCCCTCGCAGAAACCAGCGGCACGCTCACGAGCCAGGAGCGGCGGGTGCAACGCGCTCGCCGGGCAATCCCGCCGCGCAGCGGGATGGAAACCTGGCAGATCGTTGCGGCGCTCGCGACCCGCATGGGTTACCGGTTCAAGATGAAATACTCGGGCACCGACGAGATCTTCGAGGAGATCCGACGCGTGGTGCCGATCTACCGCAGCGTTGCAGTGGACGACCCCAGCGCCGATGGAATCTGGGACGCCGGTCTCTTCCCCCTCGCCAAGGTGGCCCCGGAATGGACCGCCACGACTGCCGCGGTCCAGCCAACCCTCACGCTGGCCTTGGACTGTCTCGAGGGTCGCTTCGCGACGCGCTTCGAGCGCCTGTTCGCGGACGCCGCCGCCCGCCGCGGGACCGTCCTCCTGCCGACGCTGTCCGCCTCGTAAAAAACGAAGGTAAAAGGGTAGAAGGAAGAAGGTGGAAGGTAGAGGGAAGACGAGGACCTCCTCGTTCTCTCGTCTTTCGTCTCTCGTTCTCCCTTTTCCGTCTTCCCTTTGACGTTTGCCTTCTGCCCTTCTTCCGCTCTCACCTCGCGTCGTCCGGTTCGCCGGCCGTCTCCAGGTGGAAGCGATGGAGGACGTGATGGATCACTGGCGCGAGCATCACCCCGGCAACGACCAAAAAGACCATGCCGGCGAACAGCGCGTAAAGGCCGGCCAGCCACTTGCCGGCCATCGTGTGCAGCTGGTCTACGGGCCCCATCCCCCCGAGCAGCATCGAGGCGTTCAGGAACGCGTCCGTCCAGGAAAGGCCCTCGACCCAGTGGTAGATCGCCATCCCGAGCATGAGCGTGCCCGCCGCCAACGGAAGCAGTACGAACGCGCGGGACACCATGTGGCCCGCAAGATGCCACGACCAGCGGTGCTGACGGAGATCGAACAGTCTCACAAAGCCCCCTTGTGCGTTGGAACACCGGCGGACTCTACCAGACCTCATCGTTGAAACCAGGGGACGATTTCAGCGACGGGCCTCATGCGGTGCTGAGCTGGGAGTTCGTCTGTGCGATCGTGCGCGGGCGCACCGTGAGTCGGACAGGCTCCTAGCCAACCCCCTTGAACAGGTCGCTGCACGGCTGGCCACCGATGATCCAGTTCTCCTTTGGAACCTCGTCGATGATCACGGTCACGGCGCGCGGCTCGCAGCCGACGTGCCGGATGATCACGTCCGTGATCTCCCGGGCGAGGTTAGTCCTGAACTCTGAAGGCCTCCCGGCCCACATCTCGATCCGCACGATCGGCATCGGCTCCCTCCCTCACCTGCAAACTCGCGAAGCGGTCTCCGCCCCCGGACCTACCCGTATGCCCGGGACCGGTCGACGTTTAGGTCGTAGCCTGATCGCGAGCCAAGCGCCGGTCATACACGCGTTTCGGTCTCCCGAAGTACGACGATGGCCCTCGCTGACTGGCTCTCGGGCACGAGCAGCCGCGTGCAGGGCTGCATGCCGCCCCTGTCCTCGAAGTCGCGGCCGTCGTCGATGAACTGGAAGACGGTGATTCCGGCGTTTTCGAGCGCAGCGACGAGAGGCTCCGTCTCGTCCGGGTAGTCGAACGCGGCGAGCGCCACAAGCGCACCACGCGGGATCGGATCGACCGCGCAGGCCTCGCTCTCCCCGTCCGCCGAAGCAGGAAGAGGCGGCTCCTCCGGAGGTTGAGCAGGAGGCCACTCGGCGACGAGCACGGCCCCGCACTTGGGGCAGACGCTCACGGTGTCGACGTACTCGCCCGGTACGCCGTCTTCCTGGAAGTCCGGGCACTCATGGTTTGGGCAGTACACGTCGGTCTCCTCTCGTCTCGCCTGACCTGCAAAATTCCAGTCGCTTCGCTCGCAGAACGCCCAAACGCGTCCCATCCGCCTCCAGCGTAAACCAGAACGGCCGCCGGTGTCGCCGCGCCGTGCTACAACGCCGGCCACTCCAGACCGAGGGAGCGGGCTTGCGACTGCAGGCTTTCGTGAAGGCTGGAGATCGCGGCCCAGATCTCCCCGGAGACCCGGTGCGGGGTGGGATGAACCCCCCACGCCATGCGGGCGGGCGCACCGAAGTAGATCCCCCCGACGAGGACGCTTGCCAGAACCTCGCGGCCGGCGAGCAGCGGCGGAAGCATCAATCCCACCGATGAAAGCCCCGGGCCGACGTATGGCACGTGCCCGAGATCGCGCACCTTGAAGTTACACTCGCGGGCCGATCTCGTAAGGCGACGGGACAGCGGGAAATCCGGATTCTCGAGGTCGTCGAAAGCCAGGACGTCGGTGCTGTGCGGGCCGTACGCCGCTCCCCGCCGCGCCACCACTTCTTTCAAACCCTCCTGCCGAGCCGCCGCCAGGGCCCGCCCCCACATCACCCCAAGCCCGAGGCCGGCAACCCGCTCGGGAGCGATGCCGTGGCCTGTGAAGCGCCCGGCGCGGTCCGAGTTGCTATCGCGGAACGCGGCCTGTGCCAGCCATTCGATCGGGTCGGAGACTACCAGGAAGAGGCCCGTGTAGTCGGCCGCCCGCGCATCGGCCAGGAACCCGCGCAGGATCGAGCGGTTGGGCTCGAACTGAACCATGCGCACGTCGCCGCGGCTGCCCAACGGTGGCACGCTGTCGGTGGCGGCGAAGAGGAACGCGTCGCACCGTTCGAAAAGCTGGCCGGTTGTCGCCGGGCGCACGACCGGCAGCATGTCCCGCCCGCGCCACTGGGCGATCGAACCGAGCTCCAGTACCCAGCGTTCCTGGTTTGCGGCGTCCGCGTCGTGAACGAGCAGCTCACGGATCCCGGATCTGCCGGTCGGAACCGCAGCCAGTGCCGTTGCGGCAACTCCCCCCACCCTTCCGAGGCCCGCGATCCCGACGCACCACCCCGTTTGTTGCCGAGGCGCGGCGAGACGGTCGAGGTACCGCACCACACCGGGCGCCGTTGGGAGATAGCTCCACCTGGCGCGCCGGCCCGATCGCCTGCGCAGGGCGTCCAGGCCCCTCGCGGGGTCGAACCAGGGCGGGGCGATCCACGGCTCGCGACGCGGGTCTCCGGAACGAGGCTCGAGAATGATATCGGGATCACCCCGGGAGCGCCGACGCGCGCCCCACTCCAGCCGCTCGGCGGTGGCCGGATCGTCCGCCAGCGCGGCTCTCCCCTGGCCGAACAGCTTCAACGTGCCCTCCAACGCTCGCGGTGGGCCGCATGGGTCTCGGGGTGCAGGCGAGCCAGCGCCTCGATGTCCTCGGTGACCAGTTCGCTTGCGAACCGGTCGCGCGGCGGCAGGAACCCCTGCGGCAGAGGGGGGCAGCGCGGGGTGCGGACCACAGCGCTGAGGTCTTGCACCGAGAGGAACCGGCCCTCCCTCTCGCGGAACGCATCTTCGAGCGCAGCCAGGAGAGTGCGCGCCTGACGCAATGCCAGCCGCGAGAAGTCGAGCGCGTCCGCGCCGGCGAGGCCGAGGTGGTGCGGGTAATGGTATGGCAAGCAGTCGTTGAGCGAAGGCAGCAGCGAGCCCGTCTCCAGGGGCTCCCGGCCCAGGATGCTCCAGCCACCGATGTACGGCGCCACCGCACTTTCCCGCAGCACGCCCTGCCAACCCGGCACGACCGTCGCGCACCGGTGCGGGATCCCGCGGAGTTCGAGGGTCGCCCGTACGGACGCGCTCGTCACCCCGACGAGCACCTCACGGACCGGCAGGCCCACGCTGCGGGCGGCCTCCACAACCTGAACCACGGCGTCGGCGCTGTCGAGGAAGGGCGCGAGCACGAGCGCGTTGTGGGCAAGCTCCCGCGCGACAGCCATCTGCATCTCGAGTGACGGGCCGCCGATCAGGGGGAAGTTGCCGCCCTCGTACCCCTGCCAGGTCAGGAACCGTTCCAGATCCACCGCCAGAGTCGGGCAGTTGCCCACAATGTCCCGCGAGAACTGCCGCCCAAGCCCCAACGCGACCCATTGTCTCGCTCGCGGCTGATCGCCGAGCCGTTCCTTGGCCCGCTCCACGACACTTCTCTTGAGCTGCTCCTCGTGCAGGTGAAGCAGCGCATTGCCGGGGGCAAGGACGGCGAAAAACTCCGCCAGCGCACGGCGGGCCTCCGCGAGCGCCAGGCGGACACCGGGCGCGGCGGCAAACGGCGTCTGCAGCACGCTCTCCACGTCCCACACCAGGACGAGCGGGTTGGCGAGGCGGAGGACGGCCAGCGCCTGCGATTCCGGCGCCTCGCCGGGCGCGGGCAGGGCGGCGCCGTGCTGGCGCACGGCATCCGTGACCGGCTCAGCGCCGTGGGTCGTGAATGGCACCAGTCCGAACAGCAGACCGGCGTCGAGCCAGTGTGCGAGCGCCTCAGAGAAGAGCTCTTGCAGGTGTGCGCCGTCTTCCTGATCGCCGGCGACGACCACCGACTCCACCAGCGCCCCCTCCCCGAGGAGCCGGCCGCCGCCCGGCAGGACCAATCTCTCCTCTCCCAGGATCACCGGCAATGCCGCGGCGGAGATGCTGCGCCACGCCAACGCCGCCAACGTGTGGTCTTCTTCACCTCGGCCCTCCAGTCTCAACTCGGACCTTTCGGTGCCCGAACGTTCTGCAGCGACCACCGTCGGAACGGCGGCCAGGTGATGCAACCCATCCGGCGTCCCTGCCCGCGTGCGGCCGACGACGACCTCGTAATCAGGAGGCAGGACCCGCTGCTTCTGTGCAGGGTAGTTCACGTATTGCCGACGCTCGACGAGCGTGCGCGCAACGAGAGGGTGGCACAGCGCCTCGATGTCGTCGCGACGGTCGAGGGCAGCCCGCACCGACGTGGACGAAACGGAGCGCACGCTGTCCGGGGCCGGCACGACCACCACCCCCCCGCGGAATTGCCCGATCCGGTCGAGGAGGCCCTCGGGCTGCGCATCGTCCCGCATCACCAACAGGTGGAGGAGGTCCCAGATGCCGCTCGCCGGACTCGCGTACGCGCTGGCGCCGGCCAGTACGTCCGACCCGACCACGAGGGTCAGTTTGCGCCGGCGGAACGCGCGGCGGAGATGGCGCAAGCCGGCGGCGCTCGCGAGGTTGACCGGCGGCCGGAACGGCGCCAGGAACGCCTCGGGGATCGCAGCGAGCGCCATCCATGCAAGCTCCTCCCGCAGCTTGCGGGGAAGCGCGTGTTTGCGCCACGAGTAGTCGTCCATCTGGACGACCGCCTCGTCCGCGTTCTCCAGCGCCTTCGCCACGATTGCCTCGTGGGCGCTCGTGAAGGGGTCGTACGTTCCCGGGATGAAAGCCACTGAGGGGTGTTCCGGGAAGGACAGGGCCGGGTGCAGCGTCGCGACGGCTCGGTCGAGATGGTTCAGAGCGGAAGCTACCAGGAAGAAGCGGATGCGGTCTCCGGGCTTGTGCGTGACGAGCGACAGGAGCTTCTTGCTGGCGAGCGTCAGGAACGCCCTGAGCCGGCCGTCATCCTTGCGCGCACGGGACAAACGCTCGAGCACCATCGCCACCTGCGCGAAACCCTCGGCGGCCGTCGATTGGCGCGACTCGGCGAGCGCCCCGAGAAACACCCCCGTCAGGCGGTGAAGGCCGTCGCCGCGCAAACGCTCGACCTGTGCCGACGGGAGGATCCAGCCGACCGTCTGGAGGAGCAGCCGCTGCAACGGCTCGGTCCCCCTCCGGACATTGCCCTCGATGTCGTCGAGCGCCTCCGTGAATTCCTGATCGGGGAGGCTCGCGAGCACCGGGCCGAGGAAGCGCGGGATGTAGCGCGTGACCGCCTCGCTGTCGAGCTCGAGCGACCGCAGCAGCTCGACCATCAGGTCGTTGCGCTGCGGGACGGTCAGCAGGGGCAGCAGATCGAGCAGGCAGCGCCCGGCGTGGAACCGGGTGCCTTCGACCCGGCTCACCTTGAGTAGGTTGGCGAAGTGCGATGCGACCTCGTTCGCGAAGTACGAGCCGGGGTCCCGGTCCTCCCGGTGGCGGGCGTGCGCGGAGGTCGCGAGGTAGTCGCAGTTCACCTTCTTCTCAACCCAGTCCACCCGGCTCTTGAGGTTGCGGAGGAGCACCTCGCGGATCGGGTCCCGCCCCTCGACGCTCAGCTTCCGGCAGCGTTCGGCGATCTTCGGCAGGCCGCACGCGGCCGCCAGCTCCTGCAGCAGGAAGAGCTCTGCAACCGAGTAGCGGTCGCCGACCCGCTCCGCGATCGTCTCGACGCACGCCCGGAGCCTGCCGCGGAACTCGGCGCCACCCCCGGTCTCCTTGGAGAGCGCGTGCAGCAGGCGCCACGCCATGAGCCGTGTCGCAGGGACCGGGTGATCGCTCCACGCCTGGCCGAACGCCACGAGTTCCGGCCGCTCCTCGGGGGCGATCAGCTCCAGGCTCGCCTCGAGCGCCTCGCAGATGTAGAGCCCAACGAGCGGACGCCGGTCGTCCAGGCGCCGGGTGAAGCTCGCCTTGATGCGCTCCCACGCCTGGCTCTTCAGGCCGGGCTCGGCGCGGCGCAAGAGGCGTCGCAGGATGATCGGGACCGCGTAGAGGACGCGCTCCGTCGGAGCCATGTCTTCCTCGGGCTCGGTTTTGGCCCGGTCGAGCAGGACGAGCACCCGGGAGAGCTCGTCGAGCACCGTGCGCTCCGGCCTGAGCACCACGCCCTCGGGAAGGTCCTTGCGCCAGAAGTCCTCTCCCCCGGCGAGCAGGTCGCCGATGCGGTTGGCCGCGTGGTACCGGATGTCGTCGTCGCGGTGCCCGAGCAGCTCGATGAAGAAGTCGAGCGCGAGCGCCTTCTGCTCCCGCGAGAGCGCCGGCGCGTACTCCCCGAGGATGGCCAGATACGTGCGCAGGCCGCGCCAGCTCTCGAACGAGCGCGCCTCCTCGAGGAGCGCGCGCAGCGCGGGAAGGTCGCGCAGCCGTTCCATGACGCCGAGGTTGTGAGCCGTCACCATCAGCCGCCGCACCGTCGCCAGGTTCCTTCCCGTCGCCAGAGCGACTGCGTCGGGCCGCTCTTTGCCAGCGACCACTGCAACAAGGTCCAACTCCTTCGGGAGCAGCGGCTTCGACGGCTCCGGGCACGGGAATCCCGGCGGGTTCAGCTGGACGCCAAGGAACTGCAGGTACTCCTCGAGGTCGCGCAGCTTGCGGTAGACCCCACGATAGCGCCGGACCTTCTCGCGGTCGAGGCTCTCGAGCTTGTCCCGGATCGTCGCGAACGCCTCCGAGAGCGAGATGATCCCCATGCGTTCGCCCGCGCCGACCGACTCCTTCACCCGGAAGTCCGCATAGATCAGCAGCAGGGTCTCCACCGGCAAGCGGACCAGTTCGAGGTCCCAGCACGAGTGGTTGGTGGCAATGTGGCCGATGCTCAGCAGGTCGCGGTCCTGGTACCAGGTGTGCGTGTAGTAGTAGTGCAACCGCGGGATGCGGCGGACCTCGTCGCCGACGCACCCGAACTTGCCGATGTCGTGCCCGATGGCGGCGCCGTGCAGGAGCGGAAGGTCCACGGGGACGACCTTCGCGAGCTGGCGGCCTATCCAGAGCGAGAGCCCGGCGACGCCTAGGATGTGCTCGTAAGTGGAGAACCCCTGCCAGGCCTGGACCATCGCGAGGCAGACGAGAAGCCCTTCGTCCTCGACGAAGCGGAGCAGGCGCCGGTACTCGGCTCCGGAAGGCCAGCGGGCGATCTCTTCTTCGGAGAGCGGCACGAACGGGAGACGCTGGATGATCCCCTCTCCCCCGTTCCGCTCCTGCTCCCGAAGGACTGCGCTGGTCAGCGGGAAGAAGAAAACGGCGACCTTCTCGACCGCACCGGTCGGCGCCGGGAACGTCTCCGGGTACAGCCGTCGCTTTGCTTCGACCAGCAGAGGCTCATGCCAGAAGGCGACATCGCCCTCGCACTCCTCCCCGGCGAGGTCGAGCGCGAGGCGCAAGGCCGTATCGAGCTCATCCGGCGGAAGGTCCGCAAGTCTCTTCGCCAGCCTTGACGGCCTCCACCCCGCGCCGTCCAACACTCCGAGGAGGATCGAGGACCCGTTTGGTACCGATCCCATCAGGGAAAAGTATACAGCGCGTCGTTCGGACGGAGTCTCAGCGACACCGGGCGCGGACTCCGCAGCGCGAGGGTGACCCATCCAAACGCGCCGGTGGGCGGCGGCCGTATACAGTTCGAGAAGCAGGCATGGCAATCTGAACCCGAGATCTTTCAACCGGCATGGAGGCCACAATGGCGAAGGGGCTGGGAGTCGCGCTTTTCTCGCTCGTGATCGTTGGCGCGTCGTTGCAACCGGCGGTGTGCCAGGCGCAGGCCTGCGGCACGTGGGTGTACGGCAACGTCAGCCCCACCGGGAGCGGCGTCGCCTATGGCGGCGGAACCACCATCATCTTCGGCGGAGGAAATGCCGGTCTGTTGGTAAAACCCGACGACGGCCCTTGGCACTCGGCACCAGCCGCCGCCGGGAGCATCGCCTGGGGCGGCGGCCGGTTCGTTGCGCTGGGGCCGAGCAATGGCATCTTCGTCAGCGACGACGGCCTGTCGTGGAGCCAGGTGGCGGTGGTGTCGCCCCAAGCAGACCTGAGCAGCGTTGCCTGGAATGGCGTCCAGTTCGCCGCCCTTGGTTGGGTCTTGTCCAGCGGTCCCAGCGTTGTCATGACCAGCCCTGACGGGTTGCAGTGGAGCACGACCCAGTTCTCGGTCGGAGGATATCTCGGGGGAATCGTCTGGGGCGGGTCGCAGTGGATCGGGCTGGGGAACGGGTTGTTCACAAGCCCGGACGCTGTGAACTGGACGCGGCGGGTGAGCGGGGTCGTCTTTGGCGCGGCGGGATGGAGCGGCAGTCAGTACGTAGCAGTGGGCGTCGACAGTGGGAGACATTTCATAAGCGCCGCGAGCCCCGACGGCGTCCAGTGGACCGTGCGGCCGATCGGCTTCACCGCCTCCACGCCGCCGCTGGCCACTGACACGCTGGCCACCGACGGACGCACCTGGGTCCTGACCATCTTCTCCCAGCTGATGACGAGCACCGACGGTGCGACCTGGCAGAGCGCCTCCGTACCGGCGGCGCTTGGCCTGAATGCAGTCATCTGGACCGGAGCTGAGTTCATCGCCGTCGGGGGCGGCGGCATGGCAACGAGCGCGGACGGCACGGTCTGGAGCACCCAACCGGCGGTGGATCTTGCCGCGGCCGTCTGGGCCGGCGATCGCTTCGTCGCCGTGGGGCAGGTGAGGTCAACGGGGCAGGGCGCCGCTTACTCCAGCGCCGACGGGGTCGCGTGGACGCCAGCGTCGCACCCGCCCGACGGTCCGACGGCGGCTCTCGCGTGGACCGGCTCGCAGCTCGTCGCCGTGGGCCCGCAGGGCGGCGTTTTCACGAGCGCGACCGGGGACGTGTGGACCCGGCAAGTCGTCCCGGCGAGCGTCGCGACGACGAACCTCAGCGGTGTCGCGTGGAGCGGAAGCACGCTCGTCGCCGTCGGTCCGGGAACCGCGCTCGTGAGCACGGACGGCGCCAGTTGGACGGCGGTACCCGTCCCCGAATACGCTCTCGCGGGCGTAGCCTGGGGCGGTGGGCAATTCGTGGCGGTGGGTGGAGGATACGCGCTCACAAGTCCGGACGGGGCGACCTGGACGGCGGAGCAGCCGCTGCCGCCGCCCACCGCGTACTCCTTCGATTACCTTTACGGAATCGCGTGGAACGGAACTCGCTTCGTCGCGGTTGGGTCGGAGCAAACCGCGAGCCATGCCACGCTTCCCCTGGTTGCGACCAGCACCGACGGGATCACGTGGTCGTCGCCCGACCTCTCGTCGCTCGGTCAGGCTGGACTGTTGAGGGTCTCCTGGACCGGCATGGCGTTCGAGGCGACAAACGGAGGGTTCCTTCTCGCCAGTCTTGACGGTTTGGACTGGATCAAGGACGCGCAGTTCGTCGGCTCGGCCCGCGCCGTTACCGGCAACGGCAGGCAGCTGGTGGCGGTCGGGTACTGGGGCGAGACGGCTCAAATGGATTGCACTTCACCGCCGCCGATCGGCCAGCCGGGCGTGACCAACGCGGTCATCGTGACTGCCGCGCGCACGCCCGGCCTCGCAGGAACGCAGTGGGTCACCGACGTGGAGCTGTTCAACCCCTCGCCCGAAGAGGCCACCGCCCTTCTCTACTACCTGCCGCGCGACACGGACAACACCATCGCGACGCGGCGAGCAGTGACCGTGCCGCCCGGCCAGGCTGTGCGCCTTGCGGACGTGGTCGGGCAGCTCTTCGGCCTGAGCAAGTCCGCGGGGGCTCTCATCGTCTCCTCCAGCCAGCCGCTACTCGCCACCTCGCGCACGTCCACCGGATCGTCCGCCGGCACGCTCGGACAGTTCGTCCCCGGCCTCCCGGAGAGCGCAGCGCTGACGGCAGGCCAGGAAAGCCGGCTGATCCAGCTGAGCGAAAACGCCGGCTATCGCACCAACGTCGGCTTCGCGAGCGTGAGCGCGACACCGATCTCGGCGACGATCACGCTGTACCGGGCGAGCGGCGAGCTGCTCGGCAAGCTGCCGGTCACCTTGCCCCCGTTCGGCAGCGCGCAGGTGACGAAGATCCTCCCCAAGATCGGCGTCGCCTCGGTGGATGACGCCTTCGCCGTGGTCCGCTCGGACACGCCGGGCGCGCAGTACTACGCCTACGCCTCGGTCGTGGACAACGTCTCGGGCGATCCCCTCACCGTGCTCCCGGTCCCGGCGAGCGCCTCCGAGCCGCTCTACATCCCCGCGGTGGCGCACAACCCCGGCCTCAACGGCACGATGTGGCGCACCGACCTCGAGGTGGCCAACCCGGGCGCCGTCCAGGCCAGCTACCGGATCGAATTGCTGAAGAGCAACCAGGACAACTCAACGCCGGGTGCGGCGACGTTCATCCTTGATCCCGGCACTAGTCGGCGGTACCTCGACGTCGTCAGCGATGTCCTCGGCTTTACCGGGTCCGGCGCAATCCGCGTCACCCCGACGGCGGGCGCCGTGATGGCGACGGCGCGCAGCTACACCGACACCGGCAGCGGGTCGCGCGGCCAGTTCATCCCGGCCGAGCCGCTCTCGAGCGCGAGCGCTGCGGGTCCGGGCGCCCGGCTGATCCAGCTCACCCACTCGGCCAACGGGACGTCCGGCTTCCGCACCAACATCGGCTTCGTCAATGCCACCGCGGCGCCGATCGCCGTGAAGGCGGACCTGTACTCGGCGGCCGGCACGTGGCTCGGCGCCTGGGTTGACACGCTGGCGCCGTACGAGTTCTTTCAGGACACGGGCATCTTCGGGACGGTAACGACGGGCGACGTGCCGGACGGCTTCGCGGTGTTGACGAGCAGCACCGCGGGCGCGCATTTCTTCGCTTATGCCTCGGTGATCGACAACCAGTCGGGCGCGCCCGTCTACATCCCGGCGCAGTAGCCGGCCGCTGGGGGCAGGTTCTCAGACGGCGATCCGATCTCCTCCGGGCACCATCCAATGTTCCGAGGAGGAGCGACGATCCGTTTGGCACCAAGCCCATCACGAAAAGGCCAACAGTGCCACTGGTCTGTAACGCCTTGCGGCAAAGGGCGGCCTGCCGAGTCTGGGGCACATCTGACCGGGCGCCCGACATCCCGTCGGCTGACCGATCCCGAGCGGCGCGGGACAGGTCAAGGGTCTCGATGCTACGTGTGCGGGTTCACATTCTTCTTGATGATACTCGCGAGTTCTCCGCTCGACTTCACTTTTGCAAGAAAGTCGTTGATCGCCGGACGGAGGTCGCTTCCCTTTGGAACCGCGATCGAATACGTCTCCGGCGTGCCCAGCCGGAACGCCACCTTGAGCGCGGAGAACTCCTTGAGCAGGGGCGTCGCGGACCCGTACTCGTCGAGCTCATACACGGTGAAATCGGCGGCCTTGTTGACGACTGCCAGCAGCACGTCGCGCGTGAATCCCTCACGGCGGATGCGGCTCTCGGGGATCCCCAGCTCCCGGATCTTGGCCTCCATGATGGTCCCGGGCACGACAACGGCTCTCTTGCCGGCCAGATCTCTCGGCGCCGCGATTGCCCCATCGGAGCGCACCAGCACGGCCTGATAGACCTCGAAGTAGGGATCCGAGAAGTCGACCTGCTGGGCTCGCTCGGCGGAGCTGCTGAACGAGCTTGCGATGAGGTCACCTTGTCCGGCCAGGAGCGCGGGGATCAGTTCGGCGTAGCTCGGCGTCGAGATTGGGCGGATCTCCAGCTCGACCCCTAGAGTCTTGGCGAACGCTGCCATGAGATCGACATCGACGCCCCCGAAATCCTCGACTGTGCCTGCCCGCTTCATCGGGCCTCTCGCCAGGTTCACATGGACGAACGGGGTGTCCTGGTGCGGGAAGCACACCATCACGAGCTTGCCGCGGGCCTTCACCGCGGCGAGCGCGCCAGGACCGCTATCTGCTGCCGAAAGACAAGTCGGGACGGAGGCTGCGACCACCACCGTGAATGCGAGTAACCTCGAAAGCCCCATCGTTGCCCTCCATCGTGAGCCGCTCTCGCCTTGCCGGCACGGGTGCGGGAATTCTTGCCCAGGCTCGTACTGTGTGAATGCTAGCACCACTGGCTTCTGTCTTGACACCGCCCGGCGCCTCATGACCGCAACCAGATCCCTGGTCTGGATCGCTTTCAATCCCTACCCCGGCGGAGAGCCGGCGGCTCAGGCCACGGTCAAGCGATAGCCGACTCCGGGCTCCGTCCGGAGGTAGCGGGGGCGCGCGGGGTCCTCCTCCAGCTTGCGGCGAAGCTGGGCAACGTAGACCCGGACGTAGTGGTTCTCGTCGCCGTACTCCGGCCCCCAAACCTCATGCAACAGCTGGCGGTGCGTGAGGACCTTCCCGGCGTGCTTCACGAGCACCGCGAGCAACCGGTATTCGATCGGCGTGAGACGGACCTCGCGGCCGCCGACGAACACGAGCCGCCGCGCGAGGTCCACCTTCAGCTCGCCGGTCGCGAACACCGACTCGCCCGCCGGCACCTCCGCAAGCGCGGCATGCCGGAGCGCCACCCGGAGTCGGGCCATCAGCTCACCTGTGCCGAAAGGTTTGGTGAGGTAGTCGTCCGCCCCGGCTTCGAGGGCGGCCACCTTGTCGTTCTCCTTCTCGCGCGCCGACAGCACGACGATCGGCACACTCGACCACTCGCGAACATCGCGCGTCAGGTCGAGGCCGTCGCGATCGGGCAAACCGAGATCGAGGATCACCACGTCCGGCCGCTGGCCCGCAATCATCTCGAGCGCCTCGGCCGCGGTCCCGGCCTCGATCACCCGGTACCCCTCGCCGGCCAGGCTCAGGCGTAGGAAGCGCCGGATCGGCGTTTCGTCGTCGACGATCAGAACGAGAGGCTCGACGGAGACCATGGCTGGTTGCCCTCGCCCCAGATATTAGCCCGAGCGCTCCTCGGGCCGCAGTTCGGGCGGCGTACCGCCCAGCGGCAATCGGATCGAGAACACGGCGCCTCCGGCGGGCCGGTTCGCGGCGCTGGCTGTGCCGCCGTGAGCTGCGGCGATCGCTTTGCAGATTGCAAGGCCCAGACCGGCTCCCGGTTGAGCGCTGCCGTTTGCCAGGCGGTAGAACTTGTCGAACACCCGGCCCTCCTCCCCTGTGGCGATACCCGCTCCGCGGTCCGAGACCTCGAAGACGACGCAGTCCTTCTCGATGCGGGCGCCGATTTCGATCGGGGAGCCCGCGGGCGTGTACTTGACCGCGTTCTCGAGTAGGTTCGCGAGCGCCTGCACGACCAGCGCCGTGTCCAGCGGCACGAGCGGGAGCGAGTCCGAAACGTGCGTGCGCACCTCGCGCCCTGCCAGGGCTGCATCGAGCTGGCCCAGGGCGGCCCCGATCACCTCCTCGACGGGCTGCCACTCCTTGCGCACGGTGATCGCCCCCGCCTCGAGTCTCGTCATGTCGAGCAGGTTCGCGATGAAGCGGTTCAGCCGCTCCGCCTCCTCGTTGATCGACTGGAGCAGTTCCCGTCGACTCGCCTCCGGCAGCGAGATCTCGGCGCGCAGGAGCGTGCTCGAAGCCCCTCCGATGGCCGCCAGCGGCGTGCGCAGGTCGTGTGACACCGACGCGAGGAGCGCGCTGCGCATGCTCTCGGTCTCAGCCTGCAGTTCGGCTGCCTGCGCCTCCGCTGCCAGGTTGGTACGCTCGACCGCCAAAGCGATCTGGCTCGCGAACGCCTCGAGCAGGTGCAGGCGCTCCGAATCAAGAGGCTTCCCGTCTCCTCCGGGCCTTACGCCTAGCACGCCAACGGCGCCAGTCGAGACGAGCAGGGGCAGGTAGAGAGCGACGCTTCCGGGCAATGTCGAGGTGCCACGGCCGGCCCGATTGGCATGGTCGAACACCCACTGCGCAACGGAGGTTTCCTTCGGATCGCTCGCGAACGGGGCATTCTCGGCGAACGCCGCGGCGAGTCGGCCGTCCCGATGAGGGAGGAAGATCGCCACCTCGCTCTCGAACACCTCGGCGAGCCGCTGCCCGGCGATCCGGACCACGTCGTAGGTCTCGCCGGCGCTGGCGCAGGCGCGGCTCACGGCGTACAGCGCGGCCGTCCGGCGCTCGCGCGCCCGGGCCGCCTCGGCCTGGTCCCGTACGCGAGCGGTCAGGTTCGAGATCACGAGCGCCACGGCGAGCATCACGCTGAGCGTGAAGAGGTACTGGGTGTCGGCCACTGCGAAACTGAGGCGGGGCGGGACGAAGAAGAAATCGAACGCCAGTACGCTCAGCACCGACGCGAGCACGGCCGGTCCCCGTCCCCACAGTGCCGCCACCACGATCAGTCCGAGCAGATAGACCATGATCAGGTTGGCGAGTGCGAGGTGGTCGGCGAGGAAGGCGGCCACGAGCGAGCACCCGCCCACGACGAGCGCCGCGTACCCGAACTTGCGCTTCCGCATCGCCGCGCGCGGGGCCGCCCGTGTCCGGGCAGGCTCGTCCTCGCCGCTGCCCGTGATCACGTAGACGTCGATCTCACCGCTTCCCCTGATGATGCGCTCGACGAAGGCCCCGTGAACGAGCGTGCGCCAGCGCGGCTCGGTCGGCTTGCCGACGACGAGCTTCGTCACGTTGCGCCGATGGGCGTAGGAGAGCACCTCCTCGGCTACGTCAGATCCCGTGAGGGTGGCCGTCTCACCGCCGAGTTGCTCCGCCAGCTGCAGAGTCCTTTCGAGCTGCTCGCGATCCGCGTCCGCAATCTGAGCGTGGCCGGGCGTCTCGACGTACACCGCCATCCACTCCGCCTGCAGCCGCGCGGCCATCCGGCGTGCGGCCCGCACCAGACGCGAGGCGTACGGGCTGGGCCCGACACACACGAGGACCCGCTCTGCGGTGGGCCATGTTTCGCGCACGGCGTGGTCGAGGCGGTAGCGCTGCATCTGCGCATCGACCCGCTCGGCGGTACGGCGCAGCGCCAGCTCGCGCAACGCGATCAGGTTTCCCTCGCGGAAGAAGTTCTCAGCGGCGCGCTCCGCCTGCTCGGGGAAGTACACCTTGCCCTCGGCGAGGCGCTTCCTCAGCTCCTCGGCCGGCAGGTCCACCAGTTCGATCTCGTTCGCCCGGTCCAGGGCCGCATCCGGAACGGTCTCGTGCACTCTGACACCGGTGATCTGCGCCACCACGTCGTTGAGACTCTCGACGTGCTGCACGTTGAGGGTGGTGTAGACGTCGATGCCGGCAGCCAGCAGTTGCTCGACATCCCGGAAGCGCTTGGTGTGGAGGGAGCCCGGGGCGTTGGTGTGTGCGAGCTCGTCGACCAGGATCAGGGATGGACGCCGGTCGAGCGCCGCCTCGAGATCGAAGTCCGCCAGCCGAGTGCCCCGGTACGAGAGCTGCCGCCGCGGCATGACCTCGAGGCCTTCGAGCAGCGCCTCGGTCTCCTTGCGGCCGTGCGTCTCGACCCACCCGACGACGACGTCGAGACCCTCGGCCCGGCGCGCGCGCGCCGCCTCGAGCATCGCATACGTCTTCCCGACGCCCGGAGCGGCACCGAAGAAGATCTTCAGCTTGCCCTGGGCCTTGCGGGTTTCCACCTCCTGCACGCGGGCCAGCAGCTCATCGGGGTCGGGGCGTCTGTGCTCCATGCTCCGTCCACCATACCGCTGTTCAGGGATGCAAGCGATCGAGGCCTAGGTTTAGCAGCAGCACGTTGACGCGGGGCTCACCGAGGAACCGCAGAGTACGGCCCTGGCTGTACGCCTGTACCAACTGCCGCAGCCGTTCGGCCGGAACACCCCGGACTGCGGCCACACGGTTCACCTGGACCAATGCCCCAGCCACCGAAATGTCAGGGTCGAGGCCGCTGCCGGAGGTCGTCACGACGTCCACCGGAATCGGTTCGGCGAGGGTCGGATCCGCCTGCCTGAGCGCCGCGACGCGATCGTGCACCGCCGTGACGAGCGCCGGGTTGGTCGGGCCGATGTTGGATCCGGTGGAGCCAGATGCGTCATACGGCGCCGGAGAAGTTGCCGAAGGGCGACTCCAGAAGTACCCGGAAGCGGAGAACGGCTGGCCGATGAGACGCGACCCCCGTTCCTTCCCATCGACCACCTCCAACGACCCGTTCGCACGCTTGGGGAAAACGGTCTGCGCGATGCCGGTCACCAGCAAGGGATAGGCCATGCCGGTCACGATCGAGAGCACGGCGAAGAGGATCAAAGCCGGACGAAGTTGAGCGAACATATCGGGCCTCCTCAGGTAAGGCGCAACACCTGCAGCAGCAGGTCGATGGCCTTGATGCCTATGAACGGGGCGACAATGCCGCCGAGGCCGTAGATCAGCAGGTTGCGGCGCAGCAGGGCCGCGGCTCCGATCGGACGGTACTCGACCCCGCGCAACGCCAGCGGGATCAGTGCAATGATGATCAGCGCGTTGAAAATCACCGCGGACATCACGGCACTTGAGGGCGTAGCAAGATGCATGATGTTGAGCGCGCCCAGTTGAGGGTACGTGGCGACGAACATCGCCGGGATGATGGCGNNGCCGGCTTCCTTGGCGGCCTGGGTTCCGCTGTTCATCGCGACGGCCACGTCGGCCTGAGCCAGAGCAGGGGCGTCGTTCGTCCCGTCGCCCGTCATCGCCACGAGGCGCCCGCCGGTCTGCAGCTCGCGGATCAGGCGCAGTTTCGTCTCCGGTGTCGCCTCGGCGAGGAAGTCGTCCACGCCGGCCTCCGCGGCGATCGCGGCGGCCGTGAGCGGATTGTCGCCGGTTATCATGACCGTCTTGATTCCCATCGTGCGGAGCTCGGCGAAACGTTCGCGGATCCCGCCCTTGACGATGTCCTTGAGGTGGATCACGCCAAGCACGCGCGATCCCTCAGCCACCACGAGCGGTGTTGCCCCGCCCTTGGCGATCCGGTCCACGCTGGCGCGCACACTCTCGTCGAATGCCCCGCCTCGGGACGTCACGAATGCCTCGACGGCATCCGCCGCGCCCTTCCGAATCTGTCGCCCGTCGAGGTTCACGCCGCTCATGCGGGTCTGGGCCGAGAACGGAACGAACGTCGCGCCCATGGACTGCACGTCGCGGCCACGCAGGCCGTACTTCTCCTTCGCCAGCACCACGATGCTGCGCCCCTCCGGTGTCTCGTCGGCAAGGGAGGCGAGCTGGGCTGCGTCGGCCAGCTCGTTCTCGCGCACGCCGGCGGCCGGGACGAACGCCGTCGCCTGCCGGTTGCCCAGGGTGATGGTCCCCGTCTTGTCGAGGAGGAGCACGTCCACGTCGCCGGCTGCCTCCACGGCGCGCCCCGAGGTCGCGATCACGTTCGCCTGGATCATTCGGTCCATCCCCGCGATCCCGATGGCGGAAAGGAGGCCGCCGATTGTCGTCGGGATGAGACACACGAGCAGCGCAACGAGCACGGTGACGCTGACGGGAAGGCCCTGTCCTGCAACCTTCACCGAGTAGAGGGAGAACGGCAGCAAAGTCGCAACCGCCAGAAGGAAGATGATCGTCAGGGCGGCCAGCAGGATCGAGAGGGCGATCTCGTTGGGCGTGCGCTGCCGCTTGGCGCCCTCCACCATGGCGATCATCCGGTCGAGGAATGTCTCGCCTGCTTCCGCCGAAACGCTCACGACGAGCCAGTCGGAGAGGACCCGCGTGCCCGCCGTCACGGCGCTGCGGTCGCCGCCCGACTCGCGGATCACCGGCGCGCTCTCGCCGGTGATCACGCTCTCGTCCACCGACGCGATCCCCTCGATCACCTCGCCGTCGCACGGGATGATGTCGCCGGCCTCGACGAGGACCGCGTCGCGCCTGTGCAGCATCTGCGCAGGAATCGGAGCCCATCCAGCGCCGTGCCGCGGCTCCGCCATGAACTTCGCAACAAGCTGCTTGCGCGACCGGCGTAGCGCGTCCGCCTGCGCCTTCCCCCGCCCCTCGGCCATCGCCTCGGCGAAGTTGGCGAACAGAACGGTGAACCACAGCCACGCCGAGACCGCCAGGATGAACCCGGCCGGCGCCTCGCCCTTGCCGATCAGCGCCTGGATGAAGAGGCAGGTGGTGAGGACGCTGACCACCTCCGTGACGAACATCACCGGGTTCCTGACCTGGTGGCGGGGATCGAGCTTCTTGAACGAATCGAGGATCGCGCGCCGCACGATCGCGGCTTCGAACAGTTTGAGAGCTTGGACTCTGCTTGGCATCTATCTTCTCCTCAGTGCGCTGCCGCCAGCATCTGGAGGTGCTCGACGATCGGCCCGAGCGCCAGAGCCGGAAAGAACGTCAGCGCCGCCACCAGCAGGATCGTGCCTATGAGCAGCACCACGAAGAGCGGCGTGTGGGTTGCGAGGGTGCCGGCGCCGACCGGCGTGAGCTTCTTGGCGGCGAGCGAGCCGGCGATGGCGAGGATCGGGACCTTCGACCAGAATCGGCCGAAGAACATCGCGAGAGCCAAGGTGAAGTTGTAGAATTGCGTATTGCCGTTGATACCCGCGAACGCCGAGCCGTTGTTGTTGCTGGCCGACGAGAACGCATACAGGATCTGGGAGAAGCCGTGCGCACCCGGGTTGGATGCCCCGGCCTGCCCGGCGGTGGTGGCGACCGCGACGGCGGTGCCCAGCAGCACGGCGGCGGGCGGGATGAGGATGACGAGCGACGCCATCTTCATCTCGAACGCGCCGATCTTCTTGCCGAGGTACTCCGGGGTGCGGCCCACCATCAGACCGGCGATGAACACCGCGACGATGACGAACGCCAGCATCCCGTACAGACCCGACCCGACCCCGCCGAACACCACCTCGCCCAACTGCATCATCACCATCGGCACCAGCCCGCCGAGCGGCGTGAATGAGTCGTGCATCGAGTTGACGGCGCCGCACGAGGTGCTCGTGGTGATTGCGGCGAAGAGGCCGCTCGCAGCCGGGCCGAAGCGAACCTCCTTGCCCTCCATGTTGCCCCCGGCCTGGGTCGCGGAGAAGCGCTGATCCACGCCGAGCTTGGTCAGTAGCGGGTTGCCTCCTTGCTCGTTCGAGATGGCGACCACCGCCGCCACCATGAAGATCGCGGACATCGCCGCGAGGATCGCCCATCCCTGGCGCCGATCGCGCACCATCTCGCCGAACGTGAGGCACAGCGCGCCAGGGATCAGGAAGATCGCCACGATCTCGATGAAGTTCGAGAGCGGCGTCGGGTTCTCGAACGGGTGGGCGGAGTTCGTGTTGAAGAAGCCGCCGCCGTTGGTGCCGAGGTGCTTGATGGCGACCTGGGACGCCGCCGGTCCCACGGCCAGCGTCTGCTCCGTCACCGTGACCTTCTCGGTCACCGGGTTGCCTTGGGCGTCCTTGACCGGCGCGCCGGAGGGATCCAGCTTCGGCTGGTCGACCACGACCGGTTGGACGAGCGCGACCTTCTTGTACGGTGCGAGCGTCTGCACGACCCCCTGCGACACGAGGGCGAGTGCCACGATCAGCGACAGGGGCAGCAGAATGTACAGCGTGCCGCGCACCGTGTCGACCCAGAAGTTGCCGATCGTCGAGGTCGTGCGGCGGGCGATCCCGCGAATCAGGGCCACGAGCACCGCCATCCCGGACGCGGCGGAGAGGAAGTTCTGCACCG
Source organism: Acidobacteriota bacterium (assembly GCA_003158745.1). Taxonomy (GTDB): domain Bacteria; phylum Acidobacteriota; class Thermoanaerobaculia; order Thermoanaerobaculales; family Thermoanaerobaculaceae; genus RBG-13-68-16. The sequence goes on from PMLC01000041.1 coordinate 41,921, forward strand.
TCAGGCCGAGCATCTGCGTCAGGTAGCTCATTGACTGCTCGCCGGAGTAGTTCTGCCAGTTCGTGTTGGTCACGAACGAGATCGCGGTGTTGAAGGCGAGGTCAGGAGCCACGGCGGGGAAGTGAGCAGGGTTGGCCGGCAGCCCGCCCTGCACACGCTGCAGCGCGTAAAGGGCGAACATCCCCACCGCGTTGAAGAGCAGCATGGCAACCGCGTACCCCTTCCATCCCATCTCGTCGCCGGGATTGACTCCGGCGATTCGGTAGAGGAAGCGCTCGACGGGACCGAGCACGCGCCCGAGCCCGCTCGGGCGTCCCTCGTACACCCGGGCCATGTAGATTCCGAGCGGCTTCGCGAGTGCCACAATCGCACCGAGGAAGACCACCAGCTGAACGACGGCGAGCGCTGTCATCCGAGTTCCTCCGGTTTGAGAAGCGCCACAAGCAGATAGATCACCAGCGCCAGAGCGATCAGAGCTGAGATCAGGTAGAGCCAGTTCATTCCGCCCTCCCGCTGCCGAGGCGGTCCACGCCCCGGACCAGCCACAGCGTCAACGCGAAAAGGACGACCGTCAGCAGCACGACAAGCACGTCCACCTCACACCTCCCGTCGTCGCCATCGCACCACCGACCGCGACAAGACCGCATAAGTGCCACCCTGCTCGACATCAAGAAAATGTCAAGCCGTCGAACTCCAGCTGATGGGGGCCGGGAAACGCAACGGCGACCCAGGCTAACCCGTTGAGGCTTCCGGGCCCCAGATGGCTCCCCGCAACAGCGTTTCCAGCTCTTCCACCGCCTGTTCCGCGTCCTCGCCGTCCGCCGCGATCGTAAGCCTTGCTCCGCCGCCGACTCCGAGCGTCATCAAGCCTACGATCGACTTCCCGTTCACTTGCAGCGTCCCGGTCGAGACCGTGACCTCGCATCTGAATTTCCTTGCCGTCTTGACGAACATCGTCGCAGGCCTGGCGTGCAGGCCATACCTACTCCTTATGGCAACGGTCTTCGCCACTTTCATGGGTCTTGGCCGAAACCACGGCCGCCGTGATTCTCCAAGTCCTCGCCGTGGCTCATCTGCCAGAGTCAGAGCTTCACCAGGAGGGCCATATTGATTCGGTTCTCCGACTTTCGGAGATCAGGGCTCCAGCCAGGTACCAGCGATCCGGCCGGACCCGTGTTCCCGGCCGGCGGCGTCACGCCGCCGACGCCGGCGAAGTAGGGCACGCTCGCGGCGCGGTGGTCGAACTCCCACCGGAAGGTCACGAACTGGCTTGGCATGTAGTCGAAGGTGACGGAAGCGTCCCAGGCCTTGAATTGGTCCCCGGGATTCTCCGTGAAGTACGGTGTCCCGGAGGACGCTGTCGCTCCGTTGATCGGCGGCATGAGCACGAGATAGCGGCCAGGGTTGTTGATCTGCCCACCCCCGATCGTGAGGCCGAACACGTCCTTGTGGAACCAGAGGCGGTCGTAGACCATCCAACCCAGGAAGTACTGGGCCGGCTTCGCCGCAGAGCCGCCTGTGCAGCTGACTCCACCGCCGCTCTCGCAACCGGCGTCTACGGTCAGTGAGAACGCGGCCTTGTCGAGAAACCTCGTGGGACTGTCGTAGTACTTGATCTGAAGGCTGTCGTCGCTGTGCCAGCGGGTACGGGACGAGTTGCCGAGCGTGTCCGTGCCCACGCCGTAGCTGTTGGAGAGAATCGAGACGGAGCCGTTCGGACGCCAGAGGACCTGCAGCCCGAGACCCGGTTTGCTGTTGAACCTGCCGTACGACTGCCAGCCGTTGATCAGCCACGGCTCGATCTTCAGCTTGTCGGAAGGGAAGATCTGGACGCGCACGCCGTCGAAAAACCACGGCGTGTTCGACGAGACGTACGACGGCTGATACGCCCAGTTATCGAAGTTGTAGTAGCTGAACAGACCGACGTACGACATGAAGATCCCGGCCTCGATGTTGATCCCGTTCCATTTGTCGATGTGGTACCCGCCGTACGCCTCGGAGATGTAGCGGTAGGCATCGGCGAGGTCCCACTGGCCGCGCGAAGGGCTTGCGTCGTTGCGCGGCGTCATCGTCGAGTACATGCCGAACTGCGTCATCACCCGTCCGATCACGTTGTCGTAGTGGAAGTCGCCGCCGATCCCCAACTGCTGGACCTGGAACTCGCCGGTGCGGCCGCTCTCCGAGCTCCCGACCAGGGTGTTGTCCTGCGGGTGGTTGAAGTCGTAGATGTAGCTGGTGTCGACCCGGAACTCGCCGGTGAAGACCTTCGAGTCGAGCGGCGAGTCCTTGGTCCGCGGGTTGCCGTTGAGCCATGTGAAGTCGGCGAAGGCGAACGGGTCCGCCGCCTTTGCAGTGGGAGGTTTGGCAGCCTCCGACTCCGCGGCCGCGGTGTCGCCTCTTACTTGCGCACGGGAACCGCCCTCCGGCTCGGCCGTCGCCGCCCGTCCCGGGTCCGGCAATGAGCTCGCATCGGCCAACGGTGGTGCAGCGAATGCGCCAAGAACAGAGCCTCCAGAGACCGGGGCGACAGGCGTGCTGGCCGCTGTGGCGGCAACCGTGGGCTCGGCTGGTGATTCCGAAGAACTAGCCCGCATTGCAGTCGTCCCCGGCGCCCCGGCGGCGACCTTGGATTCCAGGGTCAACAGCCGGCGCTCGAGGTTGCGGATCTGGTCAAGAAGTTGCCGTTCCCTCTCGGTGAGGGGGCCAGCAGCTGGTGCCTTCTCCTTCGAGGCGGCCTCATCTTGCTCGGCGTCCGCACGCCGATGCTCCGGGCCTCCCGCTTTGTACTGCGCGCCGGCAGGCTGTGGTGAGAACCACTCCAGCGTTGCCGCCAGAGCCAGGGTCGTCACGAACCTCAACGTGTTGGTCATCGCCTTCCCTTCCGCGTTCACCCGAATTCGCTGGGCCCGCCCCTCCCGAGTCCGGGCGGAGCGGCAGGCCGCTCCCGGTTGCGATTTCCCCGGGGCCGGCCTGGCTGTGGGGCCAAACGCGATGCAATTAGACCGCCTGGGAAATCAAGACCGCATAAGTTCGTCGACTGCGCGCGTCAAGGGGATGTCAACAGGTTCAGCTTCCGGGACCGGTGACGCCCGACTTTCGGTAGCGCGAAGGACTCCTCGCGTGGATAATCACGGTGGCCACCGATGATGGAGATACCGTTTCCGCCGCAAGTGCGTTGCGAGCTTCCGGGATGGCTTCTCTTCTGGGCGGATCTCGAGCTGCTCCCGGATGCCGACGGTCGGCTCGAAGCCCTACGGAGTGAGGTCGGGGAAAGAGTGAGGCAGGTCTACCGGCTCGAGACGCTCGGTGAGCAACCGACAGTGGCTGCGGTTCGCAGGCTGTTCCGCCAAGCGGGTTGCGATCCCACCCGGTACCGCCCCGCCTCGGAGGCGCTGCTGCGCCGCATCCTCAAGGAAGAGGATCTCCCCGCCATCCACCCGCTCGTGGACCTGGGCAACTGCGTGTCCGCCCGGCTCGCCGTCCCCGTGTGCATTGCGGACTCGAGCACGATCGATCCTCCGCTCGTGTGGCGTGCCGGTCGTCCCGGCGAGACGATGGCTTCCCTCAAGGGCCCGTTCAACCTGGAGGGCAAGCCCCTCCTGCTCGACCGGCAGGGTCCTGTCGACGTGCCGATCACAGGCAGCGAGCGCGTGAAGGTCACGCAGGCGACATCGCGGGTCTGGCTCGTCGCGTACCTCCCGGCCGGCGTGCTGGACGCGGCCCGAGCGCAGGACGTTCTCGACGCGTTGGTTGTAGCTGCCCCCGTCGCGGCCGTCCGGGGAACCGGCGTGATGCGACAGGCCGGATGAGGGCCGCCTCCCGCACGTCGAAGACGTCCCGCAGGGCCCGCTCGCCTGACCAGGCAGCCCGATCGGACGTCGCCGGGAATACAAAAGGGGCAGCCGCCGTGGCCGCCCCTGTCTTCCCGCGACACGATGTCGCGCCGTCAGGTCACCACTTCATGTTGATCGTCGTGGGGTCGCCGGTATTCTGGTCGATCACCGAGGCGTACGCCACCACACCCGATTCGGTGTTGACCGTGACCACCGCATACCCGCTGTCGATGCCGCCCACCACAAGGTACGGCTGCTGGTACTGGTAGAACTGGCCGGGCGTGTAGTTCAGGGTGTTGCTCCACATCTGGACGCCCTGTCCGTTGTACAGCGTCAAGGTGACATTTGCCGTCGCCGTGCCGGTGTTGGTGATCCCGATGTTGGTGCGGAAGAGCGCGTTCTCCGTCAGCTGCGGCAGCCACGCGGACTGCCCCGCCGCCAGCAGGTCGCCGGGAGCTTGCCCATCGTAGTCCTGCCCGTACGTGTGGGTCGCATCGACCTGGTTGTACGTCCGGCCAGTGAGGAAGATGTCCTGGTCCGAGTCGACCTCGAGGGCCCCGGAGTCGGCCGTGATCCCGAGTTGCCCCGCCACGTCGCGCAGGAGCGCCTGCGCGTTCCCCCCCAACGTCGTGCTCATCGTCTTGAGTCCCGACGGTGCGTAGATCTTCAGGGTCAGGTTCGCGGACTGCGCAGAACGGTTGACGATGGCGACGTCGCTCCTCCACATCGCGGACTTCGACGGCACATCTTTGTGAATCACCGCCGGAATCCAGTACGAGAAAGGGCCCGCGGCGCCGGCCGTGCCGGTCTTCATGTTAATGGTCGTGGGGTCACCGGTGTTCTGGTCGATCACCGAGGCGTATGCCACCACACCCGATCCGGTGTTGACCGTCACAACCGCATACCCGCTGTCGATGCCGCCCAGCCCCAGGTATGGTTGTTGGTACTGGTAGAACTGCCCGGGCGTGTAGTCGAGGCTGTTGCTCCACATCTGGTTCCCCGCCGAGTCGAACAGCGTCACCGTCACGTTCGCGGCGGCAGTGCCGGCGTTCGTGATGCCGATGTTCGTGCGGAACAAGGCGTTTTCCGTCAACTGCGGCAGCCAAGCGGACTGCCCGGCCGCCAGGAGGTCACCCGGCGCCGCTCCGTTGTAGTCCTGCCCGTAGGTGTGTGTCGCGTCCACTTGGTTGTAGGTTCTGCCGCTCAGGAATATGTTCGCATCTGAAACCACCTCGAGGGCCCCGGAGTCGGCCGTGATCCCGAGTTGCCCCGCCACATCCTTCAACAGTAACTGGCCGTTCCCGGGGATTTGGTACGGAACCGGCTGCGGGGGCCCGGACGGCGCGTAGACCTTCAAAGTCAGGCTCGCCGTCTGCGACGAGCGGTTGAGCAAAGCGACATCGCTCCGCCACCACGCGTTGTGCGACGGCACGTCCTTGTGGATGACCGCAGGGATCCAGTGATCGAAGTTGGGCTGGCCCTGAACCAGTTTCTTGATCACGACGTTGTCGACGTACGCGCCTTCACGCTGTACGGTGGCGTCCGACAAGAACAAGAACGCGAACCAGACCTGCCCATTGCCGACGACCGGCGTCCCGGCGTCCAGTGTCATCTCGCTCATGTTGACGGTGACGTGCTGCCAACCGCCGGTCTGGCCCGAGATGCCGTTTCCGTAGAAATCGACATTGTCGATCGACCACATCCAGAGCACCTGATCGCTTGGGTTGTTGGGGTCGCCGCCGGTGTCGATGTCGGTCCAGAGGTCGAAGTCCCACGTCCCGTCGACCGCGTCGGCCAGCGTGAACGGGCCGGTGATCATGAACGCGCCCTCGTTCGGGGCGTACTGGGTGCAGGGTGTCTGCGGCGCCGACCCCCCCGCGGCGCACCACGCGGCGCCGTTCCCGCTCTTCGTCTTGCAGCTCACGATGCCCCAGTTGGTGGCACCGGCATCGGAAGTTAATCCGAGCTGCCACTTCGAGAGGTCACTCTCAAAATCGTCCGAGAAGATCGTGATCCCGTTGCCGGACCCTCCCACGTTGAAAGCCCACGCCCCGGCGCCCGGAGCGAGCGCCTGCGAGCAGCTGTTCTTGGCGACCACCCTCCAGAAGCAGGTCGAGCCGGCGGCCACGGTGACGTCGACGCTCGTCCCCACCTGGTTCCCGAGCAGCGGCGGGTTGACGTCCGCGCCGAAGTAGACATCGTACGAGGTCGCCCCGACCGAGGCGCTCCAGCTGAGCGTGGCCGAAGTTGAAGCGGCGAGGTTAGCGCCATCGGCGGGCGACGTCAGGGAGAACGGCCCCGGCTGGCTGCACGCCGCCACGGCGTCGAGTTTGAATGTGATCGTGTCACCCGCAGTCCCGACGTCGTGGATGGAGAGCCCGCCCGGGAAGCCGGTCGAGAGGAATGGTGACGGATCAGTCGTGTCGTTGATCGCCGTCCGCGGTGGGATGGCACCGCCGTTGAGAGGTGCCTGGTTGATCGTGCCGTTGGCCGCAGGAGTGCCGCCTGGCCGGTAGATGTAGAGCTCATCGGGAGGGCCTGAGGCGTTGCCCTGCCCATCTACGGTGGTGTTGATCCGGTAGACGACCAGCCCCGAACCCGGCAGCGACATCTCGTACACACCCGCTCTCTTTCGATACTCCACCATGAAGTACTCCGTCGCCGAGTTTGGCGACGCGATCTTGGCGCAGTTGTTGGTTGCTGATGTCAGGGGGTTCAGCGTGACGGTCGCCGGCGGTGTGATTACCGGGCAATCGGAGATGAATCCAAGGTACCGCATTTTCAGGTAGGCGGTTGTGTGTTGCGGCGGGTTGGCATCGTTGGCCATGAGATCCCAGGGACCGACCGGTTCGAGGGAACCCGAGTAGTGGTAAAGGTCGGGAGCGCCCAGGGTGTGGGTCATCTCGTGGCACAGCACTCCGCTGCCTTCAATGTTCCCATCGAGTTGAAGGTCGTAGTCGCCGACAAGCTTGCCGTTGATCGTCGCGGGGTAGTTCTGGTAGTCGAGCGACCACTTGTGCGGCCAGAGGAGGTTGCTCCAGTCCGCGTTGACAGCGGTGCCACTGACGACAAAGACCACGCTGTCGACGAAGCCGTCGTTGTTGGTGTCCACGTTGAGCGTGGACGGGACCTGTGAGGCGACCGCCGCCACCGCGCCTTGCAGCAGCGACCACTCCCGCGCGTTCCGCTCATCGTCCTTGTAGCCGATGGGGTTGGTGGATGCGTCGTACGGCTTGTAGTAGGCGCGGGGATTCGAGTCCTGGTATGAGGCGATCACGCTGCCCGACGGCGCAGGGTAGAACGTGCTGCTCACCAGGAGTTGGTTATACGACGCCTCGAGAAAATAGCGTTGCATCGAAGAGGCGGTACCCGCCGTGGAGTTGAACCACATCTGGTAGGTATCGGTTGAATTGAAGCCCGCAGCGGGTTCGTCCGAGAACCTGATGAAGATCACCACGTTGTTGATCACCGAGAACGCCGGCGCGTTCGAGAGCCCCAGCGTCCCAACCCGGCCGTGGTACCGGGAACCCGGGTAGATCTCCTCGGGGTCCGGCAGCGTCCACGGGTCCGGCTTCAGGCCCGGCTCGAGGCCCGCCGCCGCAGGATCCGCTTCGCCCACAACGAACGCCGTCGGTTGCAGGCGGCCGTCCACCTTGATCGCGTAGACGAGATATCCCGTATCGGGGTCGCGGAGGACCGTGAACCCGTTTCCGTCGTGCAGCCGGTTGTAGTACTCGTCACCGGTCGCAAAGAGATGCACGACCGTGCCGTCCGGCTGTTTCAGGATTTGCGGCACGTTCCGGAGGAGCGCCGCCTGGGCCGAGACCGCCACCAGCACCGCCGCGAACCCCAGGAGCCACGGTGCGAGGACCTTCCTTACCAACGTACAAGAGCCCATGTGACCTCCTTGAAACCGCCAGCCCGACCGTTCAAGGCTACGCGGCAGAGCGTAGGCCATAGAGCAGATTTTTCAAAGTCGCCGCGATGTGCGACTTCGTCTCGCAATGGAAGTCAGTGTCCGAGCTCGGAACGTCGTGCAACATTCGGGTGGCCCCCTACAGCGAGTCAGCGACGCCTGCTGCTCCCCGCACCCTTCCGTCGACCACTACAGGCTGTAGTACAGCTCGATCTCGTACGGGTGCGGGCGGTTGCGGACCTCTCGGTCCTCCAGGCGCTTGCGCGCGATCCAGCGTTCGATGAGGTCGCGGCTGAAAACGTCGCCATCGAGCAGGAACTCGTGGTCGCTCTCGAGCGCGTTCATGGCTTCTTCGAGCGAGGTCGGCAGCGCCTTGATCGAAGCCCGCTTCTCCGGCGGCCACGAAAAAATGTCCTCGTCCACCGGTCCGAACCCGAGCGCGGTCGGGTCGAGCTTCCGGCGCATCCCGTCGATCCCGGCCATCAACTGGGCCGCCACCGCGAGGTACGGGTTGCAGGTGGCGTCCGGCGGCCGGAACTCGAACCGGGAGCTCTCCGGGCGGTTGGCATACTTCGGGATCCTTATCGCGGCTGAGCGGTTGCCGAGCGAGAAGATCGCGGAGACCGGGGCCTCGTACCCGGGGATGAGGCGGCGGTAGGAGTTGGTGGACGGGTTCGTGAACGCCATCACGGCGCCGCCGTGCAGCAGAAGACCGGCGATGAAGGAACGCGCGGCCTCGGAGGTCGTGCCATATCCGTCAGGATCGTGGAAGAGGTTCGTCTCGCCCTTCCAGAGCTGCTGGTGGAAGTGCAGGCCGGAACCAGCCTCGCCGTAGAGCGGCTTGGGCATGAACGTCGCAGTCATTCCCATCGCGGCCGCGGTCATTCTGGTCACGTACTTCACGAGCAGCACAGTGTCCGCGGCCACGAGCGCCGGCATGAAGCGGGTCTCGATCTCGCACTGCCCCGGACCCCCGACCTCGTGGTGGTGGTACTTGACCTCGACGCCCATCGCTTGGAGGTTCAGGGTGATCCGCGTGCGGGCGTTGTGCAGGCTGTCCTGGGGTGGGATCGCGTGGTAGCCGCCATGGCGGGCGATGTTGTACCCGCTGCCGAGCTTGGCGCTGCCCCAATCGGCCTCCGAGGACTCGACCCGGTACGAGGCCACGTTCATGCCGTTCTCGTACGAGACCCCGTCGAACAGGTAGAACTCGAACTCGGGTCCCCACCGGCTCCAGTCGGCGACCCCGGTCGCCTGGAGTTGCGCCTCGGCGTTGCGAGCGATGTTGCGGGGGTCGTACGGGAACCGCTGGCGGGTGTCCGCCTCGAGGGTCGTGCAGATGAAGGAGAGGGCCGGCACCTCCCCAAACGTATCCACGAACCCGGTGGCGAGGTCCGGGACCATCACCATGTCGCCCGCGCTCACGGTCTTGAAACCGACGCTCGAGCCGTCGAACCCAACGCCCTTCTCCATCGTGCCCGAGTTGAAGCGTGCCGACGGGATTGTGACGTGGTGCCAGCGCCCCCACACGTCGCAGAACTTGAGGTCGACCACCTCGATCCGCCGTTCACGCACGAATGACTGGGCTGCCTCGAAGTCCTGGAACATGCCGACATCCTCCGGGCGCCGCCTCACTCGATGGGCCCGGCGGCGCAAACACCCGGCTCCACGCCGGGTGTCGTCGCGGCCATGATATCCAATTCACAAGCGCGGAGCCAGAAGGCAGGGATCAGGGGTCCGTAACGACAAGCAGAGGAGCGGAGGGGCTGAGGAGCGGAGGAGCCAGAGACAGTTAAGAGTGAAGAGTTGAGAGTGAAGAGTTCAGAGGCACAACAGGTACCGCTTGCAAGGAACGCGTGCCACCGGATGACCGGAGAAGCAGTGGTCCACGATCATAGGCCCGTGGTCCGCAAAGGGCGCGCGAACACACCGCGCAACCCGAAGGTGGATTTGCGTTCTTACGCCGAGGCCATCGGGGATCTCGGAACACCGGGACAGGGATATCCGGCATCGCTGGATGAACCAACGAGGCTAATGCGGTCGCTGGACACTCGGTTCTCCAGCTGAAGACGCCTCCATGCGTCCGAGCCATGAATCAATTCGCTCCTCATAGCGTTGCATGGTCGAGATCGAGGTGGTTGTCGCCGTGCCGCTCGCCTGGCGAACTTTCTTGTCGAGCTGCTCTTGTCGCTTGACGATATCCTTGATCGACGCACAACCGGGGTTGCGACGTGGGGCAAAGGTATCGACTGCGCACACGTAGGTGGCGATGTCACCGACGACCTTCTGGAACGCCGCGTCAGTGTTCATCCTGTCGCGGAAGTCAGCATCCTTCATTGCGGCGAGACGCTCACTCGCCAAGCGGTTGGCGTCCTCTCGATCGCTTGCACCTGCTCCGAGTTCCAGGCGCACAAGCAGCTCTGGAAGAGGAAAAGCCGAGCGAACCTCTGCAGACTCCTCTGGGTAGTGTGCCTCGATCAAGGGCTTGAGCTCAGCGAGACCATCGATAGCGGCCGCCCCAATCGCGGTCTGGCGGAGCAGCGGCCAGCCGTGCTGGAGTGTCGTCCGGCCCTCGACGATGGCGGCTGAATAGATCCGCAGCCTCTCGTCACGTGACATGCGGCCGAGCTCAACGCTATCGAGGAACCACCCCACGTTCCGCGATGTGGGATTGTTGCTCCGCCCAAACTCGGTGATGATGTCCTCGAACGGCCGCAGATCCAGCCAGCGACTGTTCATTCCAAGATACCCCAACACCTCGTTGGCCACGTTGGCCTTGCTCTCAAGCAGACCCTTCCGGATCGCCTCGCGAAGCGCTGATTCGCGCGCAATAGGATCCGAAAGCGTTGCTGCATCATCGATCGCTTGCTTCCCGGGAAACACAATTACCGGATTATTTGGCGATTCGGCACCCGTGTACTGTGCCGCCGCCAAGCTGGTCAGGAAAACCAGGCATACGGTCGCGAGCCGCGAGAGCATGTTCACCTCTGCACTCCTTTAATTTCTAGCTTACACCCTTTCACCTCCCCACACAGGACCTTCACGCTGGTTGCATTTTGGAGCACTGCCTTGGCGCATGGCGTCCAGCGGCGCCGCCGGGGAGACAGGGGCTCGGACACCGGGCTCCGAGGCCGAAAAAGGCCGACGCCGCAGGACCGAAGGCAGGGCAATGCCACAAGGCGTGCAGCCGCGCCGCCGCCGTTGGGCCTATAGCCGGGCGTCGGGGCATGAGGCGTGTAGCCGCGCCGCCGAGAGTGGGCCGGATGCTAGGCGCGCGAGCCGGTCGGACCGGAGCATAGCCGGAGGCTATGTGAGGATCCGAACCGGCGAGCGCAACAACGCAGACGGTCCGCTATCGGCGGCGCCTATCGGTACGCGAACAACATCGCGTAGATGATCCAGACTACGATGAGGAACCCCAGGCTCAGCGCCGTCCACCCGAACAGCCGCACGGCCTTGATCACCACCGGCTGGTACGGCTCGCGGAGGTGCTCTTCGAGCGTTCCCGCGGCCACCTGCGCCTCGTACTCGGCGGGCTTGTCGCGCCTGAACTCCTCGACCGGCATGCGGCCCGTGAACACCACGATGTCCATCGGGAACTTCTCCGGCCGCAGGTGGGTGTTGAAGAAGTGCACGGTGAAGATGAAACCGACGGCGAGGAGCGCCTCATCGCTGTGGATGATCGTCGCGACGTTGATCAACCACCCCGGGAGAAGCCGCGTAAACGCCTCGGGAAACCAGAGCATGAGGCCGGTGAATCCGATCACGAAGATGCCCCAGAACACCGCGAAGTAGTCGAACTTCTCCCAGTACGTCCACCGGCCGTACTGCGGACGCGGCCCGCGGCCCATGAACCACTTGAGGGAGCCCCAGAGATCCTTCGCGTCCTTCCACGTGGGCAGCATCGTATTGGGGCCCGTGACCATCTGCCTCCACGCGAGCCCCTCGCTCTTCTTGCGGCGCAGGAGGTCCCAGATGTGCGTCACGAAGATCCCGAACATCAGGCAGGCTGCCGTGCGGTGGATATACCCCGCCGTCTCGAACCCGCCGAAGAAGCGCGAGAGCGTCACGGCCCAGCCGCTGTACGAGAACTTGAGCGTCATCCCCGTCAGCGCCAGGGTGATGAAGCTCACGATCATCGCGATATGAAGCAGGCGGTTGACCCGCGAAAACCGCACGTACTGCAGAGCTTTCGGGTCGTGCACGGTCTCGTCGCGATTGAGCTCGCGCCGCATCTGGACGGCGCGGGGGAGCCACATCAGCGTGTGCGTGCCGCCCACGATGAACGTCCCGATCAGGAGGCTCGTCATCCCCCAGAACGTCCAGAAAAGCCACGGGTACTTCGCCGGGTCGTGGTGCGTGGCATGCGTGAGGTAGCCGGCAAAACGCCGTGTCGCGCCCGCGTGACACTTCTGGCACGTCGAGATCACGTTCTCGCGGGACAGGTGCGAGCGCGGGTCCGAGGGCGGCAGGATGTCGTGCGAGCCGTGGCAGTCGTAGCACTTCGCGGTCTTCGCGTACCCCAGCTGCGAGACCTTGCCGTGATAGGTTTCGAAGTAGGTCTTCGTCACCTGCTCGTGGCATTTGCCGCAGGTCGTCGTGATCGCCAGCTTGAACCCGAGCGTGTCGGCCCGCCGGATGGTGTGGGCGGTGTGGCAGTCGCTGCACACCGGCAGCGGCTTCTTTGAGTGCGAGACCTTGACGGAGTGGATGCTCCGCTCGAACGACTGCTCGATCCCGTTGTGGCAGCGTCCGCAGGTGGCCGGCAGGTTGGCGTTGTTGACGCTCGAGGCGGGGTCGTCGTGCGGGAGGATCGCGTGTGATGTGTGGCAGTCGGTGCACATCGCGGTCACCAGGAGTCCGCTCTTGAGAAGACCCTTGCCGTGGATGCTCTCCGAGTAGTGCTCGATGATCTGGTGCTCGGTCCCCGTGTAGCGGACGGCCGCTCTCTGGCCCTCGCGGTGGCAGCGGGCGCACAGCTCCGGCACGTTGCGCGAGAACGTCGGCGAGGCCGGGTCCTTGCGTCCCCTGGTGCCGTGGGCACCGTGGCACTCGCGGCAGGTCGGCGCGTTGGAGTCGCCCTTCGCCTGCAGCTGGCCGTGCACGCTCTTCGCGTACTGCTGCGCCGGGTCGGCGTGACAGGCGGCGCAATCCACCTTGTGCGTGATGGTGGCGCACGCCCGCATGAGCGACGGCCGCACCTCGCTGTGGCACTGGCTGCAGCTGCGGGTGGCGTGCCGGGAACCTGCCAGCTCGGCAGCGTCCACCCACAGCGAGCGGCCGTCGGACGACGCTTTGATGTCCTTGCGGGCGTGGCACGTGAGGCAGTCCTGGTCCGCCATCCCCTGCTCGTAGAAAACCTTCCGTATCTTGTGAGGCTGGTGGCAGTCCGGGCACGCCGGCAGGACGTTGGCTTCCTTCTCCCAAAGCTCGCCTTTGATGATCTTGCGGTGCACCGCCTCGATCGCCGAATGGCACTTGGTGCACGTGCCGGCGATGTTCTTCCGCGAGATCGACGACCGCGGGTCGGTGTGGGGCAGCACCAGGTGGGGGGTGTGGCAGGACACGCACGTCGCGGCGACCGTCAGCCCCTTCTTGAGGAGAGCCTCACCGTGAATCGACTCTGAGAAGTTCTCGAAGATCCGGTCCTGGGGGATGTCGAAGTGCCTTTGGACCGGCGAGCCCTCGTGGTGGCACCTCCCACACAGGAACGGGATCTTGGCCGGCGCCACCGGCGAGCGCGGATCCCTGGCCAGAACGATATCGTGTCCCCGCCCGTGACAGTCCCCGCACTTCGGCGCGACCGCTTCGCCGCGAGCCTCCGCCCGCCCGTGCAGCCCCGCGGCGTGATCCCCAGCCTCTTTGCCGTGGCACGCGGCGCAGGTCGGCTTCTGCAATGTCTCGGCGTGAGGGAACTCGGCTCCCGTGAGATCCACATGGCAGCCGATGCAGGGGACCTTGCCATGCGCCCCCGTCGCGAACTTCTTCTCGTCCACGAAAAGCGACACGGTCTTGCCGGCGCGCTTCTTCGAGAGGTCCTTGTCGGCGTGACAGATGAAGCAGTCGCCGTTCTCTTGCGCCACGACCCGCGCGGGCACGAGCGCCAGTGCGAAGGCAGCCGCGACCGACGTAAGCAACTTCAGCGCGAGGGCCGCTGAGGCCTTCCGCGCGGGGCCTTCCACGTGGTGTCGGCGGGTCTTGGAAATCCCTGACATATCCCCCCAACTGCCACCGGAGCGTACGGTTATCGCCACATCCTGTCAAGGCCACTAACATCTCATTTCCAAGCACAGTTGGCGCCAACCGCATGGGTCCAATTCAGCGACGAACCTGATCTGTACCCCCAGAGTACGATTCGCAGCTAGAATCCACTGGGAGTCAGTTTGCCACAGACCTTTCGCAATTCTCGCACCTCAAGGAGGTTCTGATGGGTGGAAAAAAGGATGACAACGAAAGACGCTCCTCTCGTGGCGTGACGCGGCGCGGCTTCTTCACGGCGGTCGGGGCCGGAGCCGTTGGTGCCGCGGCCATCGGCCGCGCCCAGGCCCCGGGGGAGGCGGCGATCGCCACCGCGGGAGAGCCCGCGAAGGTCGCATTGCGCATCAACGGGCGTGCGTATCGCCTGCTCGTCGAGCCGCGTTGGACCCTGCTCTTCGTCCTGCGCGAGAGGCTCGGACTCTCCGGCGCGAAAGCCGGGTGCGAGCGCGGCGAGTGCGGCACCTGCACCGTTCTCATCGACGGCGTGCCCCGGTATGCGTGCACGACGTTGGCCGTCGAAGCCGAGGGCCACGAGATCACGACACTCGAAGGGCTCATGAACGGGGACAAGCTCGGGCCGGTGCAGCAGGCGTTCCTCGAGGAGGACGCGCTCCAGTGCGGGTACTGCACCCCGGGTCAGATCATGGCCGCCGAGGGCCTGCTGCGCGCAAACCCTCGGCCAACGCTCGATGAGATCCGCACCGGGATGAGCGGGAACCTGTGTCGGTGCGGGGCGTACACCCACATCTTCAAGGCCGTGCAAAAGGCCTCCGAACTCAAGAAGGCCGGCGGGAGGTAAGCCATGAGACCACCCGAACTCTATTTCATTGACGGCGCCCTCCCCGAGACCCCTGCTCCCGACGACCGCCCCGAGCCCTGGACCGAGACGCGCGTCGTCGGCTCGCGCCGCACCCGCATCGATGGCTTCGACCGCGTAAGCGGCGCGGCTGTGTACCCCTCCGACGTGCTCTTGCCCGGCATGCTTTACGCCGCGGTGCTGCGCTGCCCCCATCCCCAAGCACGCGTCAAGAAGGTCGACACCTCCGCCGCGGCGAAGATGCCCGGTGTGCGCGCCGTGATCACCGGCGCGACGCCCGCCGCGGACCTGCGCTGGTATTACAGCCGGACGGTGTTCACCAAGCTGTTCGATCCGGCCTGCCGGTTCGAGAGCGAGGCGGTGGCGGCGGTCGCCGCGGACACGCCCCAGCTCGCGTGGGACGCGGTGCGTGCGATCAACGTGGAGTACGAGGTGCTGCCCTTCGTGGTGGACGAACGCGCCGCGCTCGCGGCAGGCGCCCCACCGGTCCACGACGGCGGCAACCGAGTCGCCGAGCCCGAGAAGTACAGCCGCGGCGATGTCGCCAAGGGCTTTGCGGAGGCCAACACGGTGCTGGAAGCGAGCTACCGCACCGCGACCGAGATTCACTGCCCCACCGAGCCGCACGGCTGCGTGGCCCGGTGGGACGGGCCGCGCTTGACGATCTGGGAATCCACGCAGGGCGTGTACCCGGTCCAGCAGCGCGTGGCGACGTCGCTCGAGATGCCCCTCGCAAACGTCCGGGTGATCGGCAGCTACATGGGCGGTGGGTTCGGCTCCAAGCTGCAAGCCGACAAGTACAACCTCATCGCGGCCGCCCTCGCAAAGCTCACAGCGAGGCCGGTCAAGCTCTTCCTGACCCGCGAGGAGACGTTCCTGTGCGTCGGCAACCGCCCGGCGGCCAACATGAAGCTCAAGGCGGGCGTCAGGAAGGACGGCACCCTCACGGCCCTGGAGCTCACCGTGCTCGGTACCGGCGGCGCCTACCCGGCCGGAGGGACGTCGCTCGTGGACTGGCTCGTGCGCGACCTCTACACCTGCCCCAACGTGCGCACCGAGTCTACGGACGTGTACACCAACGCCGGGCCGGCGAGGGCGTTCCGCGCGCCCGGCCACCCGCAGGGGGCCTGGGCGCTCGAGCAGATGATGGACGCGCTGGCGGAGGCGATCGGGATAGACCCCGTGGATCTCCGGCTCAAGAACATCTCCACCGTCAGCCAGGCGCGGGAGGGCCAGCCGCCGTACACGACGACCGGCCTCGAACGTTGCCTCACCGAGGGCGCAAAGGCGTTCGGTTGGCACGAGGCGAGGAAGAGGCCCAAGGGCAACGGGCCGGTCCGGCGCGGCGTCGGCATGGCCGCCGGCCTGTGGATCGCCGGCAGCGGCGGTCCCCCGTCGACGGTGGTCGTGAAGCTCTTCGCCGACGGCAGCGCCAACCTCAACATGGGCGCGTCGGACATCGGCACCGGCACCAAGACGGTGATGGCGATGGTGGTCTCCGAGGAGCTGGGGGTGCCGCTCGAGAAGATCCAGATCGAGAACGCAGACACCGGCACGACCCAGTACGCGACCGCGTCGGGCGGCAGCAAAACGGTTCCGACGGAGGCTCCTGCGGTGCGCGACGCGGCGCTCAAGGTGAAGAGGCAGCTCCTCGAGATCGCCGCTGAGGAGCTCAAGGCTCCGGTGAACGAGCTGCAGATCGACGGCGAAGCGGTCGTCTCGCGCCGCGACCCCAAGGTCCGGAAGAAGATTTCGGAGCTCGACGGGGTGCGGCGGCGCGGGCTGGTCCTCGGCGTTGGGACGCGCGGGCCCAACCCCGAGAAGAAGGCCGTCGACCCATTCGTGGCGCAATTTTGCGAGGTCGAGGTCAACGAGCGGACCGGCGAGGTCAAGGTGTTGCGCTTCCTCTCGGCGAACGACAGCGGTCGGGTGATGAACCGGCTGACGTACGACGGCCAGGTGATCGGCGGCGT
Source organism: Acidobacteriota bacterium (assembly GCA_003158745.1). GTDB lineage: Bacteria > Acidobacteriota > Thermoanaerobaculia > Thermoanaerobaculales > Thermoanaerobaculaceae > RBG-13-68-16. Next base: position 58,718 of record PMLC01000041.1, read on the forward strand.
AACGATGGGCCTCGGGCTCGCGCTCACCGAGCAACGCGTCCTGGACCGTCAGACCGGCAAGATGGTCAACCGCAACTGGCACGACTACAAGGTCCCCACAGCAATGGACGTGCCGCCGGAGATCGCGTCCCTGCCCATCGAGGTCCCGGACAACGAGGCCAACATCTCGGGCGCCAAGGGCCTCGGCGAGCCGGTCACGATTCCGACCGCCGCGGCTGTCGCCAACGCCGTCTACGATGCGACCGGCGTTCGGGTGACGGAGTCGCCGATCAGCCCGATGCGGCTGGTCGCGCTGTTGGCCGGAAAGCGCGCGGGGAGGTGAGCGATGCTGCCCAACTTCAACTACGTCAGACCCGCGACCCTCTCGGACGCCGTGCGCCAGCTCACTCCGAACGCCCGCGTTCATGCCGGCGGGACCGACCTTCTCGGCTGCCTGCGAGACGGGGTGTTCACCGCCGATACCCTCGTGAGCCTCTCGGCCATCGAGGAGCTTCGGGGCATCAGGCCCGCCCTTGACGGCGGCGTCGCGATCGGGGCGATGACGACGCTCACCACCGTGGCGTCGGATTCCCGGATCGCCGAGCGCTACCCGGCCCTGTCGCGGGGCGTCACCGCGGCGGCAAGCCCGCAGTTGCGCAACCAGGGGACGATCGGCGGCAACATCTGCCAGCGCCCCCGCTGCTGGTACTACCGGGGGGAGTTTCAATGCGCGCGCAAGGGCGGCGAGAAGTGCTACGCCGCCGAAGGTGAGAACCAGTTCCACTGCGTCTTCGGCGGCGAGGTCTGCTTCTACGTCCACCCCTCGGACGCCGCCCCGGCGCTGGTCGCCCTCGAGGCCATGGTCAGGATCGTCGGGCCATCGGGAGCGCGCTCGGTGGCCGCCGACGCGTTCTTCGTCCTGCCCTCCAAGGACTACACGCGCGAGACCGTGCTGGGGCCCGGCGAGATCGTGACGGGGATCGTGCTGCCGGCTCAGCCGCGGGGGACGTACGGCACGTACCGCAAGGTGAGGGCGAGAGGGGCGTGGGACTTCGCGCTCGCGGGTGCGGCCGTCGTGGCGACTATCGCCGAAGGTCGCGTTGGACGGGTCCGCATCGTGCTCTCCGGCGTGGCTCCGATTCCGTGGCGGGTGCCCGAGGCCGAGCGCGTGCTCGTGGGTCAACGCCTTTCGGCGAAGTCGGCGGCGAAGGCCGCGGCAGCGGCGGTCGAGGGTGCCGAGCCGCTGGCGCAGAACGCCTACAAGGTCGACATGCTTCGCGGCGCGGTTGAGGAGGCCCTGCTGGAGCTTGCGTGACGGGAACTCCTTGCGCCTAGAATGCCAAGCACTTGCCACCGGTGCTGCAGGCGAAATGTCAGCCACGCCGCCCGGTGAACCGCGCCAGCGGTCAACCCGCTACCGGCGTCGGGCGACCAGCCGTACGGCGTTCGGCGCACGCAGCCGCGCGGCTGAGCAAGGTGGCAGTTCGCTCAGACCTTTGGTTCCGTGTCGCCCGCGCGAACGACCAGCACGGAACAGTGTGCATGGTCGACGACCTTGTCCGCGGAGGCGCCGAGAACGCGCCGTTTGAGGGCGGTGTGCGGATTGGTGCCGACGACGATGAGGTCGGCCCCGATCTCCTCGGCGTGACGGACGATCGTGTCGCCGACCTTGCCGTAGTCCAGGTGGGCCTCGGCGGAAACACCCGCCTTGCGCAGCGTGGCGACCGCTTCCTCCAGTGCTGATTGGTAGTGGCGTCCCGCCTGTTCCTTCGCTTCCTCGACTTCGCTGACGGTCTCCGCGTACTCGGGAATGCGGCCCACCGCTAGGACCAGCACCTGTGCGCCGCCCGCGAGCCTGCCGGTGTGCTCGAGCGCCAGTTTTGCCCCCTCCGATCCGTCGTACGCCAGCACGATCTTGCTAAACATGGCGAGCTCCCCTCTTGCGACCAAACGGGTTCTCCGTCTCCTGCGCATGCGGTGCGAAGAACGACTGCGCCACCAGCGTAGGCACAATCGCGGTGAGGATCACGACAACTACCAGTACAGAGTATTGCTCCTTGGTGATGACCCCGTTGTTGAGGCCATACAGCGCCGCGATCGTCCCGAACGTGAGGCCGGTGCTCATCATCATCGTCGAGTAGAGGTTGACGCGCCGCGTGAAGCCCAGGACGCGGCCGACCGGCACAAGGCCGAGGAACTTCGCCCCGGTCTTCGCCGCGAAGAAGGCGGCCACCAGGCCGAGGCTCGCGAGCACGGCGCGCAGCGAAACCAGGCTCCCGGCCTTGAGGAAGTAGAAGGGCGTCAGCAGCGCGAAGGTGGTCGCCCTCATTCGCTTGATCAGCTCGCGGTTGCCGAGAAACGCGTCGGCCAGGACCATCCCTACCAGGTACGCGGGCAACACTCCTTCGCTACCGCCGCGCACTGCCAGAAGCGCCAGCCCCGCGAGCACGAGCAGCAGGTAGCGCACCTCGGGCTCGCTGGAATGGGCGTTGAGCTTTCGCAGGAGAAACGGGGTGATTCTCGGCAGGGTCGCCATCGCGACGGCGGTTGCGGCGACGAAGATCCAAAAGGTCGCGCCGAAGTTGGTGAACAACAGTCCAAGCGCAATCACGGTGCCGAGGTCGGTGACGAAGCACGCCGCCAGAATGAGCTTGCCCAGCGGCGTCTCGTTGAGGCCGGTCTCGACCATTACGGCGTACACAACAGCCACCGAGGTCGTCGACATGGCTAGCCCGGCGATCTGTGCGGCTCGCAGCCCCCACCCGAACACGAACTGCGCCAACATCCAGGCGAGCGCGAACGGCGCTGCGAAGCTGACGACGCCCAGCGCCAGGCTTGCCTTCCAGAACTTCTTGATGACTGCGCTTTCAAGCTCCGCGCCCGCCAGGAACGTCAGGACCAGCGCGCCGAGGCTCGCGAGGAAGTTGACCCAGGGTGTGATCTCAAGGTGAAAGGAGTTGCCTGCGGTGATCCCGACCACCAACTCCACGAGTGCAACCGAGATCCCGAGACGCCACGAGATCAGGCTGGCGAGGAACGCCAGTCCGAGCCAGATGATCACGCCGCTCCAGAGTTGTTCCACCATGACACCTCCACTGTTTGTGCCAGGCGTCATCAGCCCATGGGGCAGTTGATGGAGAACGCCATCTCCGGTGGCAAAATAGTAAGCAGCTACAGAGACTCCGTCAAGTCTCACAACCCCGCTGCAGCTCTACCAGAGGCGCACAGCCTCGTCGGCACACTCCGGTGAGGAGATACCGAGGTGGGGCGGTTGCGCTTCCGACCGTTCGCGATCACCCGCCGACGGCGTCGCTCACGTCCGCCGTGCTCGTCGTTCCTGTGCGAGGTTGGCGCCCAAAACGAGACGAATGAGAAGGACCAGCTACCGGCGGCGGACGACGAGGTCGATCCCCTCGGCCGTGAATCGGCGCGCGACGACGTCCTCGTCGCGCAAGGCGCGCTGCAGCTCCTCGCCGCCCTCGGCCGGAAACCGGAGAGTCTCCAGCCCGGGCTGGGACAGGATCGCAGTGCGCAGCCTGTCGCGAAGCGAGTCCATGCCCTCGCCGGTCAGCGCCGAGATGGCGATGACGTTCCGATCAACCGGCGCCGGAGGGAGCGCGCCGCCCAGCCGGTCTACCTTGTTGAGCACGACGATGCAGCCCTTCGGCTCGACTCCCAACGACGCCAGCACTTCCTCGCCCACCGCGAGCTGGTCGGGCCAATCCGGGTGCGACGCGTCCACCAGGTGCACGACGACCTGGGCCAGCGCCGCTTCGGCCAGTGTCGCGCGGAACGATGCCACAAGATGATGCGGCAGCTTGCGGATGAATCCGACGGTGTCCGCGACCGCGACGGCGACGCCGTCGCCGACCTCGGCGCGCCTGGTGCGCGGGTCGAGCGTCGCGAACAGCCTGTCCTCGACCAGCGTCGAGGTCCCGGTGAGCTTCTCGAACAGTGTGCTCTTGCCGGCGTTGGTGTAGCCGACGAGAGCGACGGCCGGGAGTTGGGCGCGCCGCTTGCGCTGCACCTCGCGCTCGCGCTCGACCAGATCGAGCCGCTCGCGCAGCGTGCCGATGCGGCGCCGGATGACGCGGCGGTCGCTCTCGAGCTGGGTCTCGCCCACCCCGCGGGTGCCGATCCCGCCGGCCTGCCGGGAGAGGTGCGCCCAGCGCCGGGTGAGGCGCGACATCTGGTAGGTGAGCTGCGCCAGCTCGACCTGGATCTGCGCCTCCCTGGTGCGCGCACGCAGCGCGAAGATGTCGAGGATCACCCCGGCGCGGTCGAGGACCTTGACGTCCGCGGGCAGTGCCTCGTCGAGGTGGCGGGCCTGCGACGGCGAGAGGTCGTCGTCGAACACCACGAGCTTCGCCCCGTTCTCCTTGGCTAGGGCCGCGAGCTCGCTCACCTTCCCCTTTCCGATGAACGTCGTCGGGTCGGGCGACTTGCGCTCCTGCAGCAGGCGCGCCACGGCCACGCCGCCCGCCGTGTCCACGAGCTGCGCCAGCTCGTCGAGATGGGACTCGACCACGTTGCGCGCCGCCTTCCCGGTGACCACCGCAACCAGGACAGCGCGCTCGCGCCCGCCGGGCGGGACGCTCGTGCGAACTGGAGTCTCGGCGGCGAGGCTCTCGTCACCGGCGGTGTCGTCCTTGGTCGGCTCGTGCGCAGGGCGCAGCGCGGACCGCGTCCCGCGGCCCTTGCCCTTGCCCGTCCCCGCCGTCTGCCTCGGCGCACCCTGCGAACTGCGCTTTCCCATCCCCGGTATGCTAGGGGTGAGACGGCGGCGGGTCAATGAAGGCTCTCCCCCACCCACCCAGCAGAGGAGCAGAGGGGCGGAGGAGCGGAGGGGACAAAACAAGACTGTTTGAAGGTTCGGAGGTTCGAAGGTTCGACGAGAAGAGGTAAAAGGTCAGACGTCAAAGGTCAAACGGAAAACGACGACATTCACCTGAGAACCGAGCTGGCTTTCTTGTCGTTCCTTTGACGTTTCCCTTCTGACGTTTGACCTCTACCTTCTCCCTTCTCACGTTTGACCTCCCGCCAGTACCAGACGTCGTACGTTCGAGGTTCAACCGGCGGCGGTTGCCGGGAGCATGGACTGGGGTAGAATCCCTGAAAATTGTGAACGCACACACATGACGCCTGCGCAAGGGACGGAACCGGTGATCTCGACCGTCGACCACACATCGGGACCGACGATTGGTCCCGGAGTTCCAGACCATCACAACGGAGTTCAAGTGCGAATAGACGCATTAGCGAAGCAACGAACTCGCAGTCCGCAGGAGGGCTCACCGATGACAAACTCCCCCGCCGCCTCTGGTGCACGGCCCGTTTTCCTTTTCCGTCGCAAGGGAACGATCGCAGCGGCACTTGCCGCCTCCCTGGCCGCCGCGGTCGCCGTCGCCCAGGCGCCGCCGAAGGCCAAGGCGACCCTCTCGCGGACGAGCGTTCCCGCGGCGGGGCGGCAGGAGGCGATCGTCAAAGTCTCCGCGTTCGGCTACTACGCCCTCACGGTCGCGAGCTCGCAGGGCACGTCGCTGCAGCTCGTGGACCGCATGGCGGGCCCGGGGCTGCAGTCCGGCGAGGCCGGGACCAAGGATGGACGACTCGACCTCTTCCTCGACCGCGGCGAGTACAAGCTCATCGCGCTCGGTCACGAGAAGGCCTCGGGGAACGCCAGGCTCGAGGTCAACCCGTACACCGAGCTGCACGCCCCGCAGCCGCCGCTGCTGGTCGAGCTCAAGCCGATCGACGAGACGCTGCAGGACTTCCAGCAGGCGTCGTACTGGCTGCAGGTCGACGAGGCCCGCGTGGTCGCGATCGAGGCCGCCGGGCGCAACCTCGCCGACCTCCGCCTCTGGCGCGACGGCACCTGGCTTCACGAGGCAGTGCCGGAGCGCGAGCCGATCGAGCCGAAGAAGGGGCACCCAATGCGGGTGTGCCGCCTCTCGACGCACCTCGAAGCCGGGTTGTACCTGGTCACCGCGTACGGCGGCCCCGGCCAGCCCTGGTCGGAGGACGCGAGCGAGCATCCGCTGTACGTGCGGTTCGGCATCCCGAGGCTCCCGCAGGCCGGGCGCCAGCGGTTGACGGTCGGACCGCTCGGCTACGACCGGTTCCTCGCGCCCGGCGACACGACGTACTTCCGCGTCGAGCTGCCCGAGGCGAGGCCCGCGCAGCTGCAGGTCGGGCAGGCCGATCCTGACCGTCCGCTCCATAACGAGGGTTCGGTCGCAGAGATCACAAAGAAGTCGTTGCCGCCCGCCGCCGAGGCGGAGATCGGCAAGACGCCCGACCACGACCGCGTCGTGACCGTGCGCGCAGAAGCCGGACAGCCATACATCCTCCAGCAGTTCGAGGCGAGCAGGACGTACGAGTTTAGAAAGACCGGCGATCACTGGATCTCCACGGTGCACTCCGGGCACCCCGAGGACTCCGTGGACGCCACCGTGATCGTGGCTCGCTGGTCCGACCGCATTAAGGATCGCGAGGCCTTTCTGGACCAGGCCGTAGAGGTCGACGGCACGCACGGTTGGGCGCGTCGCTGCAACCTGCTCGACACGATGACCATTTTCCTCAAGGTCGGGGCGAAGGGACGCTACGAGGTGCTCTCGCGCGGCGTCGAGGCGACGTTCCGCATCGAGCCCTTCTTCACCTGGCGACCCGAGCATTACGAGAGCCCGAAAGCGAAGCCGAGCGGCTCCGCCTGGGACCTTGACGCCGGATTCTACGTGCTCGGCGTGTTTCCTGACACGAAAGGCATCCTCGACATCGTCGTACGGCCGTACGGCGTCCTCACGTACGCCCTCGAGAAGCTCGGCAAGGAGGCCGGGACGCAGCAGACCCCGCTGCGGGCGGCGGCTCTGTTCCCCCGGGTGACTCTCAACACCGACGACTACTACATGGCCTACCTCAACGACCAGCCCGGCGTTCGCGCCGGCGTCGTGCTGCGCCCGCTGCCCCTCGACCTCACCGAGGCGCTCCCCGTCACACAGCGACCCGGCGAGGATCTGAAAACCACCTTCAAGGCGGATGAGCGCGGGACTCTTCGAGCCCGCGACGAGGCGGGGACCTTGATCGACGTTTCGGTCGATGGCGGGGCGCCCCGGAAGGAAACCGTGGTCGAAGAGGGCGAGCACACGCTGAGCGTGTCCAACGCGGGAGCGGCGACCGTTCTCTACTCCCTCGCGCTCGAACCCGTCCGTCTCCAGGCCGCGGCGCCGTTGCCCCCGGTGCCGCCCGAAGCGCTCGAGGCGCTCCCCAAGTTCCCGACCCTGACCGCGGGGGCGCCGACCTTCCTCGACATGGAGAGTTCCGAGAGCGCAACGTTCCTCGTGCGCGCCGACGCCCCGGCGCTGTACCGCCTCGAGTCCACCGGCCTGCTCGCCACCGAGGGCAACGTGCGCACCCGTACCGTGCTCTCGCTCGACCGCCAGGCCGCCAACGGCGTCGGCCGGAACTTCCTGATCCAGCAGTACCTCCGCGAGGGCGAATACCAGCTCACCGTGCAGCCCGAGGGGGCGTCGGCCGGGCACCTCGGCGTCAAGCTCGAGAAGACACTGATCACCGACGGCGGGCTCCTCGCGCCCTCGGTCCCGGCCCGCATCTCGCTGCCGGCCGGCCAGGGCGTCGCGTATCGCTTCACGATCGAAAGCCGCGGCGAGTACCACCTACGGACGCTGGGACTCGGGCACGACTTCCGCTGCCGCCTCGAGGACGCGGACGGGTGGCCGATCGAGCCTCCCAACATCCGGGCCGACATCACGCGCACGTTCGAGCCGGGCGGCTACCGGCTCGTGCTCCTCCCCGAGGACGTCATGACCCGGCGCGTCACCGTCCTTGAGAAGGCCCCGGAGCCGCTGCACTTCGCGGGCCACGGCCCCCATCAGCTCCCGTTGGACCGCCAGGTCGACCACGTGTGGGAGCAGGCATCGGATGGCGGCCGGCAGACCCCCGACGTATGGGAGTTCTCCCTGCCCGCCACGGCGCGCACTCAGGTCGACCTCTCCGCCGTGATGAACGGAGAGCTCGAGCTGGTCGGAGGCGAGGGCGCGGGCAAGGTCGGCGACCTCACTCTCGGAAAGGGCTGGTCCGGCGAGCTGAAGGCCGGGAGTTATCGCCTCTCGGTAGTGTGCGCGCGCAACAACAACCAGGTCGGGTACCGCCTCGCCGTCAAGCCGGGGCCGCTGGTCGCGGGTCTCACCCGGGAGATCAGCGCCCCGGATTCGATCGGCCTCGCCGTCGGCCGCGCCGGGCTGGTGGAGCTCTCATCGTTCGGCAGCGACGACGTCCGCGCCGTTCTGCTCAGCCCCAAGGGCCGCGTCCTCGCGTCCAACGACGACCGCCCCGACGACTGGAACTTCCACATCGCCACATCCCTCGAACCCGGGAACTACACGCTGCGCGTGATCCCCGTGGGGGCCGGACGCGCCACGTGCGCGGTGTCGATGCGCACCCCCGGCGAAGCCGCCGAACCGCCTCTCGCGGTTCCTGGGCGCCGGGAGATCGAGACGGGCCAGGCCGCCCACGTCGTTCCTCTCCAGCTGCCTGGAGGAGCCGAGCTCCTGGTCGCGAGCGTGCGCTCGGCGGAGAGCGTGGGCTGCGTGCTGGAAGCGCAGTCCGAAAAGGGCTGGCGGCCCCTCGCCACACGGGTCGGGCGCGACCTGCGCCTCGAAGTGCCCCTGCGGGGGCCTGAGCTTGCCAACGGATCGACCGCGCTACGAATGCGGGTCTGGTCGGTCGACCAGCGCGGGTTGCCGGCTCGGCTTGTCGTCGCGGCAGTCGCGCCGGGGACGGTCAGCGAGGCCGCCCTCGGTTCCGGTATCGACCTGGGCCCGGTGGCCGGCAGCGACCCGCCGGTCGGGGCGGCGCTCGTTCATCTCGAGCGCCCCGGGATGTTCCTCCTTTCCGCGGCGGAGGTGCGCGCGACCTCTCGAACGGCGCGCGCCGCCGAGTCCAGCGCGGGGGAACCCGTCGCGGCGGCCGGTTCGTCGCTCTGGCTGGTCAGCGACATCACGCCCGGCGCCCGCGCCTCCGTGCGGGGATCCCGGATGGTCGTGGAGGCGGGCGGAAGCGTCGCGCTCCGCGTGCCGCCGGGAGAACCGGTGGTGTGCGATCTGGGAGGCGGCGAAACCCGGACCGTGCTGGCCGTCGCCAGCAGCATGAGCGGGCAGCCGGGGGCGCGGATCGTCGACCGGGCCCATCCGAGCGACGCAGGCGCCGGCCCCGTCGCGATGGCGGTCGGGCGCCACGGCGCCGTGGCCGTAGCCGTCGGCGTCCGCCAGGTCGCGGCCGCCGTCTGGCAGGCCGAGCCGTCCGTTGAGCCGATCGAGGTCCGCCTGCAGCAGTTCAGCTACCCGGCACGCCAGCCGGAGCCCGCGCCGTTCGGGACCCTGAGCGGGTCGGTCGCCGGTCGGAACGGCGTCGCTTACGACCTTCCGCCCGGACCGAAGCGCTTGCAGCTAGGTCTCGGCGAAGGCATCGTGGCGGTCCTCTCGAGCGACAAGGGCATCGAGAGCGTGCACTGGGCCGGAGGGCCGGCGTTCGCCGAGAGCCTCGACACGTCCGCGACGAAGATGGTCCTCCTGCGGGCAGGGAGCGACAGGGGCAGCTTCTCGATCAACGTCCTGCCGCCGTTGCAGGCCGATTCGGCGCTCACCCTGGGCACCGAGCGCCCATTCGAGAGCGTGGAGGCGGCCGCTGGGATCCTCAGGCTGACGGTGCCGAAGCTCGACGTGACGGCCGACCACCCATACACCGTGCACATCCGCGGCACGAGCGAGGCCGTCTTCCTCGGCGCCGACGGTCGCGTCCGGCACGGACGGGAGATGACGGTCGGCAGCTCCGGCGGAAGCCTGCTCCTCTCGCACGGGCCGGGACGCCTGCTCTGCTGGCTCGACCGCGCCGGCGATCTCGCCGAGGCGCTCTGGGGCCTCGTCGGGAACCTCACGGCAACGACCATCGATCCGCCGGCAACGCTGGCACTCCACGGCAAGGCGATGATGGTTCGCGTCAACCTCGGACACCCGGCTTTGCTTCATCTGCGGACAGCCACGCCGGTGGCCACGCGACTGGTGCGGCCCGGGGGCGAGCCCGAGATCGCGCTCCACCCCAACGGCTGCTCGCTCGACGCCTACCTCCCATCCGGGACTGCGGAACTGGGCCTGCGGGCCGTGTCGGGGCTCGAGCTCGCGGGCAGCGCCGAGCTGACGGCGACCGGACTCACCTCGATCGATGAGGGCCTCGGCCCGGAGCTGCTTTTGCCTCCGGGCGAGACCCGCGCCTTCAGCTTCACCGTGACCCTCGAGGGGCCGGTCGGGGTCGGCGTTCGCGCCGACTCGGACACGGTGACGTGCAAGCTCCTCGACAGCGCGGGGCGTCCGCTCGGGTCGGGCGTGGTCTTGATGACGAAGCTGACGCCGGGCGAGTACGTGCTCACCGTGCACGCGCCGGCCCGGAGCGCGCCGGCGAGGGTTCGCCCCGCGGTCGTCGGCATCCGGCCACCCGACACCGGGCCGCCGCCCGAGGTGATCCGCAAGTACCTGGAGCTGGCCACAGGAAAGAGCGAGGCCTCGGCCGCGACGGCGGCGCGAGGACAGACGCCGAGCGAGCAGGAAGAGACCGAAGAGGCACAGCCCGGCGAAAGCGAGGAGCCCGGCGAGGGCGAGGAAGCCCCGGAGCCCCCGGGAGGTGCGCGATGAATGCGGCACCGCTGCCGGCAACCCACTGGCCTACAACCTCGCTGACGACTCGACAGACGGGAAAGGCGGGAAGCATGAGAGCCTCGATGCATCGCCTCGCGGGCGTCGTCCTCACACTGGCTGCGGCGCAGTTGCCTGGGCTCGCGGTGCACGGACAGAGCAAGGCTGCAAACTACGTGCCCCCGCTCGTCCGCCCCGCCGGGGCCACGGGAACAGTCGTGGTGCCCGACCGCTTCCTGCGGCGGTGGGACCCGGTGACGGTGTTCTTCGCCCGCGACGTCGGGCCCGCCAAGGGAGGCCCGGAGGACCGGCCCGAACGGTTCGTGACCGCCAACCCGCCGCACCCGGGGGCGTTCACCTGGCTCGACGCACGCACGCTGCAGTTTCGCCCGGCCGAGCCGTGGCCACCGCTGGAGCGCTTCACGTGGACGGTGGACGGGAACACGGCCCGCTTCGCCACACTCATGGAGCCGCCCACCGGCACCATCCCGTCGAACAACGCCGAGAGGCTCGAGGCCGTCGATTCGATCTCGCTGACGTTCGCCGAGCCCCTCGACGAGCTGTCCCTCGTGCGCATGGTCACTGTCGAGCTCCGCTCCCTCCCGGGGATCGGTCCCGAGGGGAGCCGGTGGCTGAAGAGCGACGACTTCACGCTCAAGGTCATCGAGCGCAAGAGCAGCTCCGACGCCGCCACGTACGTGCTCAACCTGAGAAGCCCGATCCCGCTGGGGATGCGGGCGATCGTCCACCTCCGTCTCTCGCTCGAGGACGACCCGACACTGTCGTTCACCGAGGTCACGTTCTCCACGGCCGAGCCGTTCCGCGTGGCCTCCTTTGGGTGCGACGCCGTCCAGGTGCCGGTCACGCCGGAGGGGAACCGGTACGCCCGCGAGCAGGCGCTGCGCTGCGACCCCAACAACCGCAGGCTCGTCGTGCGCTTCTCCTCGGCGCCGAGCGGGCTCGGCCCGGTCGAGGCGCGCAACCTCGTCCGCCTCACGCCGGCGGTTGACAACCTCTCCTACGGCACCGGCAACGCGTTCCTCACGGTCGCCGGTAACTTCGCCGCGGAGACCCTGTACCGCGTCACGCTCGTTCCCACGCCGATCAAGGACGCCAACGGCAGGACGCTCGACATGCGGGGCGAGAGCGAGGTGTACGTCGCGTTCCCCCGTAAGAACACGTACCTCGACCTGGGCGCCTCCCGCGGGATCCTCGAGCGGTTCGGACCCCAGATGGTCCCGCTGGCAGGGCGCGGCGACGAGCGGGTGGACCTGCGCATCCATCGGATCGACCCGCTCGACCGCTCCTTCTGGCCTTTCCCCGACCGTCCGATCGAGGTGGACGAGGCCGACCGGCCACCCGGACCGGGCGAGCGCCCGAAGCCGTTCACCGCGCCCGATCAGTCGATCGACAGCCGCGAACTCTCCGACCAGATCCAGGCTCTCGGCACGCCCGCCGTCTCGGCGATCGTCAAGCTCCCGCTGCGCCGGGAGGGCAGCGCGGCGACGTTCGGGCTCGACCTCGAGCCGCACCTCGCGTACGCCGGCGGCAAGGGCCAGCCGGGCACGTACCTCGTCGGAATACGGCGGCTGGACGGCGGGAGCCGGCGTTCATGGATGCGCGTCCAGGTCACCGACCTGGCGCTCGCCACCGCCGAGGAGCCCACGGCTGCGCGCTTCGTCGTCACCTCTCTGTCCACCGACGCGCCGGTCGGCGGAGCCCGCGTCCGCGTCGAGGGCTCCGTCGCGGAGGGGGCCGACACGAAGTGGGAAACGCTGTTCGACGGGGTCACGGACGCCCAGGGGACGGCGACGTGGCAGGCGCCGGGCAACGATCCCCATAAATCCGTCGAGGTGCGACGCATCGTCGTGCAGAAGGGGGTCGACCTGCTCGTCCTCGACCCCCGACGAGCCCCCGACGGCTACGCCGACGGCCGCTGGAGCCCGACGCACCAGCCCTGGCTGCAGTGGACCCAGGAGGTCCTGACGGAACGCCAGGCAGCGGCGCAGACGCTGTGCCACATCTTCACCGAGCGGCCCGTGTACCGGCCGGAAGACACCGTCTACATCAAGGGCTACGTCCGCATCCGCGAGCGCGGCACCCTGAAGCCCCCGGCGATGAGCGGCACCGTCGTGGTCGAGGGCCCCGGCGATCTCGTGTGGCGCTACCCCACCACGCTTTCGGCGATGGGCAGCTTCTACCAGGCGTTCGCCGCCGAAAAACTGCCGACCGGCGTGTACCACGCCCGCTTCGAGACCGCCAAAGGAGCGACGCTCGGCCGGGTGTCGTTCCGCATGGAGGCGTACCGCATCCCCGAATTTGAGGTGCAGCTCCACGCCCCCGACCGCACGCCGCTCGACCGCGAGTTCAAGGTCGGGCTGACGGCGACGTACTACGCGGGCGGGCAGGTGGCGGCGCAGCCGGTGCGCTGGCGGGTCACCCAGTTTCCCTACACCTGGACGCCGAAGGGCCGCGAGGGGTTCCAGTTCTCCTCGGACGCCCGCTACTCCTCGGGCGGCCGCTTCGAATCCTCCTCCACGCTGCAGCGCGACGAGGTCACCGACAAGGACGGCGCCTCGTCGCTCGTCATCAACCCGGCCGCCGAGGTGACGGCGCAGCCGCGAACCTACGTGGTAGAAGCGACGGTGACAGGAGCCAACGACCAGACGGTGACGGCGGTCGAGCAGGTCACCGCCCTCCCGCCTTTCGTTCTCGGGCTCAAGCTCCCCCGTTTCATCGAGCGGGCCACGACGATCGAGCCGGAGATCATCGTCCTCGGCCACGACGACGCCCCCCTGGCCGGCCAGGCCGTCACGGTGCGCATGCTCCACCGCCAGTGGCACTCCGTGCTGCAGGCGAGCGACTTCTCCGAAGGGAAAGCGCGCTACGTGACCGACGTGGTCGATGAGAAGGTGTTCGAGACCAAGATCACGAGCGGCGCCGACGTGATCAAGCTTCCCATCCCGATCAAGGTCGCAGGCGTCTACGTGGTGGAGCTGGAGGCGGCGGACCGCCTGGGCCGCAGCCAGACCGTCTCCCTCGACCTCTACGCAGGCGGCGAGGAGCCCGTCAACTGGTCGAAGCCGACCACGCCGGTCTTCACCGTAAGCAACGACAAGGCCACCTACGACCCCGGCGACACCGCAAACCTGGTGCTTCAGAGCCCGTTCCAGAAGGCGATGGCCCTTGCGATCGTCGAGGCGCCCGACGGGAACGAGTACCGGTGGGTCCCGGTCGAGGGCGGGGCAGCTTCGTTCCAGGTCCCCGTCCGCTCGACCTACGTGCCCGAGCTGCCGGTCCACTTCGTGCTCATGCGCGGCCGGGTCCCCGGCACATCCCCCGGGCCGGGGAGCGCCAGCGACCTCGGCAAGCCGGCCACCATGGCGGCGACCACATGGTTGAAGGTCAACCCGGTGGACAACCGCGTCGTGGTCAAGCTCGAACATGCGGCCAGGGCGCTGCCGGGGCAGAAGATCTCGGTGACGATTCGCCTCTCGGACCCGCACGGCAAGCCGCTTCCCGGCGAGGTCACGCTCTGGCTCGTCGATCAGGCGGTGCTGGCCCTCGGCAAGGAGCAGCGGCTGGATCCGCTGCCGGACTTCATCACGCCGGTGGTCTCGCGACTCGCCGTGCGCGATACCCGGAACCTCGCCTTCGGGCAGCTCGCCTTCGCGGAGCTTCCCGGCGGCGACCGCGGGGCGCGCGAGCACGGCCTCCTGGCCCGCATGACCGTGCGCAAGAACTTCAAGACCGTGCCGTACTACAACCCGGCGATCGAGGTGGGCCCTGACGGGACGGTCACGGTGACCGTCGAGCTGCCGGACAACCTGACCAACTTCATGATTCGCGCCAAGGCGGTTTCCGGTCCCGACCGCTTCGGGATCGGGACCTCCGAGATCGCGGTCCGGCTGCCGGTGATCGTGCAACCGGCGCTGCCGCGCTTCGTCCGTCCCGGTGACACGTTCACTGCCGCCGCCATCGGCCGCGTGGTCGAGGGCGAAGGCGGCCCGGGCAAAGCCGAGATCCAGGTGAAGGGCGTCGAGCTCAAGGAGCCCGCGACCCGCGACGTGACCTGGGTCGCGAACCACCCCGAGCGTCTCGACTTCGGGGTCAGCGTCCCGACGCCGCCGCTCGACGACCAGGGCGCCCTCTCATATCAGGAGGTGCTGTTCCGCGTCGGCGTGGAGCGGACATCCGACGGCGCGCGCGACGGCTTCGAGGTCTCCCTGCCGATCCGCGACGACCGCAGGCCGGCCTCGCTACGCCAGCTGGCAGAAGTCGAAGCAGGAAAGCCGCTCGCCATTCCAGCGATCCCCGAGGAAGCCCGGCCCGGCAGCGTGCGGCGGGCGATCCTCATCTCCGACCAGCCCGGACTCGTGCGCATGGCCGCCGGGTTGAACTTCCTGCTCACCTACCCGTACGGCTGCACCGAGCAGCGGATCAGCTGCGCCCGCGCTGAGCTCGCCCTCAAGAAGTTCCGCGCCCTGCTGCAGCAGCGCGGCTCCGACGAGGATCTCGACCGGGCCGTTCGCCAGACCCTCGAGTGGATCCCGAGCGTGGTGGACGGCGCGGGCCTCACGGCGTACTGGCCCGGCTCCACAGGCTACGTCTCGCTCACCGCGTGGGTCGTGCAGTTCCTGGTCGAGGCGAAGGATGCCGGCTACCGGGTCGATCCCAAGCTCCTCGACGCGCTGACCGACAGCCTCGAGAAGGCGCTGCGCTCCGACTACTCCCGCTTCATCGACGGCGAGTCGTTCGCCGAACGGTGCTGGGCACTGGTGGCGCTCGCCCAGGCCGGGAAGTTCAACCCGAGCTACGCCGCGGAGCTGGCGCGGAAGGCGCAGTTCCTCGACCTCGAGGCGGTCGCCGGCGTCCTGCAGTCGTTCGCCCGCAACGGCGACGTTTCCTCGGCGACGAGCAAGGAGCTCGCCGCTCGCCTGTGGGACGGCGTCGTCGTGCGGCTGTGGCAGGGCCGCGAGGCGTACGGCGGGCTGCAGGCGACGGCACACGCCCGCAACGGGCTCATCCTCCCCAGTGAGACGCGGACGGTCGCCGAGGTGACCCGGGGCCTGGCGCGAACGGACGCCAAGAACCCCCGCCTGCAGGTCCTCATCGACGGGCTCGTCAACCTCGGCCGCGACGACGGCTGGGGCACGACCAACGCCAACGCATCGGCGCTCCTGGCCCTCGCCGAGCTGCTGCAGCCGCCGTTCGCCGGAAGCAAGCCCCACACCGCGCAGGTGCGCTTCGGTGATGAGCGCAAGACCGTGACGCTCGGGCAGGCCAACCCGGTCGGCGCCGTGGTCTCGGCCGGGGTCGGCGGCGGCGAGGTCACCCTGGATCCCGGCGGGGAGGGCCCCGTCGTCGTGCGGGTCGAGACCACCTACGTCCCGCGCCAGGACGGGAGCAAGGTCGCACCTGCGGCGGCGGGGTTCGTCGTCACGCGGGAGCTCCTGCGCCAGCGCGGCGGCGGCGAGCCGCCCGAAAAGGTCACACTCTCGGAGGCCGGCCAGACCGTCGGCCTCTCGGTCGGAGACGTTGTGGAGGACCACGTCCAGGTCGTGAACCCCGGCGACCGCTTCTACGTCGCGATCGTCGTGCCGCTGGCGGCCGGCATGGAGCCGCTCAACCCCAACCTCACGACGGCGCCGCCGGAAGCCAAGCCCACCGGAGCGCTCACCCTGGTCCCGACGTACGCCGCGTACATGGACGACGGCGTGTCCTTCTACTACAACTCGCTGCCCAAGGGGACGTACGACTTCTACTTCCGCACGCGTGCGACGATCCCAGGCAGCTTCATCCAGCCGCCGGCGCAGGCCGAGTTGATGTACGACGGCGCCGTCCGCGGCAACGGGTCGGGAGCAAGGATCGAGGTGACGCGGAAGCCGTGACCGTGAGCGCGTGACCGGAGACGAGATGTCGCGACGCGTCGTGCGGGGGTTGGCGGGGGCAGGCGGCCTGGCGTTCCTGGGTTGCCTGACCCTCGTTGCGGTCGCGGTATGGCGCGCGACCCTCGCGGCGCCGCCGGCCACCATCCTCCTGCGCGACCGGCACGGCGCGTTCCTCGCCGAGGTCAGCCCTGAGCCCGGCCAGGAGCTCGGGTACTGGTCGGTCCAGGCACTGCCACAGAGAGTTGTCGCGGCCACCGTTGCCCTCGAGGACCGGCACTTCTGGAGCCACCCGGGCGTCGACCCGCGTGCGGTGGCTCGCGCGTTCCTTCAGAACGTCCGTAACGGCCGGAGGGTGTCCGGCGCGTCGACGCTCGCGATGCAGGTGGCGCGAATGCAGAATCCGGGCGGGAGGTCGTACCTCCGCAAGGCGGTCGAGGCGCTCACCGGCGTGTTCCTCACCGCCCGCTACGGCCGCGAGGCGGTCCTC
This sequence comes from Acidobacteriota bacterium, assembly GCA_003158745.1. Lineage (GTDB taxonomy): Bacteria > Acidobacteriota > Thermoanaerobaculia > Thermoanaerobaculales > Thermoanaerobaculaceae > RBG-13-68-16. Next base: position 75,775 of record PMLC01000041.1, read on the forward strand.
GCGCAGTACCTGCGCCTTGCCCCGTATGGAAACCGCATCCACGGCATCGCGTACGCCGCCCGTCGCTACCTCGACAAGCCGGTCGAGGACCTCTCCTGGGCCGAGATCGCCTTCCTCGCGGCGCTGCCGCAGGCGCCGGCCAGGATGAACCCCTTCGACCGCGACGGGCAGAAGCGCGCGATCATTCGTGGCCGTCGCCTCCTCGGGCTGCTTCGCGAGCAGGGCGTCGTCAGCGAGGCCGAGTACGAACTGGCCGGGGCGCAGCTCGCCGGTCTGACCGTGCCTGGGCACGAGAAACGGCCGCTGGTCGCCCTGCACGAGATCCTCCGCTACGAGAAGGACCTGCGCGAGCGGGTCGCGCGCGGCGCCGTCGCAACCCCGATCGTCGCGACCACGCTCGATCTCGGGCTGCAGGAACGTGTCGCGGGCGTCGCTGCCAACGCGGTCGCGGGCTGGGACGACCGCGGAGCCGGCAACGCCGCCGTGGTGGTCGTCGACCGGCGCACGCGCGAGGTGCTGGCCTGCGTCGGCTCGACGGGATTTTTCGACAGGTCACGGCGCGGCTCGATCGACTTCACCCGCGTGCCGCGCTCGCCGGGGAGCACCCTCAAGCCGCTCCTGTATGCCCTCGCCCTCGACCTCGGCGTCATCACGCCGGCCACCGTCCTCGACGACCTCCAGCGCGGCCCCGGAGGGATCGTCAACGCGGACGACGACTACCTCGGCCCGCTTTTGCCCCGCGCGGCCCTGGCCAACTCGAGGAACGTGCCTGCCGTCGACCTCCTGGCCAGGCTCGGGATCGAGGAGGGGTACGCCTTCCTGCGCGACCTCGGCATCGGCGACGGCCGTCTGCCGGCGCGCTCGTACGGGCTCGGGCTCGCGGTCGGCGGAATGCCGGTCACCCTGGAGCGGCTCGTCCGCGGCTATACGGTGCTCGCCGGCGACGGCCGCCTCGCGGACCTCATCTGGTACCTCCACACGGAGGAGGGCCGGCCGCGACGGGTGCTGTCCGAGGACACGGCGCGGCAGATCTCGCTCTTCCTCGCCGATCCTCTGGCCCGCCTCCCGACCTTCCCGCGGATGGGTGCGTCCGAATACCCCTTCCCGGTGGCGGTCAAAACCGGCACCTCGCCCGACCAGCGCGACGCCTGGGCGATGGCGTACTCCATGCGTTACCTGGTCGGCATCTGGGTCGGCCGCGCGGATTACCGCCCGATGACCGGCCTCACCGGGTACACGAGCGCGGCGCACATCGCCCATCGGATCCTGCTCTCGCTCCACGCCGACCAGCAGGACGGCCTGGTGGACCTCTCGTTCCCGCCGCCCGCGGGGTTCCGCGAGGTTCGCCTGTGCGCGGTCACCGGGCACGTCGCGTCGCCCCTCTGCGACCGCACCACCACCGAGTGGTTTCGCCCCGGCACCGAGCCGGTCGCCACATGCGGCGCGCACGTCCGGGTCGCGATCGACGAACGCAACGGCAGAGTCGCCTCGTCCTCGACCCCCGATCGCTTCGTCGACGTGAGGACCTTCACCCTCCTCGCTCCCAGGTACGCCTCGTGGGCAGCCGGACACGGCGTGCCGCAGCCTCCGGCGAGTATCGGCACGCTGGCGGCGCAGGGGCAGCTCGGGGGCGTGTCAGCGGCGGCGGACCGGGATGCGGTCCCCGGGCCGCCTCCCTCCGCGCCCAAGGCGGTGCGCCTGCACGTCGCGTCGCCCCGCAACGGCACTCGCCTGCTCCGCGACCCTGAGACGCCGACCAGCCTCGGGACGCTGGCCCTGCAGGCGGTCGTCGAGCCGCCCCCGCCCCAGGTCGTCTGGTTCGTTGACGGCGCGCCGTTCAAGGTCGCGGACTACCCGTACGAGGTGCGGTGGCCGCTCGCCTCCGGCGAGCACAGCTTCCAGGTGCGCGTGCCGTTCACAACGATCGTCTCCTCGCCGGTCCGCATCACGGTCCAGTAACCGCGCCGGTACGAAAAGAACAGCTGAGGAGCAGAGGGGAGAAGGACTACACGTTCGAGAGTTTGGAGGTTCGAAGGTCCGGAGGTTCGACGGACGCAGGTCAAAGGGACGACTCAACCGGTCCCACCCAATTCGGTCGCGGTTCTTCGTCTCTCATTTGACGTTTCCCCTTTTGCCTTTAGGGGTATGCACTTGACTC
>PMLC01000022.1 GCA_003158745.1 Acidobacteriota bacterium
GGCGAGGACGTCGAGAACATCCTGCTGCGACTGATCCAGGCGGCCGACTTCGACGTGGCCCGCGCGCAGCGGGGGAGCATCTACATCGACGAGATCGACAAGATCGCCCGAAAGCAGGACTCCCCCTCGATCACGCGCGACGTCTCGGGCGAGGGTGTGCAGCAGGCACTCTTGAAGATTCTCGAAGGTACCGTGGCCAACGTTCCGCCACAGGGCGGTCGCAAGCATCCCCACCAGGAGTTCCTGCAGATCGACACGACGAACATCCTCTTCATCTGCGGCGGTGCGTTCGTCGGGCTCGAGGACATTGTGGCAAGGCGTCTGAACCAGAAGTCGATGGGGTTCCAGGCTCACATCCTCACGGCGGCCGAACGCTCGGCCAGCGAGCTTCTCTCCCAAGTCCATCCCGAAGATCTGATCAAGTTCGGGATGATCCCTGAGTTCGTGGGACGCGTCCCGGTGGTCGCGAACCTGCACGAACTTGACCGTGACGCCCTCGTTCGCATCCTCACGGAGCCGAAGAACTCTCTCGTGAAGCAGTACGAGACGATGCTCTCGTTCGAGGGGGTCGAACTGCGCTTCACCGATGATGCGCTCACGGCGATCGCGGACGACGCGATCTCGAGAAAAGTGGGAGCTCGTGGCCTCAAGATCATCCTCGAAGAGTTGATGCTCGAGATCATGTACCAGGTTCCGTCCCGCTCTGATGTCACCGAAATCGTCGTCACGCGCGAAGTTGTCGAGCGGCGGGTGGCACCACTCGCCTCAATGCGCAAGGCGGGCTAAGGCCGCCTCTGTCAGCGCGCACTGCGCCAGTTTCCAGCTTCATTCCCAAGATTCTCTTGAGAGGGCTTCATGAGCGAATCACACATTCAGGTTCTTCCGGTCGTACCGCTGCGCGACATGGTGGTTTTTCCGCGGATGAAGTCCGCGTTCGTCGTGGGGCGTCCTGCCTCGGTGGCGTCCCTCCAGCGTGCCCTGGATGAGACCGGCAAGCGAATTTTCCTCGTCGCGCAGCGCGACCCGCAGCTGGACGAGCCCGGCGAATCGGACATCTTCTCGGTCGGCGTGATCGCGAACATCCTCCAGCACGTGACTTTTCCGAACGGCACCATCAAGGTGGGGGTCGAAGGCGTTGTCCGCGGCCGTCTTGTCGGGCTGAACCAGCGCTCCGGGGGAGGGTACGAAGCCGAGGTCGAGCTTCTCCCGCCTCCGGTCGTCGCGGACGCCAAGGTCAGTCGCTACCTCTCCAACCTCACGAATTTGTTCCAGCAGTTCGCGCGCCTCTCCCAGCAGATCGGAGTCGAAGGCGTACTTGCGGAGTTGCGGACCGAGGACCCTGATCTCTTCGCCGACACGTTAGCCGCCGCGCTTCCCCTGCCCACCGCCGAGAAGCAGAAGTTGCTCGAGGTGGTAAATCCGCTCGACCGCCTTCAGCGCCTGAACGACCTCCTTGACATGGAGGTCGAGAAGCTCAACATTGACCGCCGCCTCAATGCCAAGGTCAAGAAGCAGATGGAGAAGGCGCAAAGGGAGTACTACCTTTCGGAGAAGATCAAGGCGATCAACGAGGAGCTGGGGCGTGCCGACACCAAGGAGGAGTTCGAGGAGCTTGCCAAGAAGATCGAGACGGCCGGCATGCCGCAAGAGGTCAAGGAGAAGGCCATTTCCGAGTTGAAGCGCCTCGAGGGGATGGCGCCGATGTCGGCGGAGGCCACGGTTTCCCGCAACTACATCGACTGGCTGCTTGCGGTGCCCTGGAAGAAAACGACCCGGGAGATCCGGGACATCAAGCGCGCCGAACAGGTCCTCGAAGAAGACCACCACGGCCTCGAGAAGGTTAAGGAGCGGATTCTGGAGTTCCTCGCCGTCCGCCAGTTGGTCGTAAAGCCCAAGGGGACGATCCTGTGCTTCGTGGGTCCCCCCGGTGTCGGCAAGACCTCCCTGGCCAAGTCGATCGCTCGCGCCACGGGCCGCAAGTTCGTCCGTCTCTCCCTCGGCGGTGTCCGCGACGAGGCCGAGATGCGGGGGCATCGGCGGACCTACATAGGCGCGTTTCCTGGCCAGATCATCCAGATGATGAAGAAGGCCACGACTGTGAACCCGGTCTTCCTTCTCGACGAGGTGGACAAGCTGGGTGCGGACTTTAGGGGCGACCCGGCGGCCGCGCTTCTCGAGGTCCTGGACCCCGAGCAGAACCACGCCTTCGTAGACCACTACCTGGACGTCGAGTATGACCTCTCGCGGGTCTTCTTCATCGCGACGGCCAACGTCACGCACACGATCCCACCGGCGCTCCAGGACCGTATGGAGACGATCCACCTTTCGGGCTACACGCACGTGGAGAAGCTTCAGATCGCTCAGAAGTTCCTCGTGAAGAAGCAGGTCGAGCAGCAGGGCCTGTCCAAGTTCGTCGTGAACTTCAGCGATGACGCCATCGCCCTGCTCATCGAGCGCTACAGCCGTGAAGCCGGCGTGCGCAACCTGGAGCGCGAGATCGCTTCCGTGTGTCGCAAACTGGCGCGGGAGGTCCTCAAGAAGAAGACGGCGCCCGGAACGGAGATCGTCGTCACGCCCGAGCGCGTGGGCGAGCTGCTCGGCAAGCCGCGGTTCCGGATCACGCGGGCTGGCGATCGTAGCGAGGTGGGAGTCGCCACCGGCCTCGCCTGGACCGAGGTAGGCGGGGAGATCCTCCCGACGGAAGTCAGCCTGATGCGGGGCAAAGGGACCCTCACCCTCACGGGGCAGCTCGGCGACGTCATGCAGGAATCGGCGCGTGCCGCGCTGTCGTACGTGCGCGCCCGGGCAGTACAGCTCCCGCTGCCGTCGGAGTTCTTCGACCAGCACGACATCCACGTCCACGTGCCCGAGGGGGCGATCCCAAAGGACGGCCCGTCGGCTGGGATCACGCTGGCGATGGCGCTCCTCTCCGCGGTGGCCGGAGTGCCGGTGCGCCAGGATCTGGCGATGACCGGTGAGATCACGCTGCGCGGCAAGGTGCTGCCGGTCGGCGGCATCAAGGACAAGATCCTCGCGGCTTTCCGCGTCGGGATTCGCGAGGTGATCCTGCCAATCGAGAACGAGAAGGACCTCGAGGACATCCCGGAAGACGTCCGCTCCGCGATCCACTTCCACCTCGTCAAGGAAATGGATGAAGTGATCGCGGTCGCGCTCGACGGGGCGCTCCCGGCCGTCGCCGAAAGCGAGCCGGAGAGGGACACGGTGCCGGCGCCGGGAGCGGTGCCTCACCAGTAACAGGCATGCGAATCGAGCGGGTGACCCTGCGCGCCACGGTGGCGGATCACGGGAAGGGCCCGAAGGACCCGCTTCCGCAGGTCGCATTCGCCGGCCGCTCGAACGTCGGGAAGTCAAGCCTACTCAACAGCTTATTCGGAACGCGCCTGGCCGCCGTCTCCAAAACGCCGGGGAAGACCCGGACGCTCAATTACTACCTCGTCGACGACTGTTGCTACTTCGTCGATCTCCCCGGGTACGGATACGCCCGCACCGGGCGGGAGCAGCGGCAGGCGTGGGGAAAGAACGTCACGACATATCTCCTGGAGGAGGACAGGCTCCGGCTCGTTGTCGGCCTGGTCGATCCGCGGATCCCGACCTCGCCGCTCGACGTGGATCTGGTCGAGTTCGTGCGTCGGGCCGGCAAGCGGCTGCTGCTCGTCATGACCAAAACCGACCGGATGGGCCGGGGGGCTCTGGCCCAGGCTACTGCCCGCCTGGGCCGCGAGTTGACGCCGGGGGAACAACCGTTTGCTTTCTCGGCCCACACCGGAGCCGGAAGGAAAGAAATCATCGCCGCCATCGCCCAGGCGCTAGAAGCCTGAAACTAGAAGCTCCAAGAAGGAGTCCTGTCATGCCAGAAACCAAAACGCAGCGCGGTCGTGGCCGGGGAAGCCGCCGCAACGCCGACGCCAACGCCGAGGGCTTGCCCGTCGTGCTCGAGGAGGAGGCCATCGAAGCGGAGGCCGCCGAGACCGAGGGCAAGCAGCGCCTCGACATCCGGACTCTCAAGGACATGTCGATCTCGGAGCTGACCCACGTCGCCCGCGACCTCGAGGTCGAGAACCCGGCCGGCATGCGAAAGCAGGACCTCATATTCAAGATCCTGCAGGTGCAGACGGAACGGGAGGGACTCATCTTCGGCGAGGGCGTGTTGGAGATCCTTCCGGACGGATACGGCTTCCTGCGCGCCCCGGAATACAACTACCTCCCGGGCCCCGACGATATCTACGTCTCACCCTCGCAGATCCGGCGCTTCAACCTCCGGACGGGCGACACGGTTTCGGGCCAGATCCGTCCACCGCGCGAGGGCGAGCGGTACTTCGCCCTGATCAAGGTGGAGGCGGTGAACTTCGAGCCACCCGACCAGACCGCGGAGAAGATCCTGTTCGACAACCTGACGCCTCTCTACCCGATGGAGCGCATCAACTTGGAGGTCGAAGGGAACATGACCTCGCGAGTGATGAACCTGCTCACGCCCATCGGCAAGGGGCAGCGCGGGCTGATCGTGGCCCCGCCGCGCACGGGCAAGACCATGATGCTGCAGGCGATCGCCAACTCGATCACCGCCAACCACCCCGAGATCATCCTCATCGTCCTGCTGATCGACGAGCGTCCCGAGGAGGTCACCGACATGCAGCGCTCGGTGAAGGGCGAGGTGATCTCCTCGACCTTCGACGAGCCGGCGTACCGCCACGTGCAGGTGGCGGAGATGGTCCTCGAGAAGGCGAAGCGCCTCGTCGAGCACCGTCGGGACGTCGTGATCCTCCTCGATTCGATCACCCGGCTCGCGCGCGCCTATAACACCGTCGTCCCGCCCTCGGGCAAGGTGCTCTCAGGCGGCGTGGACTCCAACGCGTTGCAGAAGCCCAAGCGCTTCTTCGGAGCGGCGCGCAACATCGAGGAGGGCGGTTCGCTCACCGTCATGGGCACGGCGCTCATCGACACGGGCTCCCGCATGGACGATGTGATCTTCGAGGAGTTTAAGGGCACCGGCAACATGGAGGTGCACCTCGACCGGAAGCTTACCGAGAAGCGGGTCTTCCCCTCGATTGACATCAATAAGTCTGGGACGCGCAAGGAGGAACTCCTGCTCGACGAGTGGGAACTCAAGCGCGTGTGGGTGCTGCGCAAGGTCCTGAACCCGCTCTCGACTGTGGAATCGATGGAGTTGCTCCAGGGTCAGCTCGAGAAAACCCGCACGAACAAGGAGTTCCTCGATTCGATGAGCCAAGGATGAGGAGGCAGCTGACAGCTTCGCGCGCTGTGGTGCTTTGGTGGGTGGGGATCTGTCGGCTTTTCTCCTTGGCCGGTAGGCCGGGCACTGCGGAGCACGACCGTTGAGCGAACCCGCGGGGATCGTGGGGGTACGGTTCCTCAATGCGCGGCCGCTCCTTGCCGGCCTCGAGGCCGGCATCCCCGCTCCTTTTCCATACCGTTTCGAAGCCGCGGAGCCGTCCGTGTGTGCCGATCGGCTAGCGGCCGGAGAGGCCTGTGCAGGACTCATACCCGTGGCGGCGCTGCCCGTCATTCCGAGGGTCTACGCAATCCCCTCCCTAGGCGTGGCTGCGCGTCACGAGGTTCGCTCGGTCCTGCTCATCTCACGGGTGCCGCTGGAGCGCGTGCAGAGCCTCGCCGCTCATGCTGCTTCGAGGACGTCGGTCATCCTAGCGAGACTCCTGCTGGCCGAGCGATGGGGCGCGAGGCCGCGGGTAGTCTCCCGCCAGCCGCCCCTGGAAGGGATGCTGGAAGGAGTCGATGCGGCGGTCATCATCGGCGACCCCGCGCTCGCGGTGCACGGCCGGACGGAGTTCCTGGAGGTCGATCTAGCGGGCGCGTGGGTGGATTGGGCGGGGCTGCCTTTCGTCTTTGCCATTTGGGGGGTTGGCGTGATGGCACCAGCGGGGATCGAAGCCCTGCTCGAGCGCTCTCTCGGCTTCGCCGAGGAACGCTGGGGCGAGCTTATGCCCGGGTGGGCGCAAGCGCACGGGGTCGGGTTGGACGAGACCCGGGAGTACCTCGAGAACACCTTGACGTTTCGGCTCGGAGACCGGGAACGCGCCGGGATGCAGGAGTTTCTGCGGCGCGCCGCCGAAGCCGGGTTGTTGCCCCGCCGTGACGAGGTCTGGCGCGAAGTCTGACGCCGGTTCGAAGGGTATCAGGCCCGGAGCGACCGGCGGGAGGTCGAGCGCATCTTCGCGAAGGCCCTCTCCGGCGAGCGGTTGTCGGATGGGCAACTCGAGAGCCTGTTTGAGGGGGGTGACCCTGCACCAGCTCGGCGCGGTGGCCCACGCCGTCCGGCGTGAGATGGACCCCGGGGACGAGGTCACCTCCATCGTCGACCGCAACATCAACTACACCAATGTCTGTATCTACCGTTGCCGCTTCTGCGTCTTTTGCCACAAACCCGAGGAGCAGGGCGCATACGTCCTGCCGTTCGAGATGATCGCGAAGAAGGTCGACGAAACCGTCGCGGCCGGGGGGACCGGGATCCTGCTCCAGGGAGGCGACCATCCAGCCCTGCGAATCGACTTCTACGAAGGGCTGCTGCGGCAGCTCAAAACGGCCTTCCCCGCGGTTCACCTTCACGCGTTCTCGGCTTCGGAGATCTGGTACATCGCGAAGGGCGAGAGGCTGCCTCTCTCCCATGTGATCGCGCGCTTGCGGGCAGCGGGCCTGGAGTCGATTCCGGGAGGGGGCGCCGAGGTCCTCGAAGACGAAACCCGCAGACGGATCTGGTCGCACGCCAAGGTTTCGGCCGTTCAGCGGCTCGGTGTCCACCGGGAGGCGCACCGACAGAGGATGCGCACCACGGCGACGATGATGTGCGGCGTCGGCGAAGACCACACCGCCCGAATCGAGCACCTGCTCCCGGTGATCGCAGGACGCCACGGAAGGGTTCACGGCGTTCATTTCATGGACGTTCCAGGAAGAGAACACGGCGCTGGAGGGCGAGGTGCCGGTCTCGGGCGGCTTCGACTGCCTCAGGACGCTGGCGATCGCCCGATTCGCCTTCGACAACGTGCGGCACGTTCAAGGGTCCTGGGTGACGCAAAGGCCCAAGATCGGGCAACTGTCACTCTTTTTCGGTGCCGATGACCTGGGTTCGATCATGCTCGAGGAGAACGTAGCCGCCGCCGCCGCCCAGTACCGCATGTCGTGCGAGGAGATGAAGCGCGTCATCACAGACACCGGCTTCATCCCATCTCAGCGCCGCACCCTGTACGAACCGCTGTAGGCTTCGACTGGCGGCGGTGGTCTGCCGCACAATACGGGAATGCACCTTCTCGCAGCTTTCATCGTCACGACGCTTCTGGCGGCTGGCATCGCTGGTCTCGGGTCTCTACTCGGCGGCCGGTCGGACGGCGACCGCTGGGTTCGCGGCTGGACCGCGCTCTGGTGGCTGGTCGCCCTGGCAGCGCAGGTCTTCACGCCTCGAACGGGCGTCGCGGTCGGGTTCGCGGCGGCCGCCGTTGGGCTTGTTGCGGCTGCGGCGCGTGCCCGGCGCCTCACGGCTGTAGCGGGCTACGGGCTCGGGATGCTCGCGGGCGCACCGCTGTGGCTCGCTCCTCCCTATTTCTACGACGCGCTCGTGTACCACATCGGCCTGCCGTGGAGCTGGCTCGTCAACGGGAGCTTTGCGACCGTGCCGCACAACCTCTTCAGCCACTTTCCCCTTGCGGCACAGACCGTGTTTCTCCTGCCGGTCGCTGCAGGTTGCCCCGAGGCCGCTGCCGGTCTCCACTGGGTGACGTTCGTCGTAGCGCTGGTCGAACTCGTGCGCCTCGCCGAGCGGCTCGGGGCCGGACGGTACCGCTGGGCCGCACCTGCTCTCCTGGTCGCCTGCTGGCACGCGACCTGGGTCGCTGGCGTTGCGGCCCCCGATCACCTCGTCGTGCTCGCCGTTCTGGTCATGATCGATGCCCTGGTTTTCCCGGCAGGGAGCGCACGGGCGCGGACCGTGAGTCTCGGCCTTGGGGCGGGCCTCGCAATTGGGGTGAAGTACACGGCGGTAATCCCTGTTGCGGCGGTCCTCACATCTGATTGCATCGGTTCTGCGTTGGTCGTCGCCGGCGCTGCCGGGGTTGGACTCGCGGCGTCGTCGTTCTGGTGGATTCGAAATCTCGCGAGCACCGGGAATCCCGTGTTCCCGCTCCTCTGGTCGGTCCTGGGCGGCGGCGGCTGGTTGCCGCGTGACAATGACCGATACCTTGCTGTTGTCCGTGAAGGCATTGCGGGATTTGGAAGCGTCCCGCACGGGCTGGCGCACCTTGTGGTTCCGCCCGCTGGGTTGGGGTGGTGGGCTGTGGCTTCGCTGCCTCTCGTCGTGTTCGCAATGTCCGGCACGGACGCCGCGGCTAACCGGCGGCGCCGACTTGGGCTGGCCGGCGCGCTGGCTCTGGCTGGGTGGCTCGCGACCTCGCAGACCACCCGGTACGTGCTGCCTCTCGCGGCGATCGTCGCGGCGCTCGCCGCCGCAGGGCTGGGGCTGTTGGGACGGCGCCCCGCACGGTGGGCGGGCGCGCTTCTGCTGGCGACCATCCTCCACGGGTTCGCAGGATTCGCATCATTCGTCCTCGTCACACTTGGCTCGGGGCCGATGTGGGCCGGGAAAGTCAGCCGCGAGGAGTGGCGGCACTCAGTGACGGTCAACGACCCGCTCCCAGCGTACAGGCGGTGCGACGCCCTGCTTCCAACCGAGGCGCGGATCCTCGTGATCGGGGAGGGCCGGGCATGGGGATGCCCGCGGCCGCATCACGTCAGCTCCCCTTACGACCGGCAGTTGGTGCAGGCGTACGTCGAGGAAGCTCCGTCGGCAGCCGATGCCGTGGAGCGGCTGAGATCGGCGGGGTTCACGCACCTCCTGATCAACTGGGGCGAGGTCGGCCGACTTGGCGGCCCCGATTTTCGGGTCCTTCGCTGGGAAACCCCCGACGCCGGTGCGCGCTGGCGCGAACTCCTGTCCGGGTTCACAACTCCTCTGTTCCGCGAAGGTGCCATCGAGGTTCGCGCCCTCCTGGGAGGCCAGCCCTAGTCGGTGCCCCACCGTGCGCGACCGGCGTCTGCACTTCAAAGTAACCGGGAGATTCACCGTTCGATTACCCTGCCCGATTCCGGACCGCCCTGTTGTAGATAGGACCGACTAGACTGAATCGATGACTGGCTTTCATCCGGCGGTTGACGCCCTCGTGGCCGCGGCGTTCGCCGGCTCGGCAATCGCCACCGGTGCTCGCGTCCGCCGCTTCTGGCATCTCCCTCTGCGGCCAGGCCTGCGTCTAGCGGCGGACTTCGTTGTGGGGAGTTGGATCCTCGCCGTCGCCGTGCTTGCCCTCGGTTTGATGCACTTCTGGCATGTCTGGGCGCTGGCGGCTGTCGCTGGTATGTTTGCCGTGGGGGGGCGCTGGCGCCGGACCGGGTGGCGCCTGGCCTCCCTTTCGGCTCCGGCCCTTGGAGCGTTGATAGCACTCCCGGTGGCGCTTGCACCCCCGTTCTTCTATGACGCGCTGGTGTACCATCTCGGCCTGCCGTGGCAAGCCCTTCTTGAGGGAGGCCTCCGCGGTCACTCGGAGGACTTGTTCTCAACCTTCCCCCCGCTTGCACAGCTCATGGCCGCGATCCCTCTCTCTCTTGGCCTCGATCGGGCGCCGGCGCTCCTCCACTGGTGCAGCTTCGTCGCTGCTGGTGCAGGAGCCGGGGCGATCGCCAAGGTGTTGGGCGCACCGCGCTGGGCGACGTGGCTGGTGGCCGGGTGCGTGCCGCTACTGCCTGGAAACGTGCTCGTTCCCGGACTTCCTGCAGCGGAAGGGTACGCGCTCGCGGGGATGCTGACTGCAGCTGCCGTCGTGCTCGATCTCCGGCAATCGGTAAGGTCAGCCGCTCTCGCTGGACTGCTGGCGGGTGCCGCCGTGGCCGCTCGACTGCAAGCTGTACCCTGGTGTGCACTGGTGATCGCGCTGGTTGCGGTGCGGTCCCCGCGCACGTGGCGGACTGGAGTGGCAGCCGCGGCCGGCGCTGTAGCAGGCAGCGCGCCGTGGTGGTTCAAGAATCTGGTACTGCTTGGCGACCCGTTTGCGCCGATCGGATGGCGACGGGAAGGGGTCGCGACCCTGTGGCGTGACGCAAACGTCCTTCTAGGCCAGGCTGGTTCAGTGCAAGAGGTTGTGGGCGGAATCCTCGGTGCGATCGCTCCCCACGCGGTCTATCTCGGTCCGCTGGCGCTTGCGGCAACGCTGGCTGTCGTGTCGTGTCGTAATCGCCCGGTTGGGCTGGCGGCAGCGTTCGTGGGGGCGGCTCTTCTGACCTGGGGGCTCGCCGGAACGTTGCCGAGGTTCCTCGCGCCTGCGGTGGCGATGCTCGCGGCGCTGGCGGCCGCATCAGCTGGCACAGGGCGGCCTGGGCGTTGGGCGGCTGGGCTCTCGCTCGGTGTCCTGGCGGCGAGCGGTATTGCGCTAACCGTTTCCGAGCTTGCCATGATCAGCAGCCGGCAACTGCTCACGGGTGCTGGGGTCGTCGACCCGAAGTTCGTCGCGAACGACCCCCGACCCGCGTTCACAGCGGCCGAAAGGCTTCCTACCGACGCGCGGGTGCTTTTCGTCGGTGAGCCGCGAGGGTTCGGCTTCCCACGGCCCTTCGTCGCGCCGTCGCAACACGACGTGTCACCGGTGCGGTCCATCCTCGACGCCAGCGACTCGCCGGCCGACGCGTGCCGGCGGCTCCGTCAGCAGGGTTTCACCCACATCCTGGTCAACTGGGGAGAGCTCTCTCGCCTCGCGGGCGGGTACCCGATCGCGCCCTGGCGTGATCCCCCAGGCTGGCGTCGGTGGAACACGTTTGTGGCTTCGCTCGGGCCGCCTGCTCTCGACGTGAAGGGGGTGCAGATCTTTGTCCTGCGGGCACAAAGCGGTCCCTGAGTTTGACAGTCCGGCCTCGCTATGCTAGAAATCTCGTTCCCCGATTGGTCGGGTGGGGGTTCCTCATGTACGCAATTGTGGAAGCTGGCGGGAAGCAACACCGCGTGGAAGTTGGTCAGCGCATCGCGGTTGAGCGCGTGTGGCCCGGCGCACAGCCGGGCAGCGAGGTCGTTTTCGAGAACGTTCTCCTGGTCCGGGACGATGCCCACGTGACGGTTGGAAGACCGATGGTCAAAGGCGCCTCGGTGAAGGCCACCCTGCTGCGCGAGCTGCGCTCCGAGAAGGTGATCATCTTCAAGAAGAAGAAGCGCAAGGGGTACCGCAAGACGACGGGCCACCGGCAGGACCTCCTCGAGGTTCGCATCGATGCCATCGAGGCGTAGGGAGGGAAGATGGCGCACAAGAAAGGTCAAGGATCGAGCCGTAACGGGCGTGATTCGAACGCCCAGCGGCTGGGTGTCAAGCGCGGCGACGGCGAGTTGGTCACTGCCGGCACGATTATCGTGCGGCAGCGCGGTACCCGCTGGAAGCCCGGCACCCACGTCGGACGCGGCGGCGACGATACTCTCTTTGCAATGGTCGATGGACGAATCCGCTTCCGCGATCGCGGGCGCCTCGGCCGGTTCGTGCAGATCGAACCTGCCGCCTGACGCGTCTGCCCACAAACCCTGATGTTCCTCGACGAGGTCCACATTTTCGTGAAGGCCGGCGATGGGGGGTGGGGTTGCATCAGCTTTCGGCGCGAGAAGTACGTGCCGCGCGGCGGCCCCAACGGCGGTGACGGGGGCAACGGCGGGAGCGTGCTCATCCGGTCGAGCTCGCACTGGGCGACGCTGGCCCACCTTTACAGCCGTCACCACGTCAAAGCGGGCCGCGCGGAGCACGGGCGCGGTTCGAACCAGAGCGGGGCGTCAGGGGATGATGCGGTGATCGAAGTCCCCCTGGGGACCGTCATCAGGGACTTCGACAGCGGTGAGTTGCTGGCTGACCTGGTCGCGGCCGGGGATGAAGCCGTCGTGGCCCACGGAGGGCGAGGCGGGCGCGGCAACCAGCATTTCGCGACCCCGACACGCCAGGCGCCTCGGTTCGCGGAGCCGGGCACGCCCGGCGAAGAGCGCCACATCAGGCTGGAGCTCAAGCTGCTGGCCGACGTGGGGCTGGTCGGGCTCCCCAACGCCGGCAAGTCGACGCTCCTCGCCAGGATCTCGGCTGCCCGGCCGAAGATCGCGGAGTACCCGTTCACGACCCTCGAACCTCACCTTGGTGTCGTGAGCCGCGACGGCGGCGCACGATCGCTCGTCTTCGCTGATATCCCCGGGCTTATCGAAGGTGCGCACGCCGGTGCCGGGCTCGGCCACCGTTTCCTCCGGCACATCGAACGCTGCCGCGTACTGCTGCACCTGGTGGACCTGGCCGGCGATGAGCCGGTGGGACGGCAGGTCGAGGTGCTGCGCCAGGAGCTAGCGCTCCATGACCCAGCCCTCGCCGAACGGACGTCGATGCTTGTGGGGACCAAGGCCGATGCTATCAGTGATCCGGTCCGCCGCCACGAACTCGAGCACCTCGCAACCGAAATGGGCGTCCCCTGGGCCGTGATCTCCGCGGTGAGCGGCGAGGGCATTGAGGGTATGCTTAACATAGTGTTCACTCTGGCTGGGAACGGGTGAAGAGGGTCGGGTTCTTCGGGGGAACGTTCGATCCGGTGCACCTTGGGCACCTTGTGCCGGCGGTGCGCGCGTTCGAGACGTTCCGTTTCGACGCGCTGGTCTTCGTCCCCGCCGCACAACCGCCGCACAAGCTCGGCGAGCCGATGACACCGTTCTCCCATCGCTTCGCGATGCTCGCCCTCGCGACCCAGTCGTACGACCATTTTCTCGTCTCTCCGATCGAAGTGGAAAGGACGGGACCGACCTACACCGTCGACACATTGCGGTTGCTCCAGGGACGATTCGCGGCGGAGCAGGCGTTCTTCCTGATGGGGAGCGACTCGTTTTCGCAGATCGGGACGTGGAGCCGCTGGGAGGAACTCGTCGATCTCGCTCACCTCGTGGTACTGCACCGGGACACGGTTTGGGGCGAGGAACTCCTGGCGAAAGTGCCCGCCAGCCTTCGCCCGCGAATTTGCACGGTCGAGCCCTTCCTGGGCGTGGCGGACCCGGAAGGTGCGTCGCACTCGATCTACCTCCTCGCACACGAGCCCTTTCCGGTCTCGGCCACACACCTGCGGGAGCGCCTCAGGCTCGGCCTGACGATCCACGAGCTCGTCCCGCCCGAGGTCCACCGCTACATCGTCAAGAACCGCCTGTACCACCAGGGGAGTGAGCCAGACGATGCAGGCTGACCTCGTGGCACGCCTCCGCTTGGCGGTCGCCGCCCTCGAAGAGAAGAAGGGTTACCACCTGTTGGCGCTCGACGTTTCGGAGCGCACCTCGATCGCGGAGGTTTTCCTCATCTGCTCGGTCGGCTCTCAGCGACAGGCCCAGGCGGTTGCGGACGAGGTCGACCGTATGCTGGTAGCGCACGGCGCGCGGCCCCTGGCAGTTGAAGGCTACTCGCAGGCCGGCTGGATCCTGATGGATTTTGGGGACTTTGTGCTTCACATCTTCCTCGAGGAACGACGTGAGTACTACGCGCTGGATCTCCTCTGGGGCGACGCCCCCCAGGTCACGGGGATGCTGCGGGAAGCGTTGACGTGAAAGGCCTTTTCGTCACCCGTAACCGCAAAGCCGGGGAGCTCGCGCGAACCCTCCAGCGGCTCGCCGCCTCAGACCTTTCGCTCGTCCTGGAAGGCGAGACGGGCGTCGGCAAGAGCTTCGTCGCCACCCGCGCCCACCGGACCAGCCGCCGCGGTCGCCCGTTTGTCGTCGTGGATTGCGGTAGCCTACCCGCGACGTTGGTTCCCTCAGCACTCTTTGGCCACCGCGCGGGCGCTTTCACGGATGCCACGCGACACCACACCGGGCTGCTCGAGAGAGCGGGCGACGGCACACTTGTGCTCGACCACGTCGAAGCACTTCCGCCCGAGGGGCAGACCTCGCTGCTCAGGGCCCTCGAGGAGCGCGCTTTCTCTCCGGTCGGAACCCCGGTTCTCCAGCCGTTCCGCGCCCGCGTGATAGCTCTCGCCGCCGCCGGTTTTCGAGAAAGCGTGGACGTGGGGGAGTTTCGGCCGGACCTCTACCACCGTCTGGCCGGGTTTCACGCAACGCTCCTCGCGCTTCGGTACCGACCGGAAGACATCTTGCCGTTCGCCCTCGCCTTTCTGCGCCGTGCGGCGAGGAAGGGGAGCGCACCGTTGGCGCTGGATCCGGATGCAGGGAAGCTGCTGCACGCGTACCCCTGGCCCGGCAACTTCAGAGAGCTTGAGACCGTGCTCATCCGAGCGGTCGTGCAAGCCGACGGAGGGATGGTGTGCCCGGGCGACCTCGGTCTCCCTGCGGGTGCCTGGCCGCAGGTGATGGAGGTGGCCGCCGGGCGTGCCGCACCGCTCGTCGAGATCCAGCGTCTTTACGCGGTCTGGGTGCTCGGTCTTGAACGCGGCAACGTGTCTAGGGCCGCGCGGATCCTCGGGGTATCACGGCGGACGTTGATCCGATGGCGCCGAGACAGCTGAGCCGTGTGTTGCTGGTGTGGGTGGGGCGTCGCGCGCCCGAGCCCATCGAGACGCTGACCGAGGACTACGCTCGGAGGGTGGCCCGGTTCCTGCACCTGTCCGAGATACGGGTCCCGCCGGCGGAGGGGCGCGCCGGCGACCCTCGCCGCGCCCTGGCCAGGGAGGGCGCCACCATCCTGAAGCACCTGGAGCCCTCGGACACCCTCGTAGCGCTCGACGAGCGCGGACGCGAGCGGACGACCACGGAGCTGGCGTGCTGGCTCGAGGAGCGGAGCCCGGCCGGCCGAATGGCGTTCGTGATCGGCTCCGACCTCGGCTTGGATGGGGAACTGAAGGCCGCCGCGCAGGAACGGCTTGCCCTTTCGCGCCTCACGCTGCCTCACCACCTGGCACGCCTCCTGCTCCTGGAACAACTCTACCGCGCCTCGGACCTCCTCGCCGGCGGGCAATATCACCGTGGCTGTTTGGGTTAGACATTCGGGTATAATGTCTGATCGGGAGGTGTGGTTGAGTCACGCAACTGATCTCAAGGCAATGCGAAAGCAGCTCCAGGTGAAGCGGAAAGAGGTCCTGGAGGGCGTGTCCCGTGCGCGGGAGATGGGATCCGTCGAGACCGAGTCCGGGGCGCCCGACATCGCCGACCGTGCCACCAGCGCTTTTCAGCGAGAGTTTTCCTTCTCCCTCTCGGAGAACGAGGGCAAGATGCTGAGCCTGATCGATGAGGCGCTCGCGCGTCTCGAGAACGGGCGCTTTGGCCTGTGTGTGCACTGCGAGAAGCCGATCGAGAAGCAGCGCCTCCAGGCCCTGCCGTGGGCGCGCCACTGCGTCGCCTGCCAGGAGCTCCAGGACCGCGGCGAGATGTAGAACCGGGCCCCGCGTAGTGGGCCGGAATCGGCTGAGCGAAGCGAACGATCCCAACGCGCACGATGACGGCGGACCTCAAAACTGTGAACCTTCCGAGGATCCTGCTGCTTGCCTCGCCGGACGATTTCCTTCTCGAACTGGAGCGTCGCGTCGCCGTCGACACCTGGCAATCTGCAAACCCTCAGGGCGAGATCGTGTCGTTCGACCAGGCGCCGTCCGCGACGCGGGTCGTGCAGGAGCTCGCCAGTCCCTCGCTGTTCGCCTCCGATCGGCTTATCGTCATCAGCGACGCGTCCGTCTGCTTCACGGCCGGGCGTCGCAGTGACGCCGAAGACCTGGCAAGGGGCCTCACCTCGCTGCCCCTTGCAGGCGTGACGCTTCTGTTGAGCGCGGTCTCAAGCTCGGCGCCAAAGGGCGCGCTGGCCGAGGCCGTGGCGGGTCGCGGCGAGGTTCGGTTCCTTCCTTTACCCGAACCTCCCAAACCGTGGGAGGAAGGCCGCGTCTCAAGGCCCCAACGTCAGACGCTGATGGGTCTCGTCGCGAGGGTCGCCCCGACACTGGCTTGCAACGACGAGGTTGTTGATGCGTTGTGCGAAGTCTACGGGTTCCGACCGCGCGAGCTGGCGCAGGCGGCGGAGCGCCTGGCCCTCGCTGGAGAGGCGACCGCGGCCGCGGTCCGCGCTCAAGCGGGCGCGGGGGAGCGCCAGCTGCGCGACCTCGAGCAGGCGCTGCAGCAACACGATGTGGCGCGGTTCGTCCGCTTCGCCGGCGCGCTTGACGCCGGTGCGACGCTCACCGATTGGCGCGGCGACACGGTGGCGCCCGACGGCTTCGGCAGAGTGCTGGCCTCGACAGTCGGACGCCTGCTCAGACAAGCTCTGGCGGTGCGCGGGCATGCCGCGCGCGTCGGTCTTGCCGGTGAACTCGACCCAAAACGCTGCGGGGGGAAGGACTGGTATCCGCGCACTTTCAAGCCGCGGATCCTGGCGCCTCTCTCGAAGGACATCGAAGAGACGTCCGATTCGCCCCTCGTGGGGATGACCCCGTGGCAACTCCACCGTGCGTTTCGCCTGGGGGCGGTCTACCGGGATGATGAGCTGATCACGGCGCTGGCCCGCCTCGCGGGAGCCCAGGTCGAACGTGCACGCGGACCGGTCGTCCTCTCCTCCATCACTTCGGTTGTGCTCGGGCTCATGGCTCCGGGCGCTGCATAAGCAGGACGTACAGCTCCTTCCGGGAGATACCCAGGGCTCGTGCCGTCTCCCGGCGGGCCGTCGCGAGATCGAGGCCGCGCGCCACGGTCTCGTCGAGTGCATCGCGGGCCGTCTCCGGTGTCGGCGCAACCGACGCGGCGGCGAGCGGTGGTCCGACGACGAGGGTGTACTCGCCTCTGACCTCGGCGGTCGCCGCCCAGGAAGCTAGCTGGCCCAGGACGCCGCGCACGCACCGCTCGTGCAGCTTGGTGAGCTCGGCGAGAAGTGCGGCTTCGCGTGTCGGGCCAAGGGAGGAGGCGCACGCTTCCAACTCGTTACGGAGCCGGTGTGGCGAGATGAAGAGGACTAGGGTGTGCGGAAGCGATGCCATCTCGTCAAGCGCGCGGCTCCTCGCGGTGGCTTTCGGCGGCAGGAAGCCGGCAAAGGTGAAAGGCACCGCCGGCAACCCGGAGACCGCGAGGGCGGCGGCGACAGCACTCGGCCCCGGCACCGCAAGGACCGGGATCCCAAGCTGCCGGCACCCCCGCACCAGGCGGTACCCAGGGTCCGCCAGGAGAGGCGTTCCGGCATCTGAGACCAGGGCGAACTCGGCACCCGCGGCGAGGTCCGCCAGTAGGCGAGGGACCTCGCGCGCTTCGTTGTGCTCATGCAGGGCGCGTGTCGCTGTAGGTATTCCGAAGTGGTTCAGGAGCTTGCGGACATGGCGCGTGTCCTCGGCGAGCACGAGCCGGACGCTCGCCAGGACCTCGCGGGAGCGCGGTGACAGGTCCCCCAGGTTGCCAATCGGGGTCGCCACCACGTAGAGCCTCCCATCGACCCTCCCGTGGATCGTGGATCGTGGTTCGCCGCTCCTTGGGTCGTCTAGCGAGGGCACGCTCGCCGCCTTCTGGCTCCCATTGGAACCACCATTGACGAATGACAAACCACCGTCCTCATCGCTCTGGGTTGCGGGGAAGGATGCGGTCCACATTGATGCAGCTGGCGGACACGCGGGCGACGACGGTCGGGCGCCACTTGAACCGATTTCGCCTGTAGGCTGCGAGAGCACTGTCAACAAGCGCCGGCGGAAATCCGGAAGCCGCCAGCTCGTCGCGCCCCATGCCGCCTTCGTGGTGCCAGTAGAGGACGGGATCTACGGTCGGGTAATCGAACCCGAGTTCTCCGGCGTCGGTCTGACCCGGCCACAGATCGGCCGTCGGGGACTTGGCGACAACCGGGTCTGGCACGCCGAGCACCTGGGCGAGCGCAAAGATGTGCGTTTTCCAGACGTCCCCAAGCGGTTGCACGGACGCGGCCGCGTCACCGAAAAGGGTCGAGTAGCCGAGCAGGATCTCCGACTTGTTGCTCGTGCCGAGGACGAGAGCGGGGACGGGCCGGGCGCGGTCAAACAGCGCGACCATCCGCAGGCGGGCCATCATGTTCCCGAACCGCACTCTGTCGGCGCGGGCCCCCAACGTCTCGGCCAGCGCCTCGGTCGGGCGGCCGAGGTCTACGACGTCGAGCTCCAGACCAAACGCCTTGGCGACGGTCTGGGCGTCTCGCAGGCTCTCCGGAGAGCTCGCGGGCCCGGGGAGCGCGAGCGCACGAACCTTTTCGGGGCCCACCGCGGCTGCTGCCAGTGCGGCCGAGACGGCGGAATCCACGCCCCCGGAAAGGCCGACGAAGTAGCCTGCGAGACCGGACGCCCGGAGCTCCTCCGCGAGGAACGCCTCGAGGGCTCGTGCGAGAAGTTGAACATTGACAGGCGGGAGCTCAAGCATCGCGACGCTCCGTGACGGCCGACCACAGCTCGAGACGCTCGGCGTAGGGGATCGGGGTCAGCGTCCGGGCGCGGGCCGCGGCGGCACGCGACAGGTGAGCGATCAGCAGTGACTCCTCAAGTGCGGGTGCCGGGCCGGCTATCGTCGCGCCGCGGGAGTCCACGGCCCATGAGGCGCCGCCGAAGAGGACGCCCTCCTCCCAGCCGCACCGGTTGGTGAAGAACACCGGTGTCACGGTCGTGATCGCGACTGCGCCGAGGATCCAGTGCCAGCGCCGGCCGCCGGCGGGCTCACCGCCGAGATCCAGCTCGGAGGGACCCCCGGAGATCACGATGAACGCGTCGAGGTCGGCCCGGGAGAGGATCGCGGAGGACGAGAGGTGCCAGGCGTCCTCGCAAATGAGGACCCCGAAGCGCCCGAGGGAGCAGGTGAGCGGCTCGAGACGGGGACCCGGAATGAAGTACCGCCCCTCGTCGAACATCCCGTAGGTGGGCAGGTACAACTTCCGGTGAACGCCGCGGACCTCGCCGCCCTCGAGCAGTACGGCCGCATTGGAGATGCCTCCGTGAGGCTCTCGCAGCGGCAACCCCACGAGGATCGCGGCGTGCCGGCTGGCGTCGAGCAGCGGCGAGAGGAGGGGATCGTCGAGCCGCAGCGCATGTTCCAGGACGCCGTGGGCGAGCAGGTAGCCGGAAACCGAGAGCTCGGGGAACGCGACGAGGTGAGCACCTGCCTCAAGAGCCTTCGCCACCATTTCGAGGTGCCTATCGAGGTTTCGCTGGAGCTGACCCGGGCAGGTCGCGATCTGCGCCAGGGCCACCACAAGATCGCCTTGCTGCGGCGCGCTCTTCCCCACACGGCCCTCCGTCGCGAGTGTAACATGATGACGTGCTGGCGCTACTTTTCCCGCTTCTGATCATGACGGCCGTCGAGGTGGAAAGGGTCCTGGCCGTGGTCAACGGCGTGCCGATCCTCACCTCCGATGCCGAGCTAGCCGAGGTCGCGGTCCTCGTCCCGAGGCAAGCCGGCGAGAGCGACCTCGAGTACCGGCACGCAGTCGTCGAGGCGCTGGTGGACCTCGAGCTGCGCTGGCAGGATCTCACGGCGGCCGGGATCACGGCGCGGGCGCAGGCCGACCTGGACGCGGCGTGGCGGGCGACGCTCCAACGGGCCGGCGGCGAGGAGTTGCTGCACCGAAGGCTGAGCGGGATGGGGCTCGGGGAACGGGAGTTGCGCGAGCTGGTGCGACACGCTGCCGTGGTCCAGGCATACGTCGCGTCCCGTTTTGCGCCCTTTGTGCGGCCGACCCCGCAGGAGATCGAGACCGCCTGGCGGCAGGAGCTGGCTCCACAACTCGAGAAGGCCGGCAAACCGGTGCCCGTCCTCGCCGATGTGCGCGGTGAAGTCGAAGCTCTCCTCCGCGAGCGCAAGCTCTCCGCGGAGATCGAGCGCTGGACCGCCGACCTCGCGAAGCGCACCGAGATCATCCGCTATCTGCCTGGTGCGGCCGAGCCCGTCGCGCCACAGACGGAACTTTCGAGCACACCGACTCCGACGGTGCGCCCAGAGTAGATTCTCGGCCTCACCGATTCATCGGGCGCAGCGGTCTGGGCACAGCAGCACCTTCACCGTCCTCTTGAGCGCGGCTGACGTCGTCTTCGAGGTAATACGCGAGTTCGGAACCCTCGAAAACTCCGAGCACGTATCCCGCCGTTTCCCGGTAGGGGATGGCGGCTGCAAAGATGGGTTCCGCAGGGGTGCCCCCGAGCTCCGAGAGCCAGCTCGTCACGACACCCTCGCCGGCGTTGTACGCCGCCGCCACTATAGGAAGGCGACGCCCGAAAAGCGCAGCGAGTCGCATCACCTCGTGTGCGGCAAGGCGCAACGCCAGGTCAGGGTCGCGCAGATCGGCTGGCGAGGCGCCGAGCCGCAGCGCCGCTTCGGGCACGAGCTGCGCCACGCCAACCGCGCCCGCGGGGGAGTACGCGTCGGTATCGAAGCGAGATTCCTGCCGAATGATGCCTACGAGCCAGCTGGCGGGTATGTCGGCCTCATGTGCCGCCCGTTCGCACCCGGCGACCAGCGGAGCCGGCAGGACGCGGCGGAGAAGTTGCTCGGGCAGCAGCACTGCGGGTATCGATCCAGTCCGCGCCCAGAGGTATTCCCCGGCCGTCAGCGCGGCGGGACGGTTCCCCCACCCCGCTAGACGAGCCGCACTCCAGGCGATCTCTTCCGGAGTGCGGCGCGGGAAGGCGTCGGGGAACAGCATCGCAGCCTCGTGGTCCATCCCGATTGCGACCAGCCGCTGCGCCGGCCCGGTCCATTCGGCCGGTTCGAAGGGAGCTCCAGCCAGCAACCGGGCCCACTCCGGGTCGGCGGCGAGCGCTGCCGCGAGTGCGGTTCGGACGGACGTCACGCCGTACGTCGCTGCTATGTGCCCGAGTTGCGCCATGTCGCGGGTGGGCACCGGCGGATCGTGCGGCGGTGGTGAAGGACCGGGGAGCAGCTCGAGGACCATCTCGCGCCACACGCCTGCGCGAGGATCCGCCAGTATCTCGGCGGCTCGCATCCGCGCCCGCCCGCCGTCACCGGTCGCTGCCAGCAAGCCGACCCAGAGCACTTGCACCACCGGCAGCTGATTGGGTAGGCGCGTGAGGACGGCCCGGGCCCTGAAGAGGTCGCCGCGTGCGAGGAGCGTCGCTGCGAGGCGCGGTCCCGCCACCCGCTTCACCAACGCCGGGCATCGCTGGAGCAGCTCGACCGCCTCGTCACCGTGCCCCGCCGCCACGCGCGCTCGGGCGCCACCGTCCCACCCCTCGACCTCCTGTGGTCCGGCGGCGCGCGCGGTATCCCAGAAGGGAATTGCGGCCGCGGGATCCCCGGCGATTTCGGTAGTTCGTGCGCGTTGCACGGCTGCTGCAAACCGCTCGGTGTCCGAGGGCGCTGCCTCTAGAGCTCGGTCAAACGCCCTCGCTGCCCGGCCCAGTTCCCCTAGGCGGTAGGCGGCACGGCCGCCCAGGAACGCCCAACGCCATCGGAGCCCGGGCTCGGAGGGTCTTTCCTGCGCGACAAGCAAGGCGTCCGCGTCACGCCAGGCACCGCCGGCCAGGAGAGCCTCGGCGACTGCGAGAGCTCCGGCGGGAGGCAGCATCCTGGTGCCCGCGAGCCACTGTGCCGCCCGCAGCGCGGCCTGGTCGCCGATCCGTTCGTTGACGATCTGGAGCGCCGCGGCCTCGTCCCCGGCGCGAACGGCGAGGAGAGCCGCAAGATCGCGCCGCAAGGCCCTCGGCACCTCGGTGCGCGGCACTCTTCCGAGCGTCCGCAGGGGCAGTGTCTCCCATGCGGACCGAAGACACGCCGCAGCTGCACGTCGGGGAGCTGACGACGCCGACGGCGATAGGAGAGGAGCGAGGAATGGGAACGGGTCCCGACCAAGCGCCATCGCAGCTTGTCCGGCTTCGAGGCGGAGAGCGGCGGCGAGTTCACCTGCGCGAGGGATCGAGCTGCGAAGGATCTCCAGCGCCCGAGCGGGTTCTCCCATGCTTCGAGCGGCGCGGGCGGCCGCGAGCGCGACTTCCGGTTCGAGCGGGCGTGGCCACAAGGCCGTGACCGTGCGGACCTCGGCCCAGCGTCCTCCCCGCATCGACTCGGCGATGGCGGGGCCGGGCGGCGGGGGTGCGACTGGCATCAACCCGGCGGCCAGCCCATTGGCCGACCGCCCAGCACGTGGAGGTGGAGGTGGAAGACGCTCTGACCTGCCCCGGCGCCGACGTTGGTGACGACCCGGTACCCGGTCTCGGCGATCCCGGTGCGCCGGGCCGCCTCGGCCGAGGCGGCGAAGAGGGTTGCGAGAACCCCGCGATCGTCAACTCCCACGCTGGCAAGTGAGACGATGTGGCGCCGCGGGATCACCAACACGTGGACCGGAGCGCGTGGAGCGATGTCGTGGAACGCTACGATCTCATCGTCCTCGAATAGGATTCGCGCCGGGACCGTCCCGTCGGCTACTCGGCAAAAAACACAGCTTTCCATGGTGCGGAGGATAGCAAGCCTCAAGGCCCAGTGAAGAGTGAAGAGTTGAGAGTGAAGAGTGGAAAGACGGACGGCAGAAATCCTGGCCAAGCCCGATACCCGACTGGTTTGGCCCGCCACCACGAACCCAGAACAGCCAACCTTCAGCGGGTTCTTACAGGTAGGGCCCGGGGTTGAACCGCTCGACCTGAGCGCCGAGCGCGTTGAGCTTGACCTCCATGGCCTCGTAGCCACGGTCGAGGTGGTAAATGCGGTCTACTACCGTCTCGCCCCCGGCCACCAGGCCGGCGAGTACGAGGGACGCGGAAGCCCTGAGATCTGACGCCATCACGGTCGTGCCGTCGAGGTGCGTCGGACCGTGGACGTGGGCGGTGGGGCCTTCGACAGCGATCGAGGCGCCCAGGCGTTTCAACTCGAGCACGTGCTGGAAGCGGTTCTCGAAGATCGCTTCGGTGATCGAACTCGTGCCCATCGCCTGAGTCGCCAGGGTGAGGAACTGCGCCTGAAGATCGGTTGCGAACCCGGGGTACTCGGCGGTTTCGAGCGAAGCGGCACGCGGCCGCACCTCCTGCTCGGGCACGTCGATCGCATCCGCCCTGACGGAGAAGGTGACGCCTGCCTCGCCGAGGACGGTAAGCAGGGCGGCCAGATGTACCGGTCGGCACCGCGAGACGGTCACACCGGAGCCCGCGAGGACCGCCGCGATGACGTACGTGCCCGCCTCGATGCGGTCGGGGATGACGTTGTGGTCGGCGCCGCGCAACGACTCGACTCCCTCGACCTCGAGGGTGGAGGTCCCAATGCCGTTGATCCGGGCTCCCATCGCGGCCAACATCCGAGCGAGGTCCTCGACCTCCGGTTCGAGAGCGCAGTTTCTCAGGATCGTGCGTCCCCGAGAGAGAACCGCGGCCATCAGGAGGTTCTCGGTCCCGGTGACGGTGATGCGCGGAAACACGATGTCTGAACCACACAGGCCGCGCGGCGCCTCGGCCACTACGTCGCCGCTCTCGATCCTGAGATCGGCACCCAGCCGAGCGAGCGCCTCGAGGTGGAAATCCACGGGTCTGGCCCCGATCGCGCACCCTCCGGGAAGGGCCACACGGGCTCGATGCCGTCTCGCGAGCAGCGGCCCCAGTACCAACACCGAGGCGCGCATCGTGCGGACCAACTCGTACGGCGCGTGGAAAGCGCCGCTGCGGCCCGCGACGGCTCGAGTGGCGCCATTTACGTGCTCGCACGACTCGCCCAGGGCCGCCAGAACCCGCTCCATTGTGACGATATCCCGCACCCTCGGGAGGCCTGGTAGCGTCACAGGCTCCGAGGTCAAGAGCGTCGCTGCCAGACACGGCAGTGCCGCATTCTTGGATCCCGAAATCCGCACCTCGCCCACCAAGCGTCGCCCACCGCGAATCCGGAATTTCTCCATGGCGCCGGGAGTGTCACCCTCTCGTGAAGCTTCGTCAAGGCAAACCGGCCGCAAAGGGTGCGGCAAGGCTGGCCGAGGCGGCCCTACAATCGAGCCGTGATAACGGTGCGCGAGCTGCTGAACCGGTTGCGGTGGGATGCCGGCGCCAAGCGGCGCGGTGTGGTGATCGAAGTTCGCACCCGCGAGGAAGGGATCGAGAGCCTTCAGGTCATCGACTTTGATTCGGTGGTCGATATCCTGGCGTGTGGGGTGGCATTGGCAGGTGAGACCTTCATCCCCTACCATCGGTTCGTGCGGGTGCGGCGAGGCCACGAGGTGCTCTGGCCGCCGGCAGAGGGGGCATGGCCATGCGGCGCATGACGGCGTTGCTGAAGCTCCAACGTGCTCTCGGATATGAGTTCACCTGTTCGGAGCTCCTGCAACAGGCCCTGCGACACCGGTCCGCCGCCCACGAGCAGGGCGTCCCTTCTTTCGAGCGGCTGGAGTTCCTTGGCGATGCGGCTCTCTCCCACGCTGTGGCTGCGTTCCTGTTCGCGCGCTGGCCCGACGCTGCCGAGGGCGAGCTGACGCGCGCCCGGGCCTCGTTGGTCCGCGAGACGTCGCTTGCGTCGCTTGCCGAGCGCCTTGGCCTGTCCGCAGCCCTGGAGCTCGGCAGCGGGCTGGACAGCGCCAACCCGGGTGCAGCGGTGCTCGCCGACGCGCTGGAGGCAGTGCTGGGAGCTCTCCTCCTCGACGGGGGCTGGCGCGCGTTCAAGACCGCAGTCGCCAGGTTGTTTGCGCCGCTTGTCGCCTCGCTCGACCGCTCCCAGCTGTCGTTCGAGGAACCGAAGTCCATGCTTCAGGAGTTTGCGCAGAGCCGCGGCCTCTCCCTCCCCATATACCGACAGGTCGAAATCTCGGGCCCTGCGCACCGCCAGGTCTTCATCTTCGAAGCCGAGCTCGATGGTCAGGTACTGGGGAGAGGCCAGGGGTCGTCGAAGAAAGCGGCCCAGCAGGAGGCCGCCCGCCGCGCCCTCGAAACGCTCGGCGGCCCCGGAGACTCCGAGACGAACGACTGATCTCGGTGTTTCTTTTCTGGGTGGGGGGCGGTGGAAAACTGTTGACTGTCGACTGTCAGCCGGGTGGGTGGCTGGGCGGTACCTATCGGGCGGCGGTGACCTTCGCGGGGCCCAATCCTGGGATGCGGAGCTGTGCCAGCTCCTGCACGAGCCTCAACTCAAGCGGTCGGGTGGCGTAGAGCCGTGATTGAACGCCGTCCCAGTGGGCGCGGAAGTCCGTCACGAACTGCTCGCACCAAGCCAAGAACGGCGTTGGCTCGAAGAGAAGATCGCGCTGGGCTGCCGAGGTGTCGAGCACGATGTCGTGGTCGTGCGTATAGGGGGAGAAAGTGGTGCCGAGGTTGAGGCGATTGAGCCACTCCAGCGGGATGGCCGCGAGCGTAGGGCGCAGCCCCAGGCTGCCGGCGGCGGTCTCGACGAATTGCTTCAGCGATACGATCTCTCGTTGCGCGAGGTTGTATGCACGGCCGAACGCGTTCGCGTTCATGAGGTTTGCTGCGATGGTCTCAGCCATGTCCGCGACCCAGAGGAAACCCCAGGAGTTCAGACCGCCGTCGGGGAGAATGAGCGGGCCGCCGTCGAGGAGACGCTCGAGGTACGTTTGCGCCCGCTCCGTGTAGTCGCCCGGGCCGACCACCATCGGTAGGCGCAGGGTGGTGAAGGGGAACTGATCGCTCTCCCATGCGTGAGCGAGCGTCAGCTCGCATCGGCGCTTGTGGTACGCGTAGGTCCACGAGGAGGCGGTGGCTTCCGTCTTTGGCGCGAGGCGTCCCGCGAAATCCTCTTCTCGGAACGGCGCCAGCAGCCTGTCGCGGATCAGGTAGACCGACGCGGTGGAGATGTGGATGAAGTGCCCAATTCGACCGGAGAGCTTCTCAACCGCGGCCCGCGTATCGTCCTCGCGGAAGGCGATCACGTCCACCACGACGTCGAAGTCCCGTCGTGCTACGGCACGCTGCAGCACCTGTGGGTCGGAGCGGTCGCCGATCACACGGCTGACGCGGGTTCCGAAGGGATCGGGTGTGTGGCCTCGATTGAGGAGCGTGATGCGGTGCCCGTCCATGAGCAGCCGCTGGACCACGGTGAGCCCGATGAACCGGCTGCCCCCGATGACCAGCACCTGCATGGCAGGATTCTACCTTTGTTCTGACTTGGGCTTGGCCGCGCGCACGGCTGCTTTGCGTGCCGCGGCGAGAGCCGTCGTCAGGGTCGGGTCCGCGTCCAGGGCGGGTTGGTCCTCGCACTCGTTGAGAGCAATGAGCTCGCCGGCTGCCAGGCCGACGAGGCGGGAGAGGCGCGCGCCAGGGTGTCGTGCGGGTGATGAGCTCAGCGCGGCCAGCAGCACCTCCGGCATCCCTGCGGCCATGCCGGCGGCTTGACCGACCAGGGGCAGGAGGTGACGGATCGCGCAGCCCTGGAGGGTGGGGCCGGTCATGGACGAGGTCCCAAGGCCCGTCACGACGAGCTCCAGAAGCACCATCGGGAGTGCTCCCGAGGTGGTCGCAACGTCCTCCGAGAGGCCCACGACGTCCGCGAGCTTGCGGGCCGCAGCGATGCGGGCCAGCGTCGCTCGTCGGAGTGCGCCATCGGTCTCGGCGCGTTCCTCGCGCCGCCAGCGGGTGTTCTCGAGGATTAGATGGATCCATGCTGGAGCATCGTCGCCCGCCAGCTTCCAGGCCTCGTCGGCGCCGGCCGCGCGGTCGGTGCCGGGCGAGTCGAGGCCATTGACGAGGCAGAGGAGGTTCCAGACCAGCGTCGGCGAGTCCTCGAGCCGCATCGGCTTGTTGCCCTTGAGGCGGCGCAGAACACGTTCGGCATCGTCGGGTCCGATTGGAAGCAAAGGCGGCCCCTGTACCACCCATCGGTTGAGCAGATCGCCCACCGCGACGAACGTGCGGTGCGCGTCTACAAGAGCGGTCGCGTCGACCAGTTCACCCTCTATCTCCCCGACGATGTGCCAGAACAGCAGTTCGATCGTGTTCGGATCAATGGTCGTGTAGGGGACCGTCGCGCTCCGGTCGCTGGGCGGGTGCGTGTCGGCGCGGTAGGCTGCCTGCATGATCAAGTTGCGGCAGTCCATTTCGAGGTCGACGTGCTTACGCTCGGCGATGGGCTGTGCGGGGTCGAAGCGGAAGTAGGCCTGGTCCTCGCGCAGTATGCGACTCACCAGAGCGGTGGCCAAGGTCCGTCCGGCGTCCACGAGCGCCTCGTGGGTGATGCCGGCTTCGCGCTCGAGCACCACGGTGAAAAGGTCGCCTCGGGTCTGCGACAGCACCAGCGCTCGCAGTAGAGATTCCCGCGAGGCCAACCCGCGGCTCAGGAGCCACGACCCGAGCCGTTCCGATGTCTTCGAGGAGGACGCGAAAGCCACCCGGCCGCAGTACAGATCGAACGAGCGGGTCACATCACTGGCGGTCAGGAAAAGACGTCCGGTCGCGTGGGTGAGGTGGAGCCACTCGAGCAGGTCGCCGAGGTAGAGTCGGCCGAGCGTTCCCGAGATCGTCAGCATCGCAGCCAGTATGACCGAAAGGCCGAGCGCAGGGAACTGGGCGACGGAAGAAAGGGGGCCCAGAGGCTCACCGAACAAATGGAAAGAAGGGAGAAGGTAGACGGTAAAGGAAAGACAAGACGCGGCAGACGCGTCCTTCCTCTCCCTTCTAACCTCTTCCCTCCTGGTTCTTGTTGCCGAGCCTACCAACCGCTCCGCCAGACCGTGTCGCACAGTAGCTCGAGGGCCCGGGCGGTATACTTCGGCGGCTTGGCGGTCGGAGGGCCTGTCATGGACTCGAAGGCATATCAGTCCTGGAAGGAGAATATCTACCGCCCCGTGACGGAACGGGAACGTGGCGATTTCGCGACTTCCTCCGGCTTCCCCGTCGAACCGGTCTATGGCCCGTGGGACCTCGAGGGATCCGGTGAGGACGCCGGTCTCCCTGGTCAGTACCCGTTCACCCGGGGGATCTATCCGTCGATGTACCGGGGCCGGCTCTGGACGATGCGGCAGTACGCGGGCTTTTCGACAGCCCAGGAGTCGAACCGGCGCTACCGCTACCTGCTAGAGCAGGGTCAGACCGGGCTGTCGGTCGCGTTCGATCTCCCGACTCAGATCGGTTACGACTCGGACGATCCGATGGCTCTCGGCGAGGTAGGCAAGGTCGGTGTGGCCATAGACACCCTTGGCGACATGGAGACGCTGCTCGCCGGGATCCCGCTCCATCGGGTTTCGGTCTCCATGACGATCAACGCGACGGCCTGCACATTGCTCGCGATGGTGCTAGCAGTGGCCCGCCGGCAGGGCGTGGCGTGGGAGTCCCTCTCGGGGACGGTGCAGAACGACATCCTCAAGGAGTACATCGCGCGCGGCACGTACCGCTTCCCGCCGCGCCCCTCCCTTCGGCTGATCACGGACATCTTCGGCTTCTGCGCGCGGCAGGTCCCAAAGTGGAACACCATCTCGATCTCGGGGTATCACATCCGCGAGGCGGGTTCCACTGCGGTCCAGGAGGTTGCATTCACCCTTGCAAACGCACGCGAATACGTGCGCGCGGCGCTCGCGGCCGGCCTCGGGATCGACGAGTTCGGACCCCGGCTATCGTTCTTCTTCAACTCGCACAACAACTTTCTTGAGGAGGTTGCCAAGTTCCGTGCGGCCCGACGGATGTGGGCACGGATGATGCGCGAGGAGTTCGGGGCGGCCGACCCGCGCTCGTGCCTGCTGCGGTTCCACACGCAGACGGCAGGGTCCACGCTGACGGCACAGCAGCCCGAGACCAACGTGGTGCGGGTGGCCATTCAAGCGATGGCGGCCGTTGCGGGGGGCACCCAGTCGCTGCACACCAACGCCATGGACGAGGCGCTCGCGCTCCCGACTGAGGCCTCGGCGAGGTTGGCGTTGCGCACCCAGCAGGTGATCGCGTACGAATCGGGCGTTGCCGACATGGCCGACCCGCTGGGCGGCGCATACGTCATCGAGGCGTGGACGAACCGCATCGAGGAATCGGCCCGCGCCTACATGGCCAAGATCGAGGCAATGGGCGGCGCGCTCGCCGCCATCGAGCGCGGCTATCAGCAGCGTGAGATCCACGAGGCGGCCTACCGGACGCAGCGCGACGTCGAGTCCAGGAATCAGGTCATCGTGGGCGTCAACATGTTCAGGCACGAGCACGAGAATCCCATCCCCACGTTTCACGTGGACCTCGCGCTGCAGGACGCGCAGGTGGCGCGGCTCGCCGCAGTCCGGCGCGAGCGCGACGCTGTCAAGGTCGAGCAGGTACTGGCAGCCCTCGAGGAGGCGGCCCGCGGAGACGACAATGTGATGCCGCTGATCGTCGAAGCGGTTGAAGTCTATGCCACCCTCGGCGAAATCTCCGGCACTTTGGCAAGGGTGTTCGGCGAGCACCGGGAATGAGTGACACTGTGAAGACGGTGGTCCGTGGTCCCTGGTCCGTGATCCGTCATCTGGCAATTGCGGCAGCGCTGGTACTCCTCGGCGGTCCGGTCTGGGGACAGGTGCACACGACCCTCACGGTGCTTTTCACGTCAGACATGCACGCCCACGTCCTGCCCTTCGATGACCTGCGCGACCGACCAGCCCAGGGTTCGGTGGCCCAGGTCGCTTCGCTCGTCGCACGGCTGCGCAAAACCAACCCGGTGTCGGTGGTGCTCGACGGCGGCGACGCCATCCAGGGCACGCCGCTGGAGTACTACGCCATCGCGGCCAAGGGGGCTCCGGGCGAGGATCCAACGATCGAGGCCATGAACCGGGTGGGGTACGACGCGGCGGTGCTCGGCAACCACGAATTCAACTTCGGTCTCGACGTCCTTCGCCGCTCGCTCGCGCAGTCGAAGTTCACCTGGCTCGCCGCCAACCTGTCCGGCGCCACGGCGGCAGGTCTCCCGGTTCGCGACGAGCTGATCCTGGAGCGGGGCGGCATCAGGATCGCGGTTCTCGGTCTGACCAACCCCAACGTCCCGCACTGGGACCCTCCGTCGCACTGGCCCGGCCTCACATTCAAGGACCCGGTTGCGGTGGCGGCCGCTTGCGTGCCCGGCCTCCGCGAGCGTGCCGACGTGGTCATCGTCGTGGTCCACAGCGGATTCGAGAAAGACCTCGACACCGGAGCGCCCGACGGCACGGACGACGAGAATTATGCGTACCGCCTGGCACAGCTTCCCGGCATCGACCTTCTGCTCACCGGGCACACGCACCGAAACATCCCGCCTCGAGCCTTCGGCAAGACGGTGGTGGCCCAACCAGGCCGCTGGGCGGAGTTTGTCACGCGCGTGGACCTCGACCTCGTGCAAGAGGGCGGCTTCTGGAAGGTGACGAGCTGGCACGGCGAGAACATGCCGACGGTCGCAGAGCCTGCCGATCCGGGCGTGGTGATGGCTGTGGCCCCCGAGGAGGCGAGGGTGAAGGCCGAGCTGGCCCGTCCCCTCGGCGAGCTGACGGCTCCGCTGAAGGTCGCGGCGCTGCCGATCGGGGACGACCCGAGTGTGGACCTCATCCACGCAGTACAGCTCGAGGCGACTGGAGCCCAACTCTCTCTTGCCGCGCCTCTCGGCGGGCGCATCGAGTTCCCGGCGGGGCCGGTTACGCCTCGTTTCGCCTACGCGCTGTACCCGTACCCGAACACCCTACTCGTGGTGCGCTTGACCGGGAGCCAGCTCAAGGACGTCCTCGAACACGCGGTTCGCGGCTGGACCGGCGTCGAGTGCGCCGGGAGCGGTTGTACGCTCCAGCGCGACCCCGGCATGCCGCCCTACGACTTCGACACGCTCGAGGGTGCCACCTACTTGGTCGATCCCACCGCGCCGGCGGGCCACCGGATCCGCGGACTGCGCGTCGGCGGCGCAGCGGTCCGCCCGGAGGACGTCTTCACGGTCGCGGTCAACTCATACCGAGCCGCGGGCGGCGGCGGATTCCCGCACCTGGCGGATGCGCCCCGTGTCAAGGAAATCGATCGGCCCGTGGCCGACCTCATCGGCGAGTACATCGCCCGTCACGGAAAGGTGACGCCCGCTGCCGACGACAACTGGGCTTTCACCATTCCGCTGCGAGATGCCCCGGCTCGAACGCCTTCAGCCCCGCCCAGGTGAGGCAGAAGGCAGTCCTCGACGGCACAAGGAAACGCTCGCCGGAGTCGGGGCGAGGGACCCCATGTTGGCGGCAAGGAGTGCCGAGCTCGCGGCGACGAGTGCTGCGCCTACCGGATGAGCTGGAACCGAGGCTCGACCCCTGGGGGAATCGCCTGACATGGGTATCCGCTTCGCTCAGGTGAGCACTCATGAGGAGCCCAATATGAGAATGGACTGTACCTGTCGCGCATGAGATGAGAGGTTCCTTGTCGCGTGCTACAGAACGCCGACCGGAAACCACCCCTACGAGAACCTCAACGCCCCTGGTCCCATCATTGCCACCGTCGCAGCCTGCGCCCATGACAAACTTCTGCAAGCAGTTACCGGTGTTTCGTTCGCCTCCATGGCCTGACCTGAACGGGCACCCCTTTGCCGAAGCACTAGAACTTCTCCTGAGACAACCTGAGTCAAGGGGATACCCATGTCGCCTGATAGCGCTCGAACATTGCGAACCTCACGGCGTCCAGGAGTGTGCCTGCCGGGGCGGCTGCACTCCCGCAAGCGTGGAAACGAACGAAGCAACCTCGGTGAGCGACTCCTCGCGCACGTGTCGGTGGGGGACGCCGGCGCCGCGAGCGAGCCAGATCGCAGCCACTTCGCGGTGGGAGTTGAGGTAGCCGTGCTGACCGCAGATCTCCGCAGGAACGTGCCAGCTCGTATCCGGGGCTGCAACCCCAGCCGCTGCTGCAAAGCCTGGCCGCAGGAACACCACGAGATCACCCGCGTTGGGCGACTCGAGCCCGACCTGCGAGAGCTCCCCTCGGCGGAACATCGCCTCCACAACGTTCTCCCCTTCGACCTGGGCTTGCGCGAGCGCTACGGCCGCGGCCTGAACGACTGCGTCCTTGTCGGCAGCCTCGACGACTCCGCCGGGTTCGCGGCCCTTGAGGTTCACGTAGAGGTGGGCGCAGCCGCCGCTCGTGCAGGCCACGATCTTCGACGACGGCGCGACACGCCACCTGTTCTCGACTTTCTCCGCCGAGGTGAGGCCGGCGCGCACGAGGAGTTGGTTGACGTGGACATCCTCCCAGACCGGAGCCATGCCGTGGTCGGAGACCACGACGACGGCGTCGTGCGCGAGGTCGAGCGTACGTACCAGTTCGCCGACCGCCCGGTCGCCGACCCGGAACGCCTCGGTGACAATCTCCCGGGCCTCGCTGGCGCGGGCCGGAGAGTAGGCGCGGTGTCGCGGATCCGTGAGCAAGAACGCGTGCTCCACCTCGTCCGGGATCGGCTGGTAGAGCATCAGGAGGTCGAACCTCTCCCGCGCGATGGCTGTCCTCGCACATGCGTTGAAGAACTCGGAGAAGCGCCGCACCTGTGCCCCCATGTCGGCGGTGGTAATTCCTTCCTCCCCGGTGTCGTGCCGTTCGACCGCGCGGTCGTCGGGCGGACCCGGCCAGAAGCCGGCCGTTTGCTCCAGCGCCTCGCGGAACTCCCGAGGGTACGCTTCGGTGGAATAGAACCCGCCACGGTAGATCGTGACGTGCGATAGGTCGGCGGCGAGCCCTTGGAGGAGGCACCACGCCCCAACGTTCCTTGTGCCGCCGTCCGGGTGCGGGGCGTGGAGCAGGAGCGGAAACCACTCGCCCACGCGGACCCGGGCGAGCGTGCCGTTCGATATGTCGGCGCCATCGTCTACGACGACGGTGTCGTAATCGATCTTTCCGTCGTCCGTTGAGTCGAGCGCGGTCAGGGTGAAGCTCACGCTCTGGGGGAGCCCCGGCCCAGTGAGATCAACTGTGAACTCAGCCCGCCGCGCGGGCGAGTAGCTCACCAAGCCGGACGCGAGTTTCACGGCTGTGAACCGCGCGCCGTCGAAATCGAGCACCCGTGGCCGGGCGGCCGGAGTGTTCACGTAGACCATTCCGAAGTCGGCCGTGCGAGAAGTGGTCGTGTTGTCGCACCCGGGAAACGTCAGTACGCCGACGCGCTTGCCCTGTCGGCGGAACGCATCCCAGAGCGACTCCGCGCCCCACGGGGCGTCGAATCCGGACACGGCCTGCAGGATCGGCGTACCCGGACGGTGGAAGATGTTCGACACGATGTCGGTGACGGTCGGGAACGCGCCGCTGGCGATGGAGGTGTGGCTCACCGCAGTCAGGGTCGGGTTGGCCGGGATTGCACGCTCGACCACGTAGCCGCCCTCGAAGGCGGCAACCCCATCGGGATCGGTGTAGACCCCGTTCCTGAGGTTCTCCGCGTGACGTTCTGCGGCAAAGCCGTCGAGAGAGAGAAGCACGACGCGCTGGGCCCCCGACGGCGCAGCAGCCTGGGGAGAGGGCTTGGCGCTTTCGGTAGCGGCGCAGGCGACGATAAGGAACACAGTCGAAGCGGACAAGAGGTTGCGGTATCGCATAGCAGGAGTGTAGCGAAAACCAAGGGTAACCGTTGTGCCCGCAGGGTCGTGCTTGACCTCTTCACGCTTTCTTCACAGGCTAATCCGACACTCGAATGGGGGTGCTCCCCCGAGGAGGACGAGATGAGGCGCAGTCGGTTCTGCTCTCTGGTTGGTGTTGTGATGCTGGTGACTGCGGCCGCGGGTGCCCAGACGGTCCAGGTTGACCAGGCGGTCAAGGGTTTCGAACGCGGGCCGGCGGTATCAGGCAACCTGAATTCGGTCGGTTCGGACACCATGAACAACCTCATGACGTACTGGGGTGAGGCGTTTGCGAAGGCATACCCGACGGTTCGCATCCAGGTGGAGGGCAAGGGCTCCTCGACCGCTCCGCCCGCGCTCATTGCGGGGACGTCTCAATTTGGCCCGATGTCGCGGGCGATGACGCCCGCGGAGGTTGATGCGGTCGAGAAGAAGTACGGCTTCCCGCCGACTCAGATCCGCACCGCTCTCGACACCATCGGCGTCTACGTCAACAAGGACAACCCGCTCGCATCGATCTCAGTCCCTGAGCTCGACGCCGTCTTCTCGAAGACGCGCAAGGCCGGCTACCCCACCGACATCACCACCTGGGGCCAACTCGGTCTCAAGGGTGAGTGGGCCAACAAGCCGATCTCGGTGTTCGGCCGCAATTCGGCGTCCGGCACGTACGGGTTCTTCAAGGAGCACACCCTCGCGAAGGGCGACTACAAGGACACCGTAAAGGAGCAGCCCGGCTCCGCCTCCGTCGTCCAGGGTGTGAGCGAGGACCTGTATTCGATCGGATACTCCGGCATCGGGTACCGGACCTCGGGCGTGCGTGCGCTCCCTCTCTCACCGAAAGCAGGCGCGCCGTCCGTGGAGCCGAACTACGCGAACGCACTCTCCAAGGCTTACCCGCTGTCGAGGTACCTGTTCATCTACGTGGTGCGCGACCCGCGCCGCCCGATGGACGCCCTCACAAAGGAGTTCCTGAAGTTCGTCCTGTCGCGTGAAGGCCAGGAGATCGTCGTCAAGGACGGTTTCCTCCCCCTGCCGGCTAAGGTTGTCGAAGAAGAGCTGGCGAAATTGCAGTAGAGCCGGGATAGAGAGGAACCCGGAACGGTTGACCCCGTTCCGGGTTACCCTTTTCCCAGCCACACTCCGGAATGCGATGAGCCCACTTGCCGCTTCCCGTTTGCGCCGTAGCCGCGCGGTCGACCGCCTGGTCGCGGCGATCATCACCGTCGGCGGCTCCTCCGTGCTCCTGGCCGTCGCGTTCCTGATGGTCTTCCTTGTGGCGCAGTGCCTGCCCATGCTGGGTACCGGCTCCTTGAAGCGTACGGCTCCGGTGTCCGATGGGCCAAACCCCGTCGCTGCTCTCGAAGACGAGTACCGGAGCAGCGTTACCGTGGTAGGGGAGGACGGCGCCATGGATGTGGTGCCGCGCTCCGGCCCACCTCGGGTGGTACGCCTCGACGGCGTGCAGCCTCCCGTGAGGCAGGGCCGCACCGACGTTGCCGGAACGCTCCTGGCGCTCGAGGACGCTTCCGGTGCGATCGGGGTGTGGGCTTTCGCGGCCGAGGTCAAGTGGCACGGCGAGGCGCGAGTGATCGAGCCTTCCCTTCGGAAGATCGCGACCAAGCCGGGCCATGGTGGTGCACCGATTCTCGCGGTTTCCGGCGACCTCAGCAGCCCTACCGTTCTGGTTGCGAGTTCGAAGGGGGCTGTGCTGCTTACGGGCACGGACGATGCGGCCGCGTCGGTCGAGCTGGCACTCGCCTCGCCGCCAAGGGTCGGGGCGCTCGCCACGGACGGCAGCCAGCTGTGGCTTGCCTCTGCCCGACAGCTCGCCTGGTTCTCCGTTGCCGGTCAGTCAGATCAGCTTCTCACACCGCAGGCTACCGTACCCCTCGCGGCTGCGCCTACCGCTGCTGCAATGGTCGTGGGCGACTTCACTCTTCTCTTAGGAGACGAAACCGGGAACGTCAACGCCTGGCAGGCGGTCACCGGGGCCGTGGCGGGAAGCAAGGTGCTTGACCGGGCCGGCACGTTTGCAGGCAAGGGAGCGGTGCGTGCGCTCACTGTTTCGCAGCGTGACAAGGCCTTTCTCGTCCAACGTACAAGCGGTACCTCCATCGCGTATCTGACGAGCCGCCGGATTTTGCTGTCGGTTCCGGAGTTTCCCGCCGACTCAACCATTGCCGGTTTCTCGCCCCACCGCGACGGTCTATTCGCGGTGACGCGCGCCGGGGTCGTCCACCGCTGGGGGCTCGATCTGGCCTACCCGGAAGCCACGGCGGAGACGCTCTTTCTTCCGACTCGATACGAAGGCTTCACCAAACCCGAGCTTGCGTGGCAATCGACCGGTGGCAGCGAGTCGTTCGAGCCGAAGCTGTCGTTAATCCCGCTCCTCGTCGGCACACTCAAGGGTGCTCTTTTCGCCTTGCTGTTCTCGGCACCGTGTGCGCTCGCCGCTGCGCTTTTCGTCAGCCAGTTCGCCCCGGCCACCCTCCGCAAGGTCGCCAAGCCGGTCATCGAATTGATGGCGGCGGTCCCCTCGGTGGTGGTTGGTTTCCTGGGGGCGCTGTTCTTTGCGCCGCTGCTCCAGCGGCACATCGTCGGGATCCTCGCCTTGCTCATCCTTCTGCCGGTTTCCGTCGTGCTGGCGGCGGCCCTGTGGCAGGGGGCTCCTGCGCTGTGGCGGCGTCGAATGACGCCTGCCAGAGAGCTTTCGCTCGTTTCCGTCCTGCTGGTGGCGGTGTCCATCCTAGTTTTCGCGGCCGAGAAGGGGATCGAGCGCGTTCTCTTTGCGGGCGACCTCAAGGGATGGCTGCTGGCCGCGGCCGGAATCACCTATGACCAGCGGAATGCCCTGGTGGTCGGATTCGCTCTCGGCTTTGCCGTCATCCCGATCATCTTCACGCTTGCCGAGGACGCATTCTCCAACGTGCCCCCATCACTTATTTCGGCGTCGTTGGCCCTTGGCGCCTCGCGCTGGCAGGCCGCGAGGACGGTAGCGATCCCGGCCGCGTCGCCAGGCCTCTTCGCGGCGGTGATGAACGGCCTGGGCCGTGCCGTGGGCGAGACAATGATCGTCCTGATGGCCACAGGTAACACCCCGATCCTCTCCTTCTCGCCGTTCAACGGGATGCGGACGATGTCGGCGTGTATCGCCGTGGAGTTGCCGGAAGCGCCCTACGGCGGGACGCTCTATAGGGTGTTGATCCTGACCGCGCTGCTGCTGTTCGCCATGACGTTCGTCACCAACACGGCAGCGGTGATGGTCTCGAACCGTCTCCGGAGGCGGTTCGGGAGGCTCGCGGCATGAGCGCCCTCAGGACGTGGATTGCGGAAGGGACCGCCCAGCGCTGGCTGACGGCCGCTGCCGTCCTGGTCGCCTTGGGGATGATTGCCGGTCTCGTTGGAGTTGTCCTCGAGGTGGCCGGTGGGTTCTTCTGGCCTCACCGGCTCCTCCAGCTGCAGCTCGCCGACGGCAGCAAGGTCCTCGGTGAAGTATGGGACCGAGAGGCAGACCCACAGTCACCGGGGATGGAACGGATCCGCATCAAGGTGGGGAACCGAGATCTCCTCGGAGCCGATTTTCGCTGGGTTCGGGAGAGCGACGCCCGGAAGAGGGAGTTTCCTGCCGGCGCGTGGCTCGTCGAGCGCCGTGAGTACGGGAACTTCTACGGTTTTCCGATCCGTCTCGAACTGGCTTCGGCGACGCTCGCCGCGACCGACCCGCTCTTCGGGGCAGCACTTGAACGCGAGGTAGGCAGCGCCCACGAGTCGGTGAGGGCCGAGCGGAGGCTCCTTCGCCGGGTGGATCGCCTGCACGCACCCGTGGCCAAGCTGATGATGCTCCAGGCCGCAGCGCAGCGTAGAGGCGAGGACACCCACGTCCTCGATGCACGGCTGGCCAAGGCTCAGCGAACCGAAGACGAGGCTACGCGGCCGATCATGGAGCAACTGGCGGCGGTGCACGAGCGTCTCGGCCAGGGAAGGCTCCTGATGAGAACCGCGGACGGCCGCGAGAAGCAGATCCCGCTTTTGGCCGTTGTCCGGGCCGTGCCGGTGAACACGCTGAACGCCGCTCGGAAGGTCGGTCTCTACATCGGGCGCTGGTGGGAGTTCCTCTCGGGTGAACCGCGCGAGTCCAACACGGAAGGGGGCATCTTCCCTGCGATCTTCGGCACCGCCCTGATGGTGCTGCTGATGACTATCGCCGTCGTGCCGCTCGGCGTGGTCACCGCCGTCTACCTCAACGAGTACGCGAGGGAGGGCGCCTTCACCGGTGCGGTCCGACTCGCGCTCGCGAACCTCGCTGGCGTGCCCTCGATCGTCTTCGGCGCCTTCGGGCTCGCGTTCTTTGTGTACACCCTGGGTGGTGGCATCGACAGGCTCTTCTTCTCGGATGTGCTCCCGACCCCGACCTTCGGTACTGGAGGGATCGCCTGGGCTGCCCTGACGCTGGCTCTGCTCACGCTGCCGGTGGTGGTCGTTGCCACCGAGGAAGGGCTGCAGGCGGTGCCACAAGCGGTGCGGGACGGAGCACGGGCTCTGGGAGCCACTCGCTGGCAGACGCTGCGCCGGGTCGTGCTGCCGTACGCGGCCCCCGGGATCCTCACCGGTGCGATTCTCGCGGTTGCGCGCGGTGCGGGCGAAGTTGCGCCGCTCATGCTGACCGGGGTGGTCAAACTTGCGCCGAACCTCCCCTTCGACTCGGTGCCGCCGTTCCTCCACCTTGAGCGAAAGTTCATGCACCTGGGGTTTCAAATCTACGACGTCGGGTTCCAGTCGCCCAACGTGGAAGCCGCCAAACCGATGGTGTACGCCACAGTTCTCGTGCTGCTGGTCCTGGTCGTGCTCCTGAATATGACGGCGATCATGTTGCGCAACCGCTTGCGACGCAAGCTGCGAGGCTCGGCGGTATGAACGCGCACGCAGAGTCACTCGGCGTCAAGGGCCTGGTTCTCGGCTTCGGCGAGACCGAGGTTCTGAAGGGTATCGATCTCTCAGTGGCGTCGCGCGGCGTGACGGCGCTCATCGGTCCCTCGGGGTGCGGAAAGTCGACCCTCCTGCGCTGCTTCAACCGCATGAACGACCACCTCACGGGCTTCTGGCACCGCGGCGAGATCTCGGTGACCGGCCGGGACGTCTACGACCCGACCTGGTCGCTCGAGGCCCTGCGCTTCCAGGTCGGGATGGTGTTCCAGAAGCCGAACCCTTTCCCACTCTCGATCAAGGAGAATGTCCTCTTTGGGCCGCGCCTGGCAGGTATCACGGACATGGCGACATTGGATTCCACTCTCTCGCGTTCTCTACAGCGCGCAAACCTCTGGGACGAGACGAAGGACCGGCTCGACGCCTCGGCGCTGGCTTTCTCCGGCGGCCAGCAGCAGCGGCTGTGCATCGCCCGGGCGCTCGCATCGTCCCCGGACATCCTGTTGCTCGATGAGCCCGCCTCCGCGCTCGACCCGATCGCGACGGCCAAGTTGGAGGAGACGCTCGCCGAGTTGTCGCGCGAAATTGCGGTGCTCTTGGTGACTCACAACATGCAGCAGGCGGCCCGAGTCGCGCAACGCACCGCGTTCCTATACCTCGGCGATCTCGTCGAGGAGGGGGAGACCACGCAGTTGTTCTCGGCACCGCGTGAGAAACTGACGGAAGAGTACGTCACGGGCCGGTTCGGCTAGGGAGTTGACATGGTGGAAAAGTTGATGGAGCACGACCTCGAGGAGCTCAATAAGCTGCTCCTCACCATGGCGGGGGAAGTGGAGCGCCAACTCGACCTCGCCATTCGCGCGCTAGTCGAGCGTGACAACAGACTGGCGGAAGAAGTGATCGCGGGTGACAGCCTGATCGATCAGCGCGAGGTCGAGGTCGACCACCGTGTCATCGAGCTGATCGTCCGCGCGCGGCCGATGGCTCGCGACCTTCGTCTCGTGATGACGGCAATCAAGATCGCCCCGGACCTCGAGCGCGTGGCCGACCACGCCGTGGGCATCGCGCGGCAAGCCCTGGAGATCAACCGCTTGCGGCCGCTCAAGGCGTTCATCACGATCCCGCGCATGGCCGAGAAGGCATCTTCGATGGTCAGGGACGCGATTGGCGCGTTCGTGAAGGGTGACTCCCAGCTCGCTCGCAACGTCATCGATCGAGACGCCGAAGTCGACTGGGAGTTCGAACAGATCTTTCGCGAGCTGCTCACCTACATGATGGAGGATCCCAAGACGATTCGCAGGGCCCTCGCGCTCCTAATGGTCTCGCGCGCGTTGGAGCGGATTGGCGATCACGGAACCAATATCGCGGAGCAGGTCGTTTACCTGGTGGACGCCGAGGACATCCGGCATCGCCGCCCCGAAAGAGCGGATGGGGATTGAGCCAGGAAGTCCGGTTTTCGCTCGCCGGTGTGACGTGCCGCTACGACGGCAGCGTTGCCGCGCGCGACGTCACGATAGACATCCCGAGTCAGGGTGTGACCGCGTTCATCGGCCCCTCGGGTTGCGGCAAGTCGACGATCCTGCGCTGCCTGAACCGGATGAACGACGTTGTCCCGGGCTTCTCGCTGACCGGCCAGGTTCTGCTCGACGGCGAAGATATTTACACACCGACCACCGATCCGGTGACGGTCCGCCGCCGCGTCGGGATGGTCTTCCAGCGATCGAACCCATTTCCCTCCTCGATCTTCGACAACGTCACGTACGGCATGCGCTTGAACCACCCCCGGTCAGGCGCCGATCTCGCGGTCAAGGCCGAGGAAGCACTGCGTGCAGCGGGGTTGTGGGACGAGGTCAAGGACCGCCTCGATACGACCGCGAGCATGCTCTCCGGCGGCCAGCAGCAACGGCTGTGCATCGCCCGGGCGCTCGCGGTCGAGCCGGAAGTGCTCCTCTTCGACGAGCCGGCCTCGGCCCTCGACCCCGTCTCCACCGAACGCGTCGAGGAGCTTGTCCTGCAGCTCGGTAGGAGGCTCACAGTCGTGATCGTGACCCACAACCTCCAGCAAGCCTCACGGGTCGCCGATCGGACCGCGTTCTTTCTGCTCGGGCGGCTCGTGGAGTACGCTCCAACCGTGACTCTCTTCACAAATCCGCGTGACGCGCAGACCGAGGCGTACGTTTCGGGACGGTTCGGATGAACACTCGTGTCTTCGTCGTCGAGGACGATGCCGACATCGCGGCCATGGTGCGCCGTCACCTGGAGCGCTCGGGGAGCTGCTCGGTTGCTACCTTCGCGCGCGGCGACGAGTTCCTCTCCGCGTGCGAGCTCGCAACCCCCGACCTCGTGATCCTCGATCTCAACTTACCCGACACTGATGGCCTGGTCCTCTGCAGAGAGCTGCGAAGCTGGGAAGTGACCCAAACAGTGCCGATCCTCATGCTCACGGCACGCGCGGCGGAGGCCGACCGCGTCGCGGGGCTCGATCTCGGGGCCGACGATTACCTCACGAAGCCATTCTCTTTGAGGGAACTGGCGGCACGGGTTGCGGCCCTGCTCCGGCGAGTCGAGTGGGAGCGCGGCACGCCTGGAGGTGTTTACCAGGACTCTCATCTCTCCGTCGACCCGGCGCGGTTTCAGGTTCTGCGCGAAGGCGCCGAGATCCATCT
Organism: Acidobacteriota bacterium; assembly: GCA_003158745.1. GTDB lineage: Bacteria > Acidobacteriota > Thermoanaerobaculia > Thermoanaerobaculales > Thermoanaerobaculaceae > RBG-13-68-16. The sequence goes on from PMLC01000022.1 coordinate 40,997, forward strand.
CACCCGGCGCGAATTCGCCGTGCTTTGGCATCTGATCTCGCTGGGCGGCCGCGTTGCTTCCCGTGAGCAAATTCTCGATGCGGTGTGGGGTCTCGCTTCGAGCGTGGATGCTCGAACCGTGGACGCGCACATCCGCACCTTGCGCAGAAAGCTGGGTGAGGACGTGATCGAGACCCTGATTGGTTCCGGCTACAGGTTTCGGGGTCGGCCATGAAGAGGCGCAGCTCACCGGGCTTTGTCGTCGGCCTGACAACGCTTGCCGTGGTGCTCGCAGGATTGGTGATTTCTGACCTCCTGCACCGTGCCGAGGACCGGGCCTCGGGGGCGGAACAACTTCGGGCGGCCGTCGAGGCGCTTGCCCCTCGCGTAGTCGATCTCTTCGTGCTCTCTTCGGAGCAGGCCGATGCCGAGATCCGTCGCTGGGCGGCCGCGAGCGACTTGCGGGTCACCTTGATCTCGGCTGACGGAACAGTACACGCAGACTCCTGGACGCTTCCGGCACTCCTGGGACGCCTGGAGAACCACCTCAACCGGCCCGAGGTGGTCGCAGCGCGCAGTAGTACCGTGGGAACGAACCGGCGGCGTTCCGTCACGACCGACCGACCGACGACCTATGTGGCCCGGATGATCGGTCCGGCGGAAGCTCCGGTTGGATTCCTTCGCCTAGCCCGGGAGGACGGACCTCTCGGGTGGCCGTGGGGGGGGATCCTCGTCGCGGTCGTTGCGGCCGTCGTCGCCGGCACTCTCGCGCACCGCAGGGACCGCCGCAACCACGAGATAGCCGTGAGCCATTTGGCCGCCTGGACGGACCTGCCGCCCAGCGCCGACCTGGAAGCCATCGCCAACGACGTCGACCGGCGATTTCGAACAGTGCGAGAGGACCTCACCCGCGAGCTCGATGCGACGCGTGCGGCGTTGGAACAGATCGCCGAAGGGGTCATCCTCCTCGATCGTGAAGGGATCGTCCGCTACGCCAACGTGGCCGCAGGAACGCTCCTTCAGGCTCCTCTCGCGTCCGGCCGGGCCCTGGTGGAGGCGGTGCGAGTGCCGGAGGTCCTCGGGGTCGTCAACGAGGTCCTGGCGCACGGTGGGATCAGCCACACAGCCGTTGGCCGTCCCGAGGGCCTAGAGCTGGCGGTTCGGGCGGCCGCGGTGCCTCACCCGGTCCTCGCTGCGGCGGTTGTGCTCGCCGACGTGCGCGGGGAACGCCAACTCGAGCGGGCGCGGCGCGCGCTGGTGGCCGACCTCGCCCATGAGCTGCGGACGCCTCTCACCGTTCTCTCCGGCCTCGTGGAGGAGCTGGCAGAGAGTATCGCTAACCAGGATCTCGTCGCGACGATGGCGCGCCAGGTCGCACGACTGCGTGCGTTTGCCGAGGAGCTGGAGGAGTTGGCCAGGATCGAATCGGGGCAGCTCAAGCTAGACCTCGAAGAGGTCGATGCGGTCGTCGTGGCGAGACAGGTGGTCGGGGATCTCCGGAGCGTTGCCGAGAAGCGTGGCGTCGCGGTGGCGGTCGTCGGTACTGCGACGCCGTTGAGGACGGACTCAGTGCGCCTTGCCCAGGTGCTCACGAACCTTGTCGACAACGGGATCCGCTACAACCACCCGGATGGGCAGGTGACCGTGCACATAGGAGCCGTGGATGAAGGCATTCGCCTGGAGGTGGAGGATACGGGTGTTGGCATTCCCGCTTCGGAGGTTGGCCTGGTTTTCCAGCGTTTCTACCGGGTCCGGCGTCAGGCCGAAACCGAGGGCGGAAGCGGACTCGGTCTCGCGATCGTGAAGCACCTTGTGAAGGCCCTGGGCGGAACCGTCAGCCTCGCGTCGCGCGTCGGGCAGGGGACAACGGTGACGCTCCTCTTTCCTGTTGCGAGTTAAACCCGGACCTGGGAGCAAGGGGTCGTTCACAGTTTCACAGGCTCACGGATTCCGCGAGCGAAGTTAAGAGTGAAGCGTCGAGAGTGAAGAGTCAGACTGATCTTCGGCGGTTTGGAGCGCATCTCGGATGACCGGGTACTGAGCAGTCATGAGTGCCGAGTCACGGGGACGAGTTTCGTTTGAAATCTAGTGCCAAACAGTGGGTTGACGATGCCGTCCCTTGGTTTTAGGTTGTTTGTCTTTTCGCCCGCGTGAAACGTGGCGTCCGAGACGGGTACACCTACGAGTACCTCCAGATCGTCGAATCCTGCCGCCGCGGTACCCACAGTCCGCCGGCACGTCATTGCGACGCTGGGCCGCAAGGACGAGATCATCGCGGACGGTACACTGGATAACCTGCTGGCCTCCCTCGCCTCGTTCAGCCAACGTTTGCAGGTCGTGGAGCGGGTGCGCAGCGAAAGTGTCGCTGCTCAGGCTGCGAGATCCTGGGGGCTATCGCTTGTCTTCGGTCGACTGTGGCAGCGTCAAGGACTCCCAGAGATTCTGGCTCGCCTCGCCGGCGACCGCCGCTTCGAGCTCGACCTCGAGCGGACCGCGTTTGCCCTTGCCTTGCAGCGCCTGTGCGAGGCGGGCAGCGACCTCGCGGGATCGCAGTGGCTGTCGACCGTCGAGGCGCCGGGCTTCGAGGGTATCCAGCTCCAGCACCTCTACCGCACCGTGGGCTTCCTCGCCGAGGTGCGAGAGGAGCTGGAGCGGGAGCTTTACGTCCGGGATCGCGAGCTGGTGTTCATCGACACGACCAGCACGTTTCTCTGGCGGGACGAGGAGAGCCCACTGGTGCGTCGGGGGCACTCTCGAGACAGAAGGCCGGACCAGCCGCAGGTGGTGCTGTGCGTCGCGGTCGACCGCACCGGCTTTCCCGTCGCCTGGGACATCCTGCCGGGCAACACGGCGGATGCCAACGCCCACGCGGCGATGATCACGCGGCTGCGGACCCGACTGAAGATCCGGCGAGTGATCGTCGTGGCGGACCGGGGGATGATCTCCGCCAAGAACATCGAGCTGCTCACCAACTCTGCGGAGGCGCCGTTCGACTTCATCCTCGGCACCCGCATGCGGCGGCAGAAGGAGGTCTCCGAGGCCGTGCTGGCGCGGGTGGGTCGCTACCAGAGCGTGGCTGACAACCTCGGGGTCAAGGAGGTCATGGTCACAGGGAAGCGGTACATCGTCTGCCGCAACCTTCACGAGCAGGTCAAGGACGCCTCTGCACGAGAGGCGATCGTGGCAAAGCTCGAAGCCACCCTGAAGCAGCACGGCCCGAAGTCGGTAATCGGCAACAAGGGCTTCGCCCGCTTCGTGAGCGTGGCCAAGGGCAGCGTGAGGATCAACCTGAGGGCCGTTGAAGCGGATGCCCGCCTCGACGGGAAGTTCGTCCTTGCGACCAACACGGACCTCCCAGCCGACGAGGTGGCCCTCGCCTACAAGAGCCTCTGGCGGGTAGAGCGAGCCTTTCGCGAGACCAAGTCCACGCTGGAAGTGCGGCCGATCTACCACCAGAACGACGATTCGATCGTCGGGCACATCGTCGCGTGGTTCCTCGCGCTCCGGCTCGAGGTGGATCTCCAGCGTCGGCTCGACGAGTGGGGCTCGCAGGTTTCGTGGCCGGACCTGATGCGGGATCTCCGTCAGCTTTCGGCGGTCGACATGACCCTCGATGGCGAGCCCTACAGGCTTCGCACGGAGCACCAGGGTCAGGCCCACCAGGCGTTCGTCGCGGCCGGCGTCAGGCCACCGGCCACGGTGACGCACCTGGGCGACGCTGATCCACCGCTCCCGAGGAGCCCTCGACCCAACCCGCAGAATGTAGTGCCAACGTTACGATCACGTCTCACAACTCATGCAACATGAAATACTTCACAAATTGAAGTGTCGAAGATCAGTTTAACCCGGAACTTCGCGTTCCTTTGTTATTCGATGCCAACGATTCAAGTTGGCGGTCCCTCTCAGGAGGTGGCCGCGGCGCCTTCGGGCACCGGCGGGCCACGGAGGTGCCGCATGGACGCTCTCCGCGCCGCCGCATTGGCTCTTGGGTCGATTGCGGTTGCGGCCGCAACCGCCCTGCGGAGATCGCTCCGCGCAGTGATCGGCTGGACCGTCGGAATCGCCTCCAGGCAGGTGGAATTGGTCGCCATCCTCAGTCAGTCGCTGACACTCCTCCTCTTGAGCGTCGCCATCGCCCACCTCAGGAAACCCTCGGCCCGTCGCTAGTCTCGTCGCTTGCCCCGCTCTTGCTCGGTGTTGAAATGAGAGCGCGCGCTGTCTACCCTTGCCGCGCCGCTCGTGTCGGCGGAGGGCTCTGATGTCGGATATCACCATCGCGGGTCGCACGTTCGCTGTGGACGAGGAGGGCTTTCTCCAGCGGCCCGAGGTTTGGGACGACGAGGTCGCGAGGCTTTTCGCGACCACGGAGGGCGTGACGGAGATGACGCCCGAGCACTGGGCGGTAGTGCGGATCATCCGGGAGCACTACCTCGAGCACGGCAACGCACCGATGGTCCGCCTGCTCTGCCAGCGCACGGGCCTCAACCTCCGCACCATTTTCAAGCTGTTCCCCTCCGGGCCCGCCAAGGGGGCGTGCAGGGTGGCAGGGCTGCCGAAGCCGGAGGGTTGCGTCTGAACACGCCTCTGGACGCGTTCGGCACTCGGCCCTCGCCGCAGGGTGCGACGTGCGCGGGCCATCGGGGGGCCACTAGGTGAGTCCGACGGCGCTCGTCCTGCTCGCGGCGATGTTCACGTCGGTCGCCGCGTTCGTCGTGCTCCGCCTCCGGACGGGTTCGACGCCGGCGCCCCTGGCACCGGCCCGCGGGAGTGCCGCGGTCGGGGTCCTGTACGCGTTCACAGTCGCGTTCGCCCCGTGGGCAAAGGAGAGCGCGTCGCGTCACCTCCCCAGCTACGCGGCCGGCATCGCGTACCACGTTGCGGTTTTCACCGCGCTCGTCAGGTTAGTGCACAGTCTGTTCGGCACTCCCCTTCCGCCGGTGGTGAATGCGGCCACAGCCGCGCTCATCGCGGTGGGTCTCATGGCCGGCACCGCCCTACTGCTCAAGCGTTGCGCCGATCCGCGCTTGCGGGCGATCAGCGTGCCCGAGGATTTTTTCGCGAATGGCCTGGTGGACCTCACGCTGGCAGCGGCCTTCGCGACGGCGATGAGCTCGGGCGCGCTGCCGGTGTTCCAGATCGTCGGCGCCGTGCTGCTCCTCTACGCACCGCTCGGCAAGCTGAGACACATGCTGTTCCTGCTCACGAGCCGGCGGGTTCTCGGCGCCACTCTCGGGCGGCGGGGCGTACGGCCGGCCTCACACCCCAGCGGAACGGGCCGTGGCTGACCGACCGCCCGGCACGGCCGCCGTGCAGCGTGCCCTCGAGGTGCTGCGCGATCGGCTCGACGCCCGAACCACGGCGTTCCTCAACTCGTGCGTGCGGTGCGGCCTTTGCGCCGACACCTGCCACGTATACCTCGCGGACGGCGAAGCAGAGTCGATGCCAGCGCATAAGGTCGAGCGGATCGCCCGTTTCTTCCGTCGGCACCACACGCTGCTCGGACGCCTGGCGCCCGGTTTCGTTGGTGCGCAGACCCTCGACCAGGAAGGGCTGAACGCGCTCGCGGTCGCTGCTTTCGGACGTTGCACGCTCTGCGGTCGCTGCGCCCTCAACTGCAGTGTTGGGCTCGACCCCTCGACGATCATCCGCTTCGCCCGCACTGTACTCGGCGCCGCAGGAATGGTTCCCAATGGCATCCGCGCAAATGTCGATCTTGCGCTCGCGACCGGAAACAACATGGGGATCAGCCGGGAGGACGTTCTCGAGACAGTAACCTGGCTCGAGCAGGACTTGCAGGACACGCTCGGCGACCCCGCTGCGGCGATGCCGGTTGACCGCCGGGGGGCGCGCGTTCTCTACGCGGTCAACCCCCGAGAGGTGAAGTTCTTCCCGCTGTCGCTCTCGGCCGCCGCGATGATCTTCCACGTCGCCGGCGAGGACTGGACGCTGACTTCGTCCGATTTCGACATCACGAACTACGGGTATTTCGCCGCCGACGCCGGCGCCGCTCGCGCGATCGCCGGCCGCCTCGTGGCGCGGGCCGAGGAGCTCGGAGTCGAAGAGCTGGTGGTGGCCGAGTGCGGCCATGGGTACCGGACGCTCCGGTGGGAAGCTCCGGAGTGGCTCGGGCGGCCCTTCCCATTTAGGGTCAGGAGCTTCGTCGAGGTGATGGCGGACTACCTGGCCGGCGGCCGCCTCCGACTCGACCCCGGCAAGAACCCCGAGCGCGTCACACTCCACGATCCTTGCAACCTCGTCCGGAACGGCGGCGTAATCGAGGAGCAGCGCGTTCTCCTCCGGGCGGCGGCGAAGGACTTTGTTGAGATGACACCAAACCGCGAGGACAACTACTGTTGCGGTGGCGGCGGCGGGATATTGGCCGCCTCCGAGCACACTGCAAGGCGGATCGAAGCCGGCCGGATCAAGGCCGACCAGATTCGAGCGACGGGCGCCAAGGTAGTCGCGTCGCCCTGCCACAACTGCATCGACCAGCTCATGGAGCTGAACCGTGCCTACAAGCTCGGCGTCGAAGTGAGGACGCTCGCCGAGATCGTTGCCGACGCCCTCGTCCTTCCCGCAAAACCCGCACCCTGACGCTTCAGTCTCCTCCGATCCCATTCGGGTTCCTTGCACGGCGGTACAGGATTCTGCCGTGCGAGCGCCGAGGGGGCTTTGGTTCGATTGTCCTCCGGGCAGGTTTGCTCGTGCCCCTCGGGCGCGGCGCAACTCGGGCCTTGCTCGCCCCGGTTCACTGCGGCCCGAGACTCCGGCGGCTGTGACCGAAGAGGCGGATCAATACCGTCGCGAGCCGCGGGCCACGGAACGGTGCCACTCGGTCGTGGCCGGAGGCGAACTTCTCGGCTTGTTACTTTCTGGCTTCGGCAGCGATCTCCGCCACCGCGGTGATCGCGGCCTCGATGTCGCTCGGGGTGTTCAGTGGGCCGACGGACAACCGGACCGTGCCGCGGGCTTCGGTCCCCATCTGCCGATGGATGAGAGGAGCGCACTGCAGGCCCGTACGTGCGGCGATGTTGTACTCGACGTCGAGGAGCGTGCCGACATCGGCCGGATCCCGCCCGGCCACGGTGAACGACAGGACCGGAAGACGTTCCGCGAGGTCGGTTGTTCCGTGCAAGGTCACGCCGTCGATAGCCGCCAGACCCTCCTGGAGGTGGGAAAAGAGCGTCATCTCGTGCCGGTAGATCGCGTCGAGGCCACGCTTCGCGATGTACGCTTGCCCGAAGTGCAGTCCAGCGATTCCGAGCACGTTGCCGGTGCCGGCCTCGAGGCGGTACGGATACTCCTCCAGGTGGTAGGGGGCCACGGAGTTGACGCCGGTCCCGCCGAACCGCGTAGGCCGGATGTCGACCGCTTCCCCGACGCACAGGCCGCCGATACCCGTCGGCGCGAGAAGCGATTTGTGCCCGGTGAACGCGACGACGTCGATGCACATGGCCTGCATGTCGATCGGCACGACGCCCGCGGTCTGGGCGGTGTCGACCGCGAAGGTCACGCCGCGGGCACGGCACAGCCTCCCGATCTCGCCCACCGGCTGGATCGTGCCGATCACGTTCGAACCGTGGTTGACGACGACCAGCCGGGTATTGGGCCGCAGCCGCTTCGCGATCGCCCGCGGGTCCACCCGGCCGCCGGCCCCGACCGGCACGAAGTCCACCTCGACCCCGCGGTCCCGCGCCATGTGGTTCAAGGGACGGATCACGGAGTTGTGCTCGATCGTCGTCGAGACCGCGTGGTCGCCCTCGCCCAGCACTCCCTGGATCAAGAGATTGAGCGCGTCGGTTGCGTTCGAGGCGAACACCAAACGGTTCGGGTCGGAGCCGCCGAAGAACCGCGTCAGCGCCTTGCGGGTGTCTGCGACGAGCTCGCCCGCCATCAGGCAGAGGTCGTAGCCGGAGCGGCCCGGGTTCACGCCGTACCGGCTGTACGCCTCGAGCGTCTGGTCCAGCACCTCTTTCGGCTTCGGGAAGGTGGTGGCGGCGTTATCGAGGTAGATGACTGCGCCGCCGTCGAATTGCAGGTTGGTGTCCATCGAGACCCCTTGGGTGAGGCGTCCGTGGCTCCGGTTCGTCCGGCGCCGAGGGATCGTAGCATGGGGGCGTGTCTATCCTCGGGCCTCGTGGCGAGGATCGGAAGAAGAGCGGCGCCCGAAGGCGTTCCATCACACTCCAGACTCGACTCCATCGCCCCGCGCTTGCCACCTCCCGATCGGTCCACTCGCGGATCTCCGCGGGGCGAGGTCGCTGCCCCAGGAAGTAGCGAGGACGGGTTGGATGACCTTCGCAACAAGGTCTCACGGTTCGAGGACGCCCTTGAGAATCTTGACAAGGTCTTGGAAACCGACCTCGAAATGGCCCGCGAGTTTCTCGCCGCAATGGTCAACCGCATCCTCTTCCATCCGCTGTCAACCACAAAGGAACATAGGCAAGGGACTCGCTGCCCTCTGTGCGGCCTCTCGATCAAGAAGCTGACGGCCACAGCACGCCGCCAAGCACGGACTCTCGGTGGAGGAGATAGCCACGGCGCACCCGCAGTTCGGAGTGAGCCAGCCGGTTGAGGTTCGAATCGGGCTGAATTTGAAAGACCTCCTCGCCAAGGAAGAGGTCGAATATCGTTTGGTTGCGGGGGCTCGCAAGTCCGATACAGACGACCTCGCATCTCTCACTGTTGCCCTGGAATAGTGAGGTTCCTTGGAAGTGGCGTTCGCTGGCATGCTCAGGACCATCACGGGCACGAGCGGCCAGTCGCCTGCCAACGCGGACAATTCAGATAGAGCCATGGAGGAATGTCTCAGTTGCGACCCGTTCTGGAGAGACGATTCACTCGGGCACGATACCTCCGGAGAGAGCACGTCGCGCGAGACTGAACGACCGAACCGATCGGGTCAGATACTCGTAGGTTTAGGCAAGCATCTTCCTGCCCCGATCCCTATATTGCATTTGCACGCACCCGACGTCGGCGGTCGTGACGGGCAAGTGGAGGCCGGCCTGAGCAGCCAGGATTTGCCACCAGGTCGGCACGCAGCTTGACGGAGGCGCAGCTTGCGAATCGGGGTACTCGGTTCGGGTTTGATGGGGGGCAAGCTCGGGAGGCTATTCGCGAGCGCCGGGCACGAGGTGGCGTTCAGCTACTCGCGCAGCCGGAAGAAGCTGGTGAAGCTGACTGGTCGCTGAAGGAGGATCCATGGACATCAACAGAAGCGACTCGAGACAAGCAAGGGACCAGCAGCGAGATGACGGTCCTGTCATGCCAGATCGCCGCAAATTCCTCGTCACGGGGCTAGGGTTGGCCGCCGCGTTTGGTTTCCCTGCGCATCTACGCGCCGAAACCACCGTATCGTCACCTGAACGAAAGGGGTCTAACGTGGAGATCAAGAGAGTTGGTTCACAACCATCCGGCAAGGGCCCGGCCGAGTACTTCACCGGCGCCGTGCGTGTCGACCCGTTGTTTCAGGCGCCTCCTCCGGCGCGCGGACTTGGAGCCAGCGTCACGTTCGAGCCGGGCGCCCGAACGGCGTGGCACACCCATCCGTTGGGTCAGACCCTGATCGTGACGGCTGGCTGCGGCTGGGTACAGCGATGGGGCGACCCGGTGCAAGAGATTCGGCCGGGCGACGTGGTCTGGATCCCACCCGGCGAGAAGCACTGGCATGGCGCCACGGCGACCATCGCCATGACGCACATCGCCATCGTGGAGGAACTCGAGGGTAAGGGCGCCGACTGGATGGAGAAGGTGAGCGACGAGCAATACTGCAGATGATGTCACACCTGGGAGGCACCGTCTGGTCGAATGGAGGAGCACCATGGAGAGCCATAGTTCACGCAGAAGTTTCCTCAAGACAGGCGCCGTCGCACTGGGGACCGTCGCCGCGGCCGGTCTTCAAGGAACGGGCAGCGCTGTCGCGGCGGGACCGGGGAAGTCCCAGGTGTACTTTACGAGGGACATCAGTGCTGGCGGATTGCTGAGGATCTATTCCAGAATCAGTAAGGGCATCACAGGCCGAGTGGCCATCAAGTTGCACACCGGCGAGCCTCACGGACCCAACATTCTGCCCCGGGACATGGTGAAAGCCCTGCAGCAGCACATTCCCAGCAGCAACCTGGTGGAGACCAACACCCTGTACAAGGGCAAGAGATACACCACGGCAGATCATCGCGAGACCATCAAGGTCAACGGCTGGGACTTCTGCCCGGTGGACATCATGGACGAGGACGGCGCCGTGATGATCCCCGTTAGGGGCGGGAAGCACTTCTCCGAGATGTCGGTCGGCAAGCACATGCTGACCTACGACTCGATGGTGGTGCTAACTCACTTCAAGGGACACGCCATGGGCGGCTTCGGAGGGTCGCTGAAGAACATCGCCATCGGCTGCGCGGACGGGGCCATCGGCAAAAAGATGGTCCACGCCGCCCCCGACAACGAGGACTACAGTCACTGGCTGAACGGCGAGCCCTTCATGGAGAACATGGTGGAGTCGGCGAAGGCCACGATCGATCACTTCAGCCGGCGGATCGTCTTCATCAACGTGCTGCGCAACATGTCGGTGGATTGCGACTGCGCCGGCGTCAGCGCCGCTCCGGTAAAGGCGCGCGATCTGGGCATCCTGGCCTCTACCGATATCCTGGCCGTGGACCAGGCCTCGATCGACATGGTGTACAGGTTGCCCGAAGCGGAGCTCCACGACCTCAAGGAACGCATCGAATCCCGCAAGGGCCTGCGCCAGCTCTCGTACATGAGAGAGATGAAGATGGGCAACGATCAGTATGAGGTTATTGCGATCTGAGGACCTAGAGACAAAGGAGGAAGCATGCAAAAGCGCAAACTCGGAAACAGCGGTTTGGAAGTCTCGGCCATCGGCCTCGGCTGCATGGGAATGAGCATGGCTTACGGTCCGCCGGCGGACAAGAAGGAGATGATCGCTCTCATCGGCAAGGCGGTCGAACGCGGCGTCACCCTCTTCGATACCGCCGAACTGTACGGTCCGTACACGAACGAAGAGCTCGTAGGTGAGGCTCTCGCTCCGTACCGTAACCGAGTCGTGATAGCCACCAAGTTCGGGATCAAGCTCGATTCCAGCGGTCAGCAGGTCCAGGATAGCCGGCCCGAGCGCATCCGGCAGAGCGTCGAGGGCTCGCTGAAGCGACTCAGAGTCGAGGCCATCGACCTCTACTATCAGCACCGCGTCGACCCCGACGTGCCGATCGAGGACGTGGCGGGGACGGTGAAAGACCTGATCCGGGCGGGCAAGGTGAAGCACTTCGGCCTTTCCGAGCCGGGAGTCAAGACGATCCGCCGGGCCCACGCCGTCCAGCCGGTCACCGCGGTCGAGAGCGAGTATTCCCTGTGGTGGCGGCGCCCCGAAGAGGAGCTGCTGCCGACCCTCGACGAGCTCGGCATCGGGCTTGTTCCCTTCAGCCCACTCGGCAAGGGGTTTCTCACGGGGAAGATCAACGAGAGCACAACGTTCGACAAGACCGACTTNNCGCAACATCGTTCCCCGCTTCACGCCGGAGGCTCGGAAGGCGAACCAGGTCGTTGTCGATCTGCTCGCGGCGATCGGGAAGCGGAAGAAGGCGACGCCGGCCCAGATCGCCCTCGCCTGGCTTCTAGCCCAGAAGCCGTGGATCGTCCCGATCCCCGGCACGACGAAGCTCGCGCGCCTGGACGAGAACCTCGGCGCGGCAACCGTCGAACTGACGTCCGACGATCAGCGCGAAATCGACAGCGCGGCCTCGAAGATCACCGTGCAAGGGGCTCGATACCCCGAAGCCCTGGAAGAGAGGACCGGTCTCTGACCGGCCGCGACGGCACTCGGGAATCGACATCATGGGCAACAACCTCGCAGGAAAGGTCATCGTCATCACGGGCGCGAGCAGCGGACTGGGTGAGGCGACGGCCCGGCTGCTTTCCGCGCAGGGCGCGACCGTCGTGCTGGGTGCTCGGCGCATCGATCGAATTCGGTCGCTGGCAGACGAGCTGACTCGAGATGGCGGCAAGGCGCTCGCCGTCGCGACGGAACTGCCGAACAGCGTGACCGAGCCGGACGTTGCCGAGAACATCCACAGGATGTACGAAGAAATGGCAATCCCGGCCGACTCGTTCGCGCGGGCAGTCGCCTTCGCCATGAGCCAGCCGGAGGAAGTCGACGTGAATGAGATCCTGTTCCGGCCCACGCGCCAGGAGCTATAAACTGAGAGGGCTTCGCCCGGGAGGGATGTGACCGTGAAACCGTCCGATACCAACTCGGGTGCACCGGGCGCCGCCGTGGCGCCGGGCGCGCCGAACGTGGCCAGGTTGGCCACGCTGATCAAGGCGTACGCGCCGCACGACGGCAGTTTCGAGCTCCGCATCCCCGGTGTGCACGCAATCCGCCGCTCACGGGCGAGCATGGAGCTGGTGCACGGCATGCAACAACCCGCCCTGTGCGTCGTCGCGCAGGGCGCGAAGCGATTGATGGTGGGGCGCGAGGTCTATGAGTACGACACGTCGCACATGATCGCTTTCTCCGTCGATCTGCCGGTGACTGCTCAGGTCACGCAAGCCAGCCACTCCGAGCCCTTCCTCTGCTTCAAGTTGGATCTCGACCGGCACAAGGTCGCCGAGCTGGTCCTGAAGGCGTATCCGCACGGCCTGCCTCGAGTCCATGAGAGGTCCGGCGTGTCCGTCGGCCGGGTCGACACGAGCATCGTCGCAGCAGCCACGAGGTTGGTCGAGCTGATTGGCCAGTCCGGGGCTGAACTGCTCGCGCCTCTCGTGGTCGACGAGATCCTGATCCGTTTGCTCCTCAGCCCGATCGGCGCCCGGGTGGCCCAGATCGGCGTCGCGGAGTCCAGTGTGCACGGGATCGCGACAGCCGTGTCCTGGTTGCGCGCCAACTTCTCGCAACCGATGAAGGTCGAAGACCTGGCCGAGCTGGCGCACATGAGTGCCTCGTCGTTCCACCAGCACTTCAAGGCCGGCACCTCGATGAGCCCCCTGCAGTACCAGAAAGTGCTGCGTCTCCAGGAGGCGAGACGTCTGATGCTGTCTGCGATGATGGACGCAGGCACCGCAAGCCGACAGGTGGGGTATCTGAGCGCCTCACAATTCAGCAGAGAATACGGCCGCTTCTTCGGGAGCCCACCCACCAAGGACATTCCGACGCTGCGTGAGCACGTGCTCCAGGGCGGCTTCGTCGAAGGATAGAGTCGAGCGCACCGCTGCGCGCTGCATGGGCGGCTTGGTTTCGGCGAGGTCACGTTCGACAGCATGCCGACCTTGTCGGCTGGAGCATGAAAGGGTGGATGAGATGGTGGCAACAACCAAGAGTCTGATCGCCTTCTTCTCCCGCAAGGGGAACAACTACGTCGGTAGCAGGATCGTGAACCTGCCCATCGGAAACACCGAAGCAGCCGCACAGATGATCCAGAAGCTGACGGGCAGCGATGTTTTCAGGATCGACACCCTCAAGGCCTATCCCTCGGACTTCGAGGAGACGACGGACGTGGCGCGGCAGGAGCTGCGTCAGAAAGCCAGGCCCGAACTTGCCGGCCGTGTGGACAAGATGGCCGACTACACCGTGATCTTCCTCGGCTACCCCAACTGGTGGAGCACGATGCCCATGGCGGTGTTCACCTTCCTGGAGGCGTATGACTTCTCGGGCAAGACCATCATTCCGTTCTGTACGCATGAAGGGAGCGGGATAGGCCATAGCGAGAGCGAAATCAAAAAACTCTGCCCCAAAGCCACGATCCTGAAGGGCCTCGCGATTCGAGGCGGGAGCGTACAGAGAGCGGGGAACGAGATCTCGGCCTGGCTTCGGGAACTGGGTGTGATCGAGTGACGCACTCCGAGGAGCGAGGGGACTCTTGGACTGACAAGGGGAAAGAAGGACGCATGAGTATCTCGGAAACCGTGCGCAGAAACCACGAGAAGCTCTTCCCGAACCACGTTTCCACCCTAAAGATCACCGATCCCGAGTTCATCGAGGTCTTCGACAACTTCGCCTTCGACGAGGTGCTTTCCTATGGAAACCTCGACGACAGAACCCGCCTGATGGTCATTCTGGCGGCCCTGATTGCGATGCAGACGCTCAGCGAATACAAGGTGATGCTGCGCGGAGCGTTGAGCGTCGGCGTCACGCCCGTCGAGGTCAAGGAGATCGTCTATCAAGCCGTGCGGTACTGTGGCATCGCGAGCGTCTTCGACTTCATCCACGCCACGAACGAGATACTGGAGAGCAGCGGTGTGAAGCTCCCGCTGGAGGGGCAGTCCACGACTTCTCCCGCAACACGCCTGGAGAAAGGACTGGCGCTGCAGAAGGCGATCTTCGGCGAGATGATCGACCACATGAACAACGAGGCGCCGGAGAACCAGATGCACTTCAACAGGTATCTCTCCGGCAGTTGCTTCGGCGACTATTACACCAGAATGGGACTCGACATACGAACGCGCGAGCTCCTGACATTTGCAATGATCCTCTCACTGGGCGGATGCGAGCCCCAGCTGAAAGGGCACATTCAGGGCAATGTCAATGTCGGAAACGAGAAGGTCACCCTGCTCTGAAAGCGGCGGTGGAAAACTG
>PMLC01000043.1 GCA_003158745.1 Acidobacteriota bacterium
CGCGAGCGCGAGTCGGGTTTCCGCTACACCCCCACCACCTGTTTCGAGACCTTTCCGTTCCCATGGTCACCCCGACAAGAGCCCGCAGGCGACGCCCGCGTCGAGGCCATCGCCGAGGCCGCGAAGGAGTTGGAACGGCTTCGCTCCAACTGGCTCAACCCGCCCGAGTGGACGCGCGAGGAGGTACTCGAGTTCCCCGGTTCGGCCGACGGCCCATGGGCGCGCTACCTCCACGATTCTGACGACCGCGGCATCGGCACCGTGCGCTACCCGCGGACCGTACCCAAGGACGCCGAGTGCGCCGCCAAGCTCAAAGCTCGCACCCTGACCAACCTGTACAACGAACGTCCCACCTGGCTCGCCCTCGCCCACGAGAAGCTCGACGCCGCCGTCTTCGCCGCCTACGGCTGGGGCCCAGCAATGAGTGACGACCACCTCCTCGAATCCCTCCTCGCCCTCAACCTCGAACGCGCCGGCTGAATTGCGTTGAGCCCGGCAGAGGGCGATACTGATAGGTGAAAGGCGGGCACGGTGGCGCGGGGTTCACGGATTGATGCGCGGGATGTCCCCAATTACGGGCTGGCAGAGGTGGCCCGGTATCTCCGTCTGCCCGTCGCGACGCTGCGGTCCTGGGTTCGCGGGCGTTCGTATCCGACCGCCCGGGGCGACGCGTGGTTCCGCGCGTTGATCGCGCCCGCGCGCAGCAATCCTCTGCAGCTTTCCTTTACCAACCTCGTCGAGGCCCACGTGCTGTCGGCGATCCGGCGCGAGCACGAGGTCCGGCTCGACCGCGTACGCCCCGCACTGGAGTACGTGCGCCGGCGTCTTGACGTGAAGCGGCCGCTCGCCAACCAGGTGTTTCACACCGACGGGATCGATCTGTTCGTCCGCAAGGTCAACGAGGACGTCAACGCCTCACGGGGCGGGCAGCTCGCTCTGCGCGAAGTGGTCGAGGCGTATCTGCGCCGGATCGAGTGGGACGAGGCAGGCCTGGCGGCCCGCCTGTACCCGGTCTCGCGGTTCTCACTTGACGCACCGCGCCTTGTGGTGATCGACCCCGGGCGCGGATTCGGCCTGCCGATTTTGGAAGGCCCGGGCATCTCGACCGCCGTGGTCGCCGAGAGGTTCAAGGCGGGCGAGTCCATGGACGAGCTGGCGGACGACTACGGGTGCTCGCCCCTCGAAGTCAGCGAAGCAATCCGATTCGAGCTGCCTGAAGCTGCGTGAGCGACGGGCCTGAACCCGTTTTCTTCCTCGACCGCAACCTCGGGCGGAAGACTGTCCCGACCGAGCTGCGCAAGAACGGCTTCCTCGTCGAGGTGATGGACGATCACTTCACCGCGGACACCCCGGATGAGGTATGGCTCGAAGCAGTCGGAAAGCGAGGCTGGTTCGTCGTGACCCAGGACCAGAAGATTCGGTATAGGCAGAGGGAGCAGGAAGCCGTCCAGCATTTCGAGGTCGGGCTCTTTGTGCTTTTGCACTGGAAGGGCAGCACGGGTCCGGCGATCGTAGAGGCGCTTGTCAGGGCGAAGAAGGCGCTCATCCGGATGGCGACCCGCCAGCGCCGGCCGTTCATCGCGAAGGTCTACGGCGATGGCCGGGTGACCCTGTGGCACACCTTCGGCGCGCGGTGAGGCACGGCCCGGCGGACGCTGTCCAATTCCAAAGAAGAGGCGCCAAGTCAGCCAGCTCCTCAGGCTCGTGGAGCCCGACAATCTGCAACTGGGGGACGACGAATGAAGGACTACCGCATCAACATCTTCTTCAGCGAGGACGATGAGGGTTTCATCGCCGACACCCCCGACCGCGAGGCGTGCTCGGCTCCTGGGGACACGCCCGAAGAAGCGCTGCGCGAGGCTATCGTTGTGGGCGAAGAAGAAGCGCCGAAGCCCGAATGAGCGTGCTGAGAGCGTTACTCGGCCGGCTGAACACTACTTCGGGCTCTCGAAGAGTGTGTAGAAGAGCGCCGCGACCTCAGCGCCGCGCCTGGATCGCGAGCCGTAATCGTCCTTCCGCCCAAACACCATGCCACGCCGTGCTCGCTCGGTTGTTGGTGAACGGCACCCGCGGGTCCGCGAGAAACACCGTCAGTCCGGGCGGCCTCTGCAAATACGAGATCCTTCCTTGATTTCCTCCTCGAGTGGTCTCATCATAAAAGTGGGGGAGACAGAGTCTGGTTTTCCTCGTCGGCGGCTCTGGGCTGTTCTCACTCCCCAACTTGGGCAGGTGCGTCAGCGACCGAGCAAGGGATGGCGTGAAATGAGTCGAAGCGCTCTCATTTCCATCGTCGTAGCAGCTCTCCTACTTGTGGTCATTCCCCTGAACGGCCCGACGCTCCCAGTCGGCGCCGGGAACGCGGGCCGATTCGGAACCAACGGTGCTGACGGGATTCCCCTCACCAGGGAGTCGAATCCGCCCGAGGAAGCCCAGGGGATTCGGGAGAAAATGCCCGTCGCTCCCCCAGCCAGCCTTGCTGGGACGGCGCTGCCCTCGTTGGTGGACCTGCGCAGCGAGATGCCCCCCGTGGGCTTCCAGGGGCTTTCATTTCCGGGCCAGCAGGCCTGTGGGTCATGGGCGGGCTGCTATCAGCTCACCCAGTCCGTTAAGCACTTCCTGCACCCGGAGTGGGACATGACGAAACCGGAGCACCAGTTCAGCCCTGCCTTCCTCTACGTCGAGGGCGGGGCCACCCTCCCGCAGGCCATCTACGTCGCTCTCCGAACCGAGGGTTGCACTGACATGGCGGAGATGCCCTACGACGAGAAGTGGGACAAGCCCACCCCCGCGCAACTCGAAGCGGCGAAACCGTACAGGATAAGACACTACGCCGCCATCTGGGATCACTATATGAACGTTCCACCCTACGTGCCGACGAATGACCTCGAGGAGGCCAAGGCATGGCTTGCGGACGGCTATTCGCTGATGTCGGCCATACCCGCAGGACCTCCCGGCTGGCCGGATGATGGCCACGGAAACCCACCGGCTTTGTACTACGACCCTCCGATCACGAATCAAACAGCCGGGCACTTTGTGACCATCTGCGGCTACGACGACAACATCAACCCCTCAGGGGCCGACGCGGACCACCGTGGCGGCTTCCTTATGATCAACTCAATGGGTCCGGACTGGAACGGCGAGATGCACGGATACCTCTGGATCAGCTACGCCTGGGTCAAGTCGTGCGTCGAGAGCGCCTACATCGTCTTTGTCGGGACCGATACTCCATCGATCACGGGATGCAGCCCGCAGTCGGGCTACGCGGGGGATGTGGTCACCATCACGGGCAACAACTTCGGCACGAACAGGCGGGCGTCCGGGGTGAGCTTCAACGGCGTTCGGGCGACCACCGTGAGCATGACCAACGAGTTCGTGACCGCCCTCGTGCCCCCCGGCGCCACCTCGGGCCCCCTCATCGTCAACAACTGGGAAGGGACCCCCAGCAACCAGGTCGATTTCCAGGTCCGCAATGTCCGGCCACCCAGGAGAAGAGTCGAACGACCGTAGCGTTGTGGAACGCTGTTGAAGCCTCGCGACGTCGAGCGACCTTGGTGAGCTGTTGATCGCGGGGGTTGGGGTTAGAGGTGTCAGGTACGCATTTAGCTGACTTGTAGCCACCGCCTGTCGGCTACTGTGGCTCCCCGCAAGACGGCGATCAAGGCCCCTCAGCCACTCGGAGGGCCGCGTGACGGCAGCCTATCTGTAAACCTCGTGGAACCTGAGAACCTGAGAACCTGTGAACGTTCGAACGGTCTTGAGCTCCTCAGCCCCTCTGCTCCTCTGCGTGTGGTTCCGGACCCCTGACCGCTGTGTCACCCTTACATCAGCGGTCTCACGCGCTGGTGGGTACAGGTCGCGGCTACTCGGACGCCGGCAAGGCGATTTCGACCACGAGACCGCCGGATGGGCCGTTGCGGGCTGTGATCCGGCCGCCGTGGAGGTTGACGGCGCGGGCGGCGATCGTGAGGCCGAGGCCGGTACCTCCGGCGCCGCGCTCCCGCGCCTCCTCGACGCGGAAGAACGGGTCGAATAGACGCTCGAGCGCCGATTCCGGGACCCCGGGACCGTGGTCGCTGATTCGAATCAGCGCTCGCCGATCGTTGCCGGTTCCTTCGAAGGTGAGCTCGAGTTCGACCGTGGTTCCCGGCGCGGAGTAGTGGATCGCGTTGCGGACGACGTTGTCGACGGCGCTGCGGAGAAGGCGAGCGGAGCCCACGACGACCGACGCCGGAGGCGCAGCCACCCGAACCTCGCAGCCACGCGCCTTCGCTTCGAGCGCGGCGTCGGCGCCGACCTCCTCGAGCAGCTCCGAGAGATCGACCGGAGCGCGTTCCACCTCGACCCCGGCCTCAACACGGGAGAGGGTCAGGAGCTGAGCGACAAGCTCGTCGACTCGCGACACCTCACGCTCGATCCGGTCGATCGTTTCGCTCGCGTTATCGCCGGCCCCCCCTCGCAGCAGCTCCGCGGCGACGCGCAGGCGGGCGAGAGGCGAGCGCAGCTCGTGCGAGACGTCGCCCAGCAGACGGCGCTGCGCGCCGACGAGCGCCTGGAGCCGCTCCGCCATGGCGTCAAAGTCCCTGGCGAGCTGGCCGATTTCGTCGCGGCGGCCGACCACGGGCTGCCCGACTCGCGTTGCCAGATCGCCGTTCGTCAGCCTGTGCGTCGCCTGGCGTACCGCCTCGAGCGGTCGCGTGAGGTGCGCGGCCAGGCCGAACGCGAGCAGCCCGAGCGCCAGCATGAGTACGGCCACGCGGGGTGCGAGCACGCGCGGCTCCAAGAGATCGAGCAACCCGGGCGGCCGCGACAGGGCAACCACGACCGCGAGCTTCCGCCCGTCCGGAGCGGTCGCGGGCTGGGCCACGAGATGGAGAGTGGCACGGCGTTCAGTCTCCGACACGCCGCTTGCGAGCGCCCGCTCTCCGAGCTCACGGGCCTCGTCGGGGACGGCTCGCCCGCCGATCTCACGGCCGTCGCCGTCAAGCACGAAGACCTGCAACCGCGGTTCGTGGATTCGGTTGCGGAGAAGCGTCTCGATCACGTCGGGCCCGCGCTGCGCGACGGCCGCTGCGACCTCCGTCGCCCAGCCGTTGAGCGCGGTCTCCGAGGCCTGCTGCCAGCGCTCCAGGCGAGGTCGGGTCCGCGTCAGCCACGGCGACGACACCAACAGCGCCGCTGCGACCGCCGCCATCACCAGCGAGAACCACAGGAAGATCCTGAACGAGAGCTTCATGAACCGGTCTCGGGAGTTTCCGGCGGCGCGACGTAGAAGTAGCCGCTCCCGCGCACTGCCTTGATCCGCTCGCCGCCTTCCGGGAGGGGTCCGAGCTTGCGGCGGAGGCTGGAGGCGTGCACGTCGAGGCTGCGGTCGAACGCCCCCGGACGTCGACCGAGAACGGCGCGGGACAACGCCTCGCGGCCGACGACGGTGCCGGCGGCACGCACCAGCGCTTCGAGAAGCGCGTACTCGGCGCCGGTCAGGTGCACGTCCTCGCCGCCCCGCCGGACCGTGCGCGCGCCGGTATCCAGCACGACGTCGCCGAGGCGCACCATTCGTTCCCTGTCGCCGGCGGCCCTCAGGACGTTCGGTCCACGCCGCAGCACGGCGCGCATCCGCGCGACCAGCTCCCGTGGGCTGAAGGGCTTCGGAAGGTAGTCGTCGGCCCCCAGCTCGAGCCCGACCACACGGTCGACCTCGTCACCGCGGGCGGTGAGCATGATCACGGGCACTGGGGAGGTGGCGCGGACGTGCCGCAGGACATCGAGGCCGGAGCGGCGCGGCAGCATGACGTCGAGGATGACGAGCGCCCACTCCGAGGCGAGCGCCCGGACTGCGCCCGTCTCGCCGTCGTGAACCGCCTCGGCGGCGAACCCTTCGCGGCCGAGGTATTCCACGAGGAGCTCGCACAGCTCGGTGTCGTCGTCGATGATCAGCACGTTCGGCGTCGTCATAGCATGTCTACTCTACCTCCGGTTGGAGCCCGGGGAACCCGGCTTGAGGTTTCTTAACCCGGAGCTTTGCGTTCCTTTGCGCTTCGATGCCAACACTTCATGCGGACAGTCCGTCTAATGAGGTGACCGCAGCGCCCGTGGGCGCCGGCCGGATACGGAGGTGCCGCATGGACGCTGTTCGAGCTGTTGCAGCAATTCTCTGGTCGACCGCGTTGCAGGCCGCAACCGCCCTGCAGAGCTCCGTCCGCGCTCTGGTCGGCTGGGCCGTCGGTATCGCCTCCCGGCAGGGCAACCTGGTCACCATTCTCGGTCAGTCGTTGACGCTCTGCCTGTTGAGCCTCGTCATCAGTTACCTCAGGAAGCCGGAGACACGCAGCGAGTCTCGCCACCTCCGCGGCCTGGAGAGGCAATGAGGAGATACGCCATGCCCAGGGGAGCCATGATCGCAGCCTACCCTGTCAGGGTTGTCGGCATCGCGTCGCTGGCGGGAGCACTGGAAACGCCGCGCACCGCCCGCGGCTGGGTCTCGGCGGCCGACACGGGAAACAGGACCATCAAGCTCAAGGGGAAGAACGACGAGGTCTCGTTCATGCTGGATGACGGCGGCCGGGTCATGGAGGAGAGCTGCGTCGTGACCTTCGCGGAAATCAGGCCGGGCCAGCACGTGATGATCTGCTACACCGGGAGCGAGACCGACCGGGTCGCCTCCGAGGTCCACATCCTTGCCCGCGGATAGCTGGGCGCACGCGCTCGCGAGACCCGGAGCGGGCAAGTTCGTTGCGAATCCGGCTGAGCCGCAGGGCGAAGAGAGCTCCCTGCTCCTTCGTGCCCGGCCATACCCTCCGCCGCCGCTTCAACGTTCTTCACCCTCGGCTTTGCATTCCTTTGCCTCAGGTGGCCAACTCTTAACCGATCCGCCGCGTCATACAGGGTGATGCGGCGATCTGACGACGCCGCACAGAAACGGGAGGTCAACAATGAAGAGACACCGCGCAATCCTCGCAACTCTGGGCATCGTCGCAGTGCTGGTTCCTGCGGCAATCTGGGCCGCCGGTCCTCATGGGCACGAGGGAATGGGAGCCGGGCCATTCGGCATGGGCGGAGGCAACGTCCTGCATCTCGCCGACAAGCTCGGCCTCACCACCGACCAGATCACCCAGATCAAGGGCATCCTCTCGGCGGCGCGGACCGCCAACGCGCCGACCCGCGCCCAGCTCAAGACCAACCAGCAGGCGTTCGAGGCGGCGTACAACCCGGCGCAGTTCGACGCGACCGCGGTCAACGCCTACATCGCCCAGCAGACGCCCCTGCGGCAGCAGCTCGCCGTCGGCGGCTTTCAGACGGAGGCAAACGTCCTCGCGGTTCTCACGCCGAGCCAGCTCACCCAGTACAAGCAGCTGAAGGCCGAGATGCAGCAGTGGCGGCAGTCCAACCCCGGCCGGTCCTGACACCAGCGAGCCGGCGAAACGGATCGATCACGGGCGGGCGCCGGTCGGCGCCCACCCGCGACCGATACCTCTGTGCGGGAGGCGGTCATGGACGAGACGGATAAGGGCAACGGCGCAGCCGGCAAACTCTGTCACGGCATCCGCCTCAGCGAAGGCAACGAGGCGGTAGCGGATGCCCGCCTGCTGTTCAAGGAGTGTGCGTCCTCGCTGGGTTTCGACCTTTCTCTCCGCGACTTCGCCCATGAGGTCGCCGAACTGCCGGGGGAGTACGTCTCGCCCACAGGTGCGCTCCTTGTTGCGCTCTGCGACGGGCAACCGTGCGGCTGCGTGGCGATGCGGCCGCTCGAGGCGGGTGTGTGTGAAATGAAGCGCCTCCACGTGCGCCACACCTGCCGCGGCAAGGGCCTGGGAAGGCAGCTGGTCGATGCGGTTGCCTGGATCGCTCGTGAGTCCGGCTACAACGCCATGCGCGTCAACACCCTGCCCTGGATGCGCGACGCCATCGGCGGCTATCGCTCGCTGGGGTTCGAGCCCCTCCCGCCACACCGGAACAACCCGATCGCCGGAACGCAGTCGCTGGAGCTCGCTCTGACCGGATACCAGCCTCATCACCCCCGGGTCGTGGCCCTGCGCCCCCCAATCGAACGCCAGCCGCTTGGAGGCCATGGCCGTGGGCAGATGAAAGTGCCGGGGGCGAGCGGCTATTTCGCTTTCTGAATCGGTGGTGTAATTTCGACGAGGACCGTGCAGCCGTTGGTCCCTCGCTCGACGCCCTCGGCGTACGTGTGCTTTCGGCCGACCCACAACCGGGGGAAAGACTCGAATGTCAGGTCGTCCTCCGGGACGACCTCCGCCATCGGGAGGTCTGCCGCGAACGCGATGCCGGACTTGTAGCCGTCGAGGTGGAGCCGCGCGATCTGGCTGATCGGCACCAACGAAGCTGTGGAGTAAGCCCTCGGCTATGCCGGGGGTACCTGACTTCTGAACTTCCGAACCTGCGAACGGTCTCTGGCTCCTCTGCCCCTCCGCTTTGCTTGCCTTTCCGGACCACTAACCACTGACCACGATCCTTCAGCGCCCATTGCCCGTTGAACCCAAAGCGAACCGGGTGCGTAGAATGACGTGGAGGTGTTCCCATGGCCCGGAATTCCGTGTGCGCAGTGCTCATATTTCTGCTTGCCGGCGTTGTGCATGCCGGCGACCTCAACGAGATCCTGGCCAAGGTCAAGGCAGCGAGCGGTGGAGCGGCCTGGGACGCGATCCGCACGGCGCGGAGCAAGATGACGATCTCCGTCGGAGGGCTCACCGGTACGGGCGAGGCTCTTGACGACGTGACCCTTGGCCGCTACGTGGACCATTTCAAGCTCGGCCCGATGAGCGGGGCCGAGGGGTACGACGGTACCGTCGCGTGGTCGCAGGACGCCTCCGGCCAGTCGCGCGCGGAGGAGGGCGGCGACGGCCGCCTCGGTGCGGTCAACGAGTCGTACCGGCGCGCCTACGGGTTCTGGTACCCGGAACGCTGGCCGGCGCAGATCGAGGATGCGGGCACGCAGGAGGAGAACGGCCGGCAGTTCTTCGTCGTGAGGATCACGCCCAAGGGCGGCAGGCCGTTCGACCTGTGGATCGACGCGGCGACGATGCTCGTCGACAGGACCGTCGAGAAGGCGGCGATCGAGACGCGCACGACGTTCCAGACAGACTACCGGGCCGTCGGCGGCGTGAAGATGGCGTTCGCGGAGCGGTCCACCAACGGCGACCCGCGCTACGACCAGCGGGCGACGGTCGAAAGCGTCGAGTTCAACGTGCCGGTGGAGGACTCCGCGTTCAAGCTCCCGGCGCCGCCTCCGCCCGACTTCGCGCTCGCCGGCGGCAAGACCTCGACGACGGTCCCGTTCGAGCTGGTCAACAACCACATCTACGTGGACGTCAGGCTGAACGGCAAGGGCCCCTACCGCCTGATGTGCGACACCGGGGGCGCCAACATCGTCACGCCGGAGCTGGCCAAGGAGCTGGGCCTATCGAGCGAGGGCGCGTTCGAGGGACGGGGCGTGGGCGAGAAGTCCGAGGACGTCGGGGTCACCAAGGTCGAGAAGCTCGAGATCGGCGATGCCACGATCGCGAACCAGGTCTTCATGGTGTTTGCGCTCGGGCCGTTCGGTGCCGTCGAGGGCGTGCCGCAGCTCGGCCTGGTCGGTTACGAGGTGTTCAAGCGCTTCGTGGCCACGGTGGACTACGAGAAGAAACTCCTGACCCTTTCGCTTCCCTCCGCCTTCGACTACCACGGAACGGGTACGATCGTTCCGTTCACCTTCAATGAGCACATTCCACAGGTCGAGGGGTCCCTCGACGGTATCGCCGGGAAGTTCGACATCGACACCGGCGCGCGTGACTCGGTTTCGATTCTGGCGCCGTTCGCAGAGCAGCACGGCCTCAAGGAGCACTACGGCACCACAGTGGCGGCGGTGACGGGGTGGGGGGTCGGCGGGCCGGCGCGCGGACTGGTGACCCGCGCCAGGACCCTCAGGCTGGGAACGCTCGAGGTCGCCGGTCCGCTCGTGGACCTCTCGCAGCAGAAGAAGGGGGCGTTCATCGACCCGTACGTGGCCGGCAACGTGGGTGCCGGCGTGCTCAAGAGGTTCAACGTCACGTTCGACTACGGTCGTCAGCGGCTGATCTTCGAGCCCAACGCGAACTACGCCCGACCCGACGCTTACGACCGGGCGGGGATGTGGATCAACCGCGACTCCGAGGGCTTCGAAGTGGTCGACGTCGTGGCGGGCGGGCCGGCGGAGGCTGCGGGCCTCAAGGTGGGCGATCGGATCACCGCGATCGGCGGGACGCCTGCCGGTCGGCTGTCTCTGCCGGTGGTTCGCGAGCGCTTCCGCACCGAGCCGGTCGGCACGAAGGTCAAGCTAACCATCCGGAGGGACGGCAAGGAGCGCAGCCTGAAGGTCGTCCTGCGCGACCTCGTGCCGGAGTAGGCGAGCAGAGGAGCGGAGGGGCAGAGGAGCAGAGGACTGTTCGAAGGTTCACACGTTTGAAAGTCCGAATGTTCAGAAACCAAGACGAAGGCAAGGGAGAGGGCGGGACGCAGAGAGGTTGCCTTTTCCGAGGTGGACCTTTGAACCTTCGAACGGTCTTTGCGTCTCTGCTCCTCAACCCCTCCGCTCCTCCGCCCGTCTTCCCTGAGCCCGGCCCTCGGTTCTCCGGGCGGTACCATGAACAAGACGGGAGGCCGAGACGTGACCATGAAGAAGTATCCGGGGCTGACTGCCGAGGCCATTCGCGCGCGCGAGGCCGCTTGGGAGCGGTTTTCCCAATGGGAAGACGAGCACCTTGCGAGGCTCACGCCTTCCGCGGCGATCTCTGCGGCAACCGCACTCTACGAGCTGCTGCCTGCCGAGAGTCGAGTCCGAGCCGTCGATCCCTCCGGCGTCATAGTGCTCCATCCTGTCCTGTCGCGAATCAGGCCCGACGGCGACCAGCGCTGACGCTGGAGAGCAGTCGTTGCGGTGGTCATTGCGGTTCGCGAAGCACAGCCTTGCTGCCCGCAGTATCGGCCACTTCAGGGCACCCAAATGGTCTCCCCCAAAAGACGAGATCGCCACGCCCGCTGCGCGGGCTCGCGATGACAGAACAAACGCGGCAATTCTCGCGCTAACGGCGTCGGCGGATAAGGGCGGCCCCTGCTCAGTGGGCGCTGCTGGGCCAGACGGTGTCGTCGCGGTGGGTGGCATACCAGGCGAAGTAGGAGGCGTACACGACGGCGGTGCCGGGCGGGAGCTGCGCCGCAGCGACGGCGACCGTGGGCCCAGGCTGGCGCACGGTGAGGGCGCGCGCCGCGAGCCAGTCGACCGAGCCGGGAGTCGCGGCGGCTCCTGCCCGGCCGGCCAGAATCGGGAACGGGAACGCGGTCCAGTGGTCCGGTCCGCCGATGGCCACGACGGGGGTCTTCAGCGGCCAGGCGGCGGGCGAGGGGAGTGGGCGGACGGGGAACCGCAGCTCATCCGACCCGAAGTAGTTTGTGTACGGATCGCTCGCGTACTTCTCGGCCATCTCGGGGTCGGAGGCGAGAACCGTCGTGTCGGGATGAGCCCGCCGCCAGTCGGCCCACGTCTCGACGGAGATCGGGAGGACGTCAAGCGCCTGGCCGTCGGCCGCGGAAGGGCCGGCAACGGCGCGGAAGAGGAGCTGGCTCCACAGGCTCTCGCCCCTGCCTCCGGGCTGGCGGTCGTACATGAGCAGGTTCGAGTCGTACAGCAGGCCGCTGACGCCGAGCGCGAGGCGTTGGCCGCGGACGTCGCGGCGGAACGCGACCACGCTGTCGCACATCGGGTTGTACGTGACGGCGACCGCGACGCCACCCACGACGTCGTTCACCACTTCGTGCCAGACCAGCATGCGCAGGGGGTATGCGCAAGCTTGACCGTTCACCTCGAGCCCGATCACGCGGTCGCCCGCGACGAGGAACTTCGAGTGCTTCGTGGTGGCGGCGTCGGCTTGCGCGGTGGTCCATACCGCCGGATCGACGAGTGCCTTCAGGCCATCCTTGGCCATCCCCGAGGCGACGATCAGCTCCCTCGGCACGAGGCACGGGGTCAGCGCGAAACCGTAGGACTCGACGCGCCGCCCGTCGCCGACCGGGCGGGCGCGGTGGCGGACGAGGTCCCGGGCGTGGAAGGCGAACGCGACGGTCGCGACAGCGACGACGGCGGCGACCACCCATCCGCCGCTCTTCAGGAAACCCGGCCGCAGCGGGCGAGGGTCGCTCATCGGCCCGGAGCGAGCAGCGCGACCGCGAGGGTTGCGGTCGGGGCGACGCCGAGCCCCGCGTGCGGCGCGAGGCGGTCCGCGACCATGGTGGCGAGGAGCAGGGGAAGGTAGGCGAGGGTGGCGTAGAACAGCGTGCGAGCGACGGCTTCGGTGCGGCGCATGGCGAGCAGCGACGACAGGGCCACGAGGCCGCAGCCGAGTGCGAGCGCGGCGGCGGCGAACCTCCACCCCGTGATGCCCCCGAGCGCGGCGAGGATCCCGACGGGGAGGAGCGCCAGCGAATAAAGCACGGCCATCCGGCCGGTCGCGCGTCCCGAGGCGTCCACCACGGGCAGCATCCTGAACCCGCCGCGCGCGTAATCGTCGCGATACAGCCAGGCGAGTGCGAGGAAGTGCGGGATCTGCCACAGGAACAGCGCGCCCGCGAGGAGCCAGGCGCCGAATCCGAGGTCGGCCCCGGTCGCCGTCCAGCCCATCATGGGAGGGATCGCGCCGCACACCGCGCCGGCGAGCGTGCAGAGCGGGGACCGCGGCTTGAGCGGCGTGTAGACGAGCGTGTAGACGAGGACGACGGTGAGGCCGAGGGCGGCCGTGAGGACGTTTGCGAACGCCGCGAGCACCCCGAGACCGGCGCCGACAACCACGAGACCGAAGACGAGAGCGTGGCGCGGTGTGATGACTCCGGACGGCACTGGCCGGTGCATCGTCCGGCGCATGCGGGCGTCTCTCGCGGCCTCGAGGAACTGGTTCAGCGCCATGGCCCCGGCGGCCGCGAGCGTGGTGCCGAGCAGCGTCGGGACCAGTAGGGCCAGGTGCGTGTGCGTGGCGCCGGCCATGACGAACCCGACCGCCGTCGTCGCCACGACGAGCGAGGCGAGGCGGATCTTGGTCAGCTCCGGGTAGGCGCGGAGGACAGCCCACGCGCGCCGTGCCCGGAGATTGCTCATGTTGAGTCTCGCCTCGAACACCCCGCCGCCTCCACCCCGCCCAGCGCCGTTGCTGCGTTGAATTCCCTATCATTCTGACACAGCAGGCGCGGCGGGCGCCGTTCTCTGTGCCACAACGATCTTCTGGGGGCAGCATTCCCTTCACGAGGACCACGGCTCCAGTGGGGGCCGGGCGGATCGGGTCCGCTGGAAGCCCGGCACGGGCTGCCTCATACTACGGCCGGCTCGGCCGGGAGGGAGGTGCGGCATGGCGACGCAGGCAAAGACAGCTCCACGGAGTGGGGAGATCCTCGCCCTCGGCTTCGGAACCAGCGTCGCGATGTGGTTCCTTGGTTACCTGTGCCGGATGCCGCCGGCGCTTGTCCCGAGCTGGCTGTTGGCGCTCGGCCTGCTCGTCTGTCTCGTGGGCGGTGGATTCGGTGCGGGTCGGCTGAGCGACTGCGGCTGGACCAGCGGGCTCACGGCCGGACTGCTTTCGTCCGCCATCAACCTCCTGATCCTGGGCAGCCTGCTGGGAGGAGGCCGGACAAACCAGGTCGTTCCCTCGGCGCTCTGGTGGGTGCCGGGGTCTCTACTGCTGGGCGCGGGGACCGCGACCGCCGGGGCCATGGTGGGAAGCTCGACGCGAAGAGGACTCACCCGGGCCGTCAACTGGACCGGGGTGTTCGCAGGGGTGGCGGCCGCCGCCACGCTTCTCCAGCTCCTAGTGGGCGGGTTCGTTACCAGCAACAAGGCCGGCCTGGCGGTTGTCGACTGGCCGAATTCCTTCGGCACCAACATGTTTCTCTACCCTCTGTCGCGCATGACCGGAGGCGTGTACTACGAGCACGCGCACCGCCTGTTCGGAAGCCTGGTCGGCCTGACCACGGTCGCGCTGGCGGTGCACCTGTTCAGGGTCGAGCGCCGCAAGTGGGTGAAGCGGCTCGCACTGGTTGCCGTCCTTGCTGTGATCGTCCAGGGAATCCTGGGCGGCCTGCGGGTCACCGGTCGCTTCACGGTGTCCACCTCGCCGGAAGCGATGGCACCCTCGATCACGCTCGCCATCGTGCACGGCGTGCTCGGCCCTGCGTTCTTCGCGCTGATGATCGCCCTCGCGGTGTTCACGTCCACGGCGTGGGCATCGGCCGCTCCTGCGCGCGCCACGCCACATGCCGGCTCGGAGCACGTGTTCGGGTTGCTGCTGGTCGGGGCGGTCGCGGTCCAGTTGGTGCTGGGCGCGATCCAGCGCCACCTGGCGCGGGGCCTTCTGGTTCACATCACATTTGCCGTCGTCGTCCTGGCGCTCGCGTTGCTCCACGGCTCGCGTCTCTGGGGGCTGTACGAGGGGCAGCCGCTGCTGGCGCGCCTCGGTCGCCTCATCATGACGGTGGCCGCGGTGCAGGTGTCGCTGGGGATCCTCGCGTTCTTCGCTGTCCGGTTTCGGCTCGAGGGTGTTCCTCGCCCAACCTGGGACGTGCTCCTCACCACGGCGCACCAGGCGTGCGGCTCGGTGCTGCTCGGTTGCTCGGTGATGGGGGTGCTCTGGAGCCGCAGGTTGCTCGTCCAGACCCCAAGCGGCGCGGAGCCGCCCGCGTAGCCATGGTCATCGCCGAGACGTTCACATCGATCCAGGGCGAGGGGATGCTGGCCGGCGTGCCTTCCTTCTTCATCCGGACCTCCGGCTGCAACCTCCGGTGCGCCTGGTGCGACACCCCGTACGCCTCATGGCAACCCGAGGGCCGCCGCCGTAGTGTCGTGGACCTGGTCGCCGAGGCTGCGGCGTCCGGTTGCCGGCACGTCGTGGTCACGGGCGGGGAGCCGCTCCTGCAGCGGGAGCTACGAGCTCTGACCGCGGATCTCGCCAGTGCGGGTCACCACATCACGGTGGAGACGGCCGGCACGCTTGACCCCGAGTTCGATTGCTCGCTCCTTTCGGTCTCGCCCAAGACCGAGAACTCCGATCCGGGAGGTCGCTTCGTGAAGCACCACCGCAGCCTTCGCGCCGACCCGAAGCCTCTGCTCAACCTGCTGAGCCGCCATCGCGAGCATCAGCTGAAGTTCGTGGTGAGGGACGAGGACGACTTGCCCGAGGTGCTGGCTCTGGTGCAGCGGGTCTCAGCTTCGCCCGACCGGGTACTCCTGATGCCGGAAGGGAGGTCCGCGGCGGAGGTCGCGACGCGGCAGAGGCTTGTCGCCGGTCTCTGCCTGCGACACGGGTTCCGGTACTCCCCACGCCTGCAGCTCGACCTGTTCGGTGGCGGCCGGGGGGTGTAACCCGTTCGGTATCGGCCCCGTCTGCAGCAATGTGGCGAATGGAGAATCGCTTGACAAGGCGAACAATTCGTATAACAATTATTTGGGAGGCATCAATTGCCACAGCGGGAACCGATCGGGTTGCTCGTGGTGACGGTGCGGAGGCGGATCAAGCAGGTCGCCAGCATCCTCTTGCAGGGCCACGGCATCTCGCCGCAGCAGTTCTGGACCCTGGTGGTCATCGCGAGGAACGATGGGGTTTCGCTTCGCGAGCTGGCGGCCCGCCGCCATATGGACGAGCCCACGGCCTGCCGGGTGGTGAACACCCTGGTGCGCCGGCGGCTGGTGCGCCGGTCGCCCGACCGTGCGGATCGGCGGCGCTCGCGCCTCATGCTGACGCCCTCGGGCGCGGAGATTACCGCCGCCCTACTCCCTGTGGAGGAAGCGATCCTGACTGCGGTCGAGGGCGCATTGACGCCCGCCGAGCGACACGCCGTGGTGACGGGTCTGCGGAAGGTGATTGCGAATCTGGATCAGTTCGAGGAATCACAGGCCGGTCGTGGGTCGCCGACCGCGATGGTAGTTTGATGAGGAGCGGATCGGCCCGCGCCCGTAGCTCGACTCTCGGCGGGAACCGTTCGGGTGATTCCCTTGGTCGCGTGGCGCCGTCCGGACGGACGGCCGCATAGAGGAGATCCATGTTCAAGAGCAAGTGGTTCTGGATTGTGTTGGGTGTCGTCGTGGTGATCGGCGGGTTCGGCCTGTGGCGGGTCCGCCAGGCGAAGGCGAACGGCCAGGTCCAGTACGTCACGACGAAGGTCGACCGTGGCCGCATCGTATCGAAGGTGACGGCCACGGGCACGCTGTCGGCGATCGTCACCGTCCAGGTCGGCAGCCAGGTTTCGGGCCGNNGCGCGAGCCAACCTTGTGGCAGCCGAGGGCAACCTCGCCAAAGCGAAGGCCCAGGCGGTCGATGCGGACCGCCAGTACAAGCGTAACGTGACGCTCGCCGAGCGCAAGCTCATCGCCCAGGCCGACCTCGACACCTCCCAGTCCAACGCCGACGCCGCGAAGGCAGCGGTCGACGCCGCCGCGGGCTCCGTCGAACAGGCGAAGGCCGGGCTGCACTCCAGCGAAGTGAACCTCGCGTACACGGACATCATCTCGCCGACGAACGGCACGGTCATCTCACGCAACGTCGACGTCGGGCAGACGGTGGTCTCCAGCATGACGGCGTCGACCCTGTTCCTCATCGCGGAAGACCTCCGCCAGATGCAAGTGGACACCAGCGTGGCGGAGGCGGACATCGGCAAGCTCCAGGCCGGGATGAAAGCCACGTTCACCGTGGACGCCTATCCGAACGAGAGGTTCACGGGCACCGTTCGACAGGTCCGCAACTCGCCGCAGACTGTGCAAAACGTCGTGACCTACGACGGGGTGATCGCCGTGGAGAACCCCGACCTCAAGCTCAAGCCCGGGATGACCGCCAACTGCACGTTCGTTTGGGCCCAGAAGGACGACGCGCTACGGGTGCCGAACGCAGCGTTGCGCTTCCGCCTGCCAACGGAACTACTTGCCCAGATCAACCCTGCCGCAGGCGCCGGCCCCCGAGGGAGCGGCGGCAATGCCGAGGCCACGCCGGGTGGGGGTGGAGCGAGGAAGGCTCCGTCGGCCAGCGGGGCGGATGCGACCCGGAAGACCGTGTGGGTCCTGCGCAACGCGAAACCCGAGTCCGTGCCGATCCGAAGCGGCGTTTCCGATGGATCGCTCACCGAGGTGGTCGAGGGCGATCTATCCCAAGGCGACCTTGTGATCACCGATGCGACCGTCGGCGGCTCGACGGCACAACAGCCCGCCAGCTTCCCCCGTCCGAGGTTCTGAGGTCATCATGAGCAACTCGTCACCGCTGCTCGTACTCGAGGACGTTACGAAGGTCTACCACATGGGCGATGTGGATGTTCACGCCCTGCGCGGCGTCTCGCTCTCGATCGAGGAGGGCGAATTCGTCGCGATCATGGGCGCCTCGGGCTCTGGGAAGTCCACGCTCATGAACATCATCGGGTGCCTCGACCGCCCTACGAGCGGACGCTACCTGCTCGCAGGTGAAGAGGTCTCGAGACTTGACCGCAACGCTCTCGCGGAAAAGCGCAACCGCACCCTCGGCTTCGTATTCCAGAACTTCAACCTTCTGGCCCGCACATCGGCCCTCGAGAACGTCGAGCTGCCCTTGCTGTACGCTGGCCTGCACACCCGCGAGCGCCACGAGCACGCGCGCGCGGCGCTGCAGCGGATGGGCCTTGGCGACCGCATCCATCACCACCCGAACCAGATGTCCGGCGGCCAGCAACAGAGGGTGGCGGTCGCGCGCGCGCTGGTGTCGAATCCGAAGGTGATCCTCGCCGACGAGCCGACCGGGAACCTCGATTCCGTCACGAGCGTCGAGGTGATGGCCATCTTCCAGGAGCTGCGCGAGTCTGGGATCACCGTGGTGCTTGTCACGCACGAGCCGGACATCTCCAGGTATGCCCGCAGGGTCGTGATGATGCGTGACGGCAAGGTACAGTCGGATCAGCGGCAGGAGCCGCAGAGGGCCGTGCCTGCTCCCATTGCGGCGGCCGTGTGAGGTGTGAGCGATGAACCCCTTGCAGACGCTGCGCGTGGCAATCCGCGCACTGCTGCGCAACAAGATGCGGTCGTTCCTGACGACGCTCGGCATCATCATCGGGGTGTCCGCCGTGATCGCAATGGTCGCCATCGGTGAGGGCGCCAAGGCGCAGGTCGAAGCGCAGTTCGCCTCGATGGGCTCCAACCTGCTCATCGTGCTCCCCGGCAGCACGAGCACCGGCGGCCAGCGCGGCGGTTTCGGCAGCATGATGACGCTGACCTGGGACGACCTGCGGGCGATCCAGAGCGAGGTGCCGACCGTCAAATACGCGGCGGCGCAGCTCAGCAGCGGTGCGCAAATCCAATCCGAGGACCAAAACTGGAGCACTCGGGTCTACGGCACGACCGTGGACTACTTCGCGATCCGCAACTGGCCCACCGCCATCGGCTCGGCGATGAGCGACTCGGACGTCGAAGGCGGCACCAAGGTCGTTTTCCTGGGGCAGACGGTGGTGGACAAGCTCTTCGGTCCCAACGCCAACCCGGTAGGCCAGCTCGTGCGGATCAGGAATATCCCGTTCGAGGTCAAGGGAGTGCTCACAGCAAAAGGGCAGAGTTCCTGGGGCCAGGACTACGACGACGTGGCATTCATCCCGCTCAAGACGTTCCAGACCAAGATCCAGGGTGGCCTGCAGCAGTTCATCTCCGGGCAGATCTACGTCGGCGCCACCTCCGAGCCGGCGACGGCGCGGGCGCAGGTGCAGATCACCAACCTGCTTCGGGACCGCCACCGGATCAAGGCCGGGCAGGACGACGACTTTTCAATCCGGAACCTGACCGAACTCGCGAACGCCTCGGAGGACAGCCTGAGGACGATCACGACGCTGCTGGCGGCGGTCGCCGCCGTGGCGTTGCTGGTCGGCGGCATCGGCATCNNCATCATGCTGGTGAGCGTGACCGAGCGTACCCGCGAGATCGGCGTGCGGATGGCGGTCGGCGCCAAACCGCGCAACATCCTGGCACAGTTCCTTGTCGAGTCGCTGACGCTCGCCACGGCAGGCGGCTTCATCGGCATCGTCCTCGGCGTGGTGGGTGGGCGATTCCTGGCGGCCTCTCTCCACTGGCCGATGCTGATGCGGCCCGACATCATGGTCATCTCCGTCGTTTTCAGCGCGCTGGTCGGGGTCGTCTTCGGCCTCTACCCCGCCCGCAAGGCCTCTCTTCTTGACCCAATCGACGCATTGAGGTTCGAGTGATGATCGCAAACCTTGCCCTTCTCGTGCTCGCGGCGGCGGCTCCCGCCGCTCCCCTCAGGATCCTCACCCTCGACGAGGCTCTCGCCATGGCTCGCGCGCAACAGCCTCAGGTGCGGCAGGCGGCCGCGGCGACTCAGGCCGCGCTCGCGCGGGTGGACGAATCGTTCGCCCCCTTGCTGCCGCAGGTAAGCGGCAACGCGGACTACACGCGCGAAACTGCCAACTACGCCAGCCGGCCCGGCTCGCTTCCAAACCAGATATCGAGCGGGAGCAACAGATCGAGCTGGAACACCGTGAACTACTTCAATCTCGGGTTGAATGCAAACCAGCTGTTGTACGACTTCGGGCAGACCCGTTCCAAGTGGCGGTCTTCGCAGGCGAGCGCCGCCTCGCAGAAGGACACAGAACGCGGGACGATGGACCTGGTCCTCTTTTCCGTGCGCAGCGCCTATTTTCAGGCGCGCGCCGCGAAGGGGCTTGTCAAGGTCGCGAGCGAGACGCTTGCCAACCAGCAGAAGCACATGGAACAGGCCGAGGGGTTCGTCGAAGCCGGGACGCAGCCCGAGATCTCTCTGGCCCAGGCGAAGACCGATCTCGCCAACGCGAGGGTCCAGCTCATCAACGCGGAGAACGGCTATGCCACCGCCAAGGCGCAGCTCAACCAGGCCGTCGGCGTGGAAAGCCCCACCGATTACGACATCGCCGACGAGACGTTGCCGCTGGTCGATGGCGAGGACGGCTCGACCGAGACCCTCCTGGACGAGGCGGTCAAGGCCCGCCCTGAGCTGGCGGCCCTCGCCAATCAGGTTCGCGCGCAGGAGCTGACCGTTCGGGCGCTGCAGGGGTCCTATTGGCCAAACCTCGGCCTGTCCACCGGTCTCTCGGATGCAGGCGAGTACGCCTCGAGCCTCACCTGGAACTGGAGCGCCGGGCTCGTGCTCACCGTGCCGATCTTCCAGGGCGGGCTGACGAGAGCGCAAGTGCGCGAGGCCCAGGCGAATCTGGCCGTGATCCAGGCGCAGGCCGACGGAGAGCGCCAGCAGGTGGCGCTCGAGGTCGAGCAGGCGCGGCTGGCGGTCCGGGCGGACAAGGAGGCCCTTGCGGCGAGCGTCGAAGCCCTCGCGAACGCCCATGTGTTGTTGCAGCTCGCCGAAGGGCGCTACGAGACGGGCGTCGGCAGCATCATCGAGCTGGGCGATGCGCAGGTGGCGCTCACGAGCGCCGGGCAGCAGAAGGTCCAGGCCGAATACAACCTCTCGCAGGCGCGCGCGCAACTCCTCAAGGCGGTAGGCCGCGACTGACCAAGGCTCCCCGATCCTCCAACAGCCCCGGAGTTTCAAGGCCTGCGCGAAATCACTGACTGCGACAGGTGCATCTTGCTATCCTGATTCGGGAGAATTTTGGGATGGAGAATCCGCCGAAGGTCCGGATCGGAGGGCAGCGCCTGCGTCCGCACCGGCTCGCCGCGCTCGCCGCGCTGCTGATCCTAGCCGCTTCGCAAGGGCGAGGTGCGCACTTGCAGGAACTCGCGCGCAGGGAGGCAGTCAATCCCGGCCTCGGGCCAGTGCCGGCGGACGTGGCCCGGAACTCGCCGGCCGCGACGTGGCGCTCTTTCCTGACCCTCGCCGGTGCGGGGAAGTTCGAACAGGCCGCACATCTGCTCGACCTCGTCGGAACGCCTCCGGGGCAACAAGCGAAGGCAGGAGCGGATGTTGCCGAGAAGCTCTACCGTGTCCTTCAGCTCCTCGAGGCGCGGGAAGATGCGGTCACCACCGAGGATGAGACCGGCCCAACGATCGAGGGACAGCCGGCCAACGACGTGGTGGCACTCCGCTTCGAGCGGAGCAGCATCACGGGCGAGATCCGGCTGCGACACACCGTTGGCGTCTCGCCGTACCAGCTTTGCTGGTTGTTCGCGAGAGAGACCGTGGCGAGCGTTCCGTTCTGGGACCGCGTGCTGGTCAAAGGTGAGGCGGCGCGCGGCGCCGAGCCGCTCGACGTGGGCCTCGGCACCATCCCGTCTGAGGTGAGCCGCACGACGCCGCGCGAGGCCATGGCAGGGTTCCTCGCGACGTGCCAGGAGGGACGCTTCGACCTGGCGTCGTTCTACCTCGACCTTGGCGCCATCCCCCCTGAGCGCCAGGCAGTGGAGGGACCGCGCCTCGCCCGTCGCCTGATGCTCACTCTCCAAAGGACCGGATGGGTCGAACCGGAGAAGCTCTCCGACGAGCCGCTCGGCAAGCCCGAAACCGGCGTTCCGGAGAACCGGCAGCTGTTCGGGGTCGTGCACGTCCGCCACCAGCCTGTCGAGCTCCTGCTGGCCCACCGCTCGGACGCCGAACTCGGCCACGTCTGGACGGTGTCCCAGGAGACGGTTGGCGATATCGACCGGCTGTATGAGGCGCACGGGTTCGGCTGGCTCGGCGACCGCGCGCCCGTGGCGCTCTTCGCCCTCAGCGTCGCCGATCTGCAGCTCTGGCAGTGGCTCGGTATCCTCGTGGGGCTTCTAGGGTCATGGTTCGTGAGCCGCGTCCTCGGCAGGTGGACCGTCCGTCTGTTGCGTCGCCTAGCGCGGCGTTCCGCGGCTGCGTGGGACGACGCCGTGAACCGCGCCCTCGACGGTCCGCTCGCGTTCCTGCTCGCGGCGGTAATCCTGGCGCTGGTTGCGCGCTGGCTCGGCGTGACACCGGACGCATGGGCAGTGGCGCGGTACATCTGCAAGCTCCTGGCCCTGGTTGGTGTCGGCTGGTTCCTGGTACGCCTCGTCGACGTCGCCGCTTTGCGCGTGCGTGACGCGGCTCTGGAGAAGGGCGGCGTCGGTCTCGGCTTCCTGCCGATGACCGTCTGGGTTGCCAAGGCGGTGGCCGTGGTTCTGATCGGCTTGGCCGCCATGGACGTCGTCGGGATCAACGTCATCGCCGGTCTCGGCGCTCTCGGCATAGGCGCCGCCGCGGTCGCCTTCGCCGCGCAGAAGACGCTCGAGAACCTCTTTGGCACCTTCTCGATTGCCAGCGACCGGCCGTTCGAGGTGGGCGACTACGTATCGGTGGGGCAGGACATGGGCAACGTCGAGAACGTCGGTTTCCGGTCCACCCGCATTCGCACGCTGGGTCGCACGCTTGTCACCGTTCCGAATGGAGTGGTCGCCGCGGGGCGTGTCGAAAACTACTCGGCGCGCGATCGCATCATGTACAACCCGGTCTTGAGGCTGGCGTACGCGACGACCGTCGAGCAGCTCAGGCTCGTCATTGACGAGCTCGGGCGTCTCCTACGATCGCACCCGAAGGTCTTTCAGGGGGAGCAGAGGGTCCGGTTCGCGGCACTAGGCGAGAACTCGCTCAATGTCGAGGTGTGGTGCTGGGTTGCGACGAAGAAGTTCCTCGAATACACCGAGGTTGTCGAAGAGCTCAACTTCGGCATCGTGGGGATCGTGGAGCGATCGGGCACGTCATTCGCATTTCCGACCCGCGCTTTGTTCATGGCCAAGGACGGCGTCATTGACCTCGAGCGTGAGCTGCGCCACGAGAGCGAAACACGCCGGGAGCGCGGCGACGCAGCCGGCTCTTCTCCTGCGCCGGCCGGTCATGGGGAGAATCCGCCGGGCCCGTCAGACAAGGCGTGACCCTGTCGATGGTCGCGATGGGCACACAACACGGCGCCACAACCGCGTCTTGTGGGGCGTGGTTGCTACCACGACGGCGGTCCGTCTCTGGTTCGCATGGCAGTTCTTCGGTTTCCTCGGGGGCGACGACGCCGAGATCGTCCAGGAGGTGTTCAGAGGTGCGGCCAGGCTCGACTATGCCCGATGGAAAGTGCGGGGCCCGCTGTTTCCGGACCTGGCGGTCGCGCCGATCGGGCTTCTCGGAATGGTGCTCGGCATCCACGACACGGGCCACCTCGCCCCAAGGTCCGCCACGCGCCTCGCCCATTGAAGCAGCGCCCCCGTGTTGCGCTCGGACAACCGCAGGTGGGTTCGCGCTGACGGCGCCCGCGGTTTTGCGGCCGGGGCAGGCGAAGGCGCCCCCCCAACCGGTGTGTTCCATTTTCACGCTCGAATCCGCATGAGAGAGGGTCAACGTCTGAAGGTCTCCGAATACACTCGCATGGAACATAGGCTGCACCGGAACCCCATCCTGTCTGACCACGGACAACGTCTTGGTTCTACCCGCCCACCCGGTGAACGCGCATGAGGTTGGTGAGCGGCTGCGCAGTAACAGGGGCACCATGGGTGACAACGATGAGGTCGGCCGGCGCTGCAAGGCCCTCGTGGACGGCCGCACGCTCGGCGAGGTGGACCACCTCTTCGTGATCGTCGGGCTGTTCGGCCACGACCCTGGGGATAACGCCCCAGACGAGCGCGAGAGCCCGTGCAACTTCGACCCTCGGTGTCAGAGCCAGGATGGGCGTCGAGGGGCGGTGACGTGCGACCAGTCGCGCCGTGCGCCCACTCTGCGTGAAGCAGACGACGGCTTTCGCCGCGAGATGCTCCACCGCCGCCGTGGCGGCTCCGGCCACGGCGTCCGATACCGGGTCGAGCGCGGCGGCATGGCTCGGGGCGGCGGCCCAGCTCGTCCGGAACTCGGGGTGGAGTTCCGCCTCGCGGATGATGCGGGCACAGGCGGCGACGGCCATCGCCGGATGGTCGCCGACCGCCGTCTCGGCGCTCAACATTACCGCGTCGGACCCGTCAAAGACCGCGTTGGCAACGTCGTTGGCCTCGGCCCGTGTCGGGCGCGGTTCGTGGATCATGCTCTCGAGCATCTCGGTCGCCGTGATCGTCGGCACCCCGGCCGCGCGTGCCGCCTGGAGGATGCGCTTCTGGAGCACCGGCACCATCTCGGGCGAAGTCTCGGCGCCCAGGTCGCCGCGGGCCACCATGACCAGATCGGTGACGCCGAGGATGGGGAGGAGGGCTTCCTGTGACACCGCCTGCGCCTTCTCGAGCTTCGCGATGATTGGGACGGTGCGTCCGTGCCGCACCATGTGCTCGCGGAGCCCGGTCACGTCCTGCGCCCGCCGCACGAAGGAGAGCGAACAGGCGTCGATGCCGGCGTCGAGCGCCGCCGCGAGGCATTCGAGGTCGTGCTGCGTGAGGGAGGGGAGCGAGGTCTCCACGTCCGGGAGGTTCACGCCCATCCCGCCCGCGACATCGCCGCCGCGCACGACCTCGGCACGGACCACGGCGCCGGAGGCGGCCGTCACCCGCAGCACGACCTTGCCATCGTGAACGAGGACGCGCGAGCCGACCGGGCACTCCCGCGTAGGATCCACACCGTCGATAATCACGTCCGCCCCGCTCGCGGCGTCGCCGATAGAGACGCTGGCGCCCTCGGCGACGGAGGCGGGCCGCGCTGATCTGGCGATCCTCAGCTTCGGGCCGGCGAGGTCGCAGAAAACGGCGAGCGGATGGCCGACCGCCGTTTCCACGGCCCGGACCAGGTCCACGTGCACCGAGATCTGAGCGGGCGCGAGGTGTGCGGCATTGAGACGGAAGACGTTCACGCCCTCCCGCGCCAGCGACTCGGCCACCTTAGGATTTGCCGAGGCGGGCCCGAGGGTGGCTACGATCTTGACCCTTCGCGGGCCTTCGTGCGAATCGCCCATGCGACACCTCCCAGGGCTGGTGCTCGCCGCGTTTCAACCGTACCACAGACCTAGGGGGACACACGAGCTTGAGGCTACGGATCATTGCGGCTATGCTCACTCCCTAGACTTCTCCGCGAGGGGTCGCTTCTGCCGGGGAAGGCGGAAATAGAGAGTTGCCCGGGGACGGTTCAAAATGGCGATGCTGAGGCGTTCGGGATCGAAGGCGGCGGTTTTCGTGGCGGCGGCGCTGTCGCTGACGTCGTCGGTCGGCCTGCACCCGGAGCCGGCCGTTGGCGTGTCGCCCGGTTGCGATGTGGCGGTTTCGGCGCCGGACCGGACGGGGCGAATCGATGCCGCGGTGCACGTCTGCCTCGTGTGCCTCCTCCATGCCGTGGCGACCGGACCGGTGGTCGCGGCGGTGGCGTCCTCGAGCGCACCGCCGGAACCCTCTTGCGTCCTGCTCGAGCACGTCCCGGGCTCTTGGTCCGCCTCTCGCACTGCCGACGGCCGGGCGCCGCCGGTCCTCCTCTAGGCGCTCTTCCATCGGCTGGCGGGGTATTTCGGCCCGCCGTGATGCAGTGAGCCAGAGGAGGGACTGTGAAGTACTCAAGATATTGGATCGCCAGCTGCTCCATCGTTCTGGGACTGGTGAGTATTGCCTCGGCGCAGGAAACGCCGCCGCCTACGCCATCACCGACGGCGACGCCTGCTCCGGCGCCCCCGGCTCCGAGCGGAGCCACAGGCGGAGCGAGCCAGACGTCCAACTACTTCAACCCGTCCGTTTCCGTGATCGGTAACTTCCTGGCAGTGGGCGGGCAGAACACGGTGGAGAACCTCCCGAGCGCAAGCCTCCGAGAGTCGGAGCTCGGTGTCCAGGCGGTCGTGGATCCGTACGCCCGGGCCGACTTCTTCATCTCGTTCGGGGAGCACGACGTGAGCGTCGAGGAGGGCTATCTGACCCTCACCGTCTTGCCGGCGGACCTTCTCGTGAAGCTGGGTCGGATGCGCGTCTCTTTCGGGAAGGTCAACACGATGCACCTCCACGTCATGCCCTGGCCCGACGAGCCGCTCCCGGTGGTGAACCTCCTGGGCGGCGAGGAAGGGTGGGTCGGCACCGGCGCGTCGGTCGCGAAGCTGCTGCCGTTGCCGGGGGACGTTTTCTCCGAGCTGACGCTTCAGGTTTTCGGCGATGAGCCGGACGGTCCGTTCGCGGCGACCAAGCGCAGCGACCTCGCGTACAACGGCCACTACCGGGTGTTCGCGGACCTCTCCGACTCCACGAACCTGGACCTCGGCATGTCGTACGGTCTGGGTCCTGCCGGCACGAGCGCCGACGCCAAGACCACCCTGGAAGCCGTTGACGCCACCCTGCGCTGGAAGCCCCTCGTCAAAGGGAACTACCGGTCGGCGATCCTGCGCGGCGAGTACTTCCTCAGTCGCAGGGACCAATCCGGAGGGACGGTCGACGCCGAGGGATGGTTCGTGTCGGGCGAGTATCAGCTCGCGAAGCGCTGGTGGGTCGGGGTGCGCGGCGAGGCGTCGCAACACGCGGACAACGCCGCCGTCAAGGACACTGGCACAGCGGCCACGCTGACCTTCTGGCCGAGCGAGTTCTCGCAGTTTCGCGCCGAGCT
>PMLC01000048.1 GCA_003158745.1 Acidobacteriota bacterium
GGTAAGCCACGGGACTTTGGATCCCGCATGTGCAGGTTCGAGTCCTGCCGCCCCAGCCAGACCGACGGTTGCGAGGAAGGCATGCAAGACCAGATTCCGTTGGTTGTGTTCTCCGGAAGGGCGCACCCCCAGCTGACCGATCGCATCTGCGACTACCTGCAGATCCACCGCGGCGAGGTGCGCCTCTACAACTTCTCGGACGGCGAGAACGGCTGCCAGATCGAGGAGAACGTCCGCGGCGGCGACGTCTACGTCGTGCAGCCGACGTGCCCGCCGGTGAACGACAACCTGATGGAGCTTCTCATCCTGTTGGACGCGTGCAGGCGCTCGTCCGCAAGCCGCATCACGGCGGTGATGCCCTATTTCGGCTACGCCCGTCAGGACCGCAAAGACCGGCCGAGGGTGCCGATCACCGCCAAGCTCGTGTGTGACCTGATCACGTCGTCCGGGGCGTCCCGGATCCTCTCGATGGACCTCCACGCGGCTCAGATCCAGGGGTTCTTCAATGTCCCTGTGGACCACTTGTTCGCGGCTCCGGTCTTGATTGAGGAACTGCGGCGCCTGCACCTTCCCGATATCACGGTGGTTTCTCCCGACGCCGGCGGCGTCGAACGCGCCAGGGCTTTCGCAAAGCGTCTCGAGGCTGGCCTGGCCATCGTGGACAAGCGGCGAACCAGCCCAAACCAGGCGGACGTCATGAACATCATCGGGGATGTCGCCGGCCGCACCTGCGTGGTCGTGGACGACATCATCGACACCGCGGGGACCCTCGTGAAGACCGCCGAGGTGCTGGCCGAGCGCGGCGCGGCCCGAGTGCTGGCAGCCGGGGTCCACGCCGTACTCTCCGGTCCGGCGGTGGAGCGCATCGAGAAGTCCGTGGTCGAGCAGATCATAGTCACCGACACGATCCCGCTCAACCCGACGGCGCGCGCGAGCGCGAAGATCCGTCAGCTTTCCGTTGCAGAGTTGCTTGGTGAGGCCATTCGGCGCATTCACGAGGCCAAGTCGGTGTCGAGCCTGTTCGTCTAGAGACAGTCGACAGTTCACAGTTAACAGTCGACAGTAGAAAGCTGACAGCTAAGAGCTGCATCTTTCCCGGCGCTTCTAGGGTGGGTGGGGGACTGTCAACTGTCAACTGGGTGGGAGGGTGGGCGGAAGCTGTCGACTGTCCTTCAAGGTGGGGGACTGTCAACTGTCAACTGGGCGGGAGGGCGGGCGGAAGCTGTTAACTGTCAACTGGCTGTGCGGTTGGGGGAGAGCTGTGGACTATCGACTTCCCCTGTGGTAAAGTGCGTCCCCCTTGCGGCCCTGTCGCGAGGGTGGAGGTATGTGTCATGGAAGAGCTCGTGATCGAGGTGGAGCGCCGCAGCTCCGCTGGCAAGGGTGCGAACCGCAAGCTCCGCCAGCAAGGGCTGATCCCGGCGGTGGTGTACGGCGGGGGCAAGGAGGCGGTGCCGGTCGTGATCGACCGTCACACCGTGACCGAGCTTCTGAAGCAAGAGAAGGGCCGCAACACCGTCTTCCTGCTGAAAATGAAGGGCACGAAGCAGGAGCGTCACGCGATGGTGCGCGACGCGCAGATCAACCCGCTCACCCGTCAGTACATGCACCTGGACTTCATCCGAGTGATGAAGGGTCAGCGGCTCAAGGTCGAGGTTCCGGTCGTCCTCGAGGGCGAATCGGCCGGAGTCAAGATCGGGGGCTTCCTCGATTGGGTGGGCAGATCGCTGCACGTCGAGTGCGCCGCCGAGGCGATCCCGCAAGCTTTCCACGTCGACGTCAGCAACCTCGAACTCGGCCAGCACGTCACGGCCGCCGAGATGTCTCTGCCCGACGGCGTCAAGCTTCTCGACGATCCTCGCAAGATGATCGCGACCGTGAAGACTCACGGCAAGGAAGCCGAGGAGGTCAAGCCCGAGGAGGCAGCCGCTGTCGCTGCCGAGGAGGGCGCCGAGCCGGAAGTCATCAAGCGCGGCAAGGCGGTTGCGGAGGAGGGCGAGGAAGCCGAGTAGTCCTGGCGCCTCGCAGTTATGCAGATCGCCGCGGTCGTCGGCTTGGGCAACCCCGGCGAGGAGTACGCCGACACCCGCCACAACGTAGGGTTCCAGGTGGCGGATGAACTCGCCCGAAGATGGCGCCTTTTGTCGTGGCGGAGCCGCTACCGCGCACGGCTCGCTCGCCGCGCGGGCGGAAACTCGACCATCCTGGTGAAGCCTCAGGCATACATGAACCTCTCCGGGGACGTGTTCGCCCTCTTCTGCGAGGGTGAGGAGGTTGTCCCGGCGCAGTGCCTCGTAGTGGGTGACGACGTCGAGTTGCCTCTGGGCCAGCTGCGCCTGCGGGCGAGCGGCGGCCCCGGCACTCACAACGGACTGCGGTCGATCGTGGAGGCCGCGGGGGAGGGGTTTCCACGCTTGCGGCTCGGAATCCGCGGCGCGCGCCCGTGGGAAGACCTCGCGGAGTACGTGCTCGCCCCGTTCGAAGAGAGTGAGCGCGAAACCGTGAGCGAGATGATCACCCGTGCCGCCGACTGCGTCGAGGCGGCGTTGCGCATCGGCGTGAGCCGGGCGGCCACACAGTTCAATCAGGTTGCGACCGTCGCCGAGCCCTGACATCCTGCACCGGCGCCCGGCCATCGGCAACCGCCGCGCGTGGGCGCCTCCCGTGGGATACTCGCCGCAACAGGAGGCATCGACATGAGACCGGCTTTTCCCCTGGTCGCCACATTTGCGCTCACGCTCCTCTCGCCGGCGGGGCTCGCGGAAGACCGTCAACTGAACCTCAAGTGCGTCAACAAGATCGGCGACAATATGTATCGCGCCAAGAACAAGACGGTGGTATGGACCGAGCACTGCAGCCATGAAGCCTCCTGTGAGGATGTCGAGGTCCGTCTCGGGAGCGATCCCCGCGTCACCTGGCACGACGGGTCGTACTGCTGGGTACTCAAGGTCGCGGAGCGCTGACGGGGCGGTACGGGCGGGGTGCGCGGGGCGGCCGGAGGATTTGCATTTTCCTGCGCATCAGCTAGAATCACCGTTCCGCCTGGCATGGCGGGTTCCTTGCTCCTGCCTCGACGCGGGGGCCGAAGGCCGAAAGGAGAGCCCATGCCGCTGTATGAACTTGGTGTCATCCTCGACCCAACTCTGGAAGACGAGCATCGCACGGCGTTCCTGGGGGAGCTCAAGGAGCTTCTCGCCAAGGAGGGCGCGACCATCGTCAAAGAGGACGTGTGGGGCAAGCGCACCCTCGCGTACTTGATCAACCACAAGCGTGAGGGGTACTACATTTTCTGGCAGTATGAGGCGCCTGGCACGGTGATCAAGCCGCTCGAGTACCGGCTGCGATTGTCCGACCAGGTGATGCGCTACCTCAACCTCAACCTCGACCGCGAGATGCAGCGCGCCCGCAAGATGGAGAAGGTCCGCGCCGCTCACAAGGCCGCGAAGCGCGCCGCCAAGGAGCGTGCCGAGGCGGCCGCTGCGGTGGCGCCTGCGGTCCGCGAGGAGGTGTGAGATGTCGAAGAAAAAGTACTTCGTCAAGCGCAAGAAGACCTGCAAGTTCACCGCCGAGGGGATCGAGTACATCGACTACAAGAACATCGACCTCATCCGGCAGTACGTGCCGGTTTCCGGAAAGATCCTGCCCCGCAGGGTGTCCGGCACCAACCCGATCTACCAGCGCAAGCTGACCCGGGCGATCAAGCGCGCCCGGCTCATGGCGCTCCTGCCCTTCCTGGGAGATTAAGGCGGGCCGGTGATGGCTTCGGCCTCGCCTATCCCGACACCGCCATCCCTGCGCTTCGCTGGCCCTGGGATGGCGGGCTTGTTTTCACTCCTGGTGTTTGCGAGCCTCATTCTGCTGCCTTTCATCGGGGTCTTCCTGGCACTGCTGGCGCCGC
Organism: Acidobacteriota bacterium; assembly: GCA_003158745.1. GTDB lineage: Bacteria > Acidobacteriota > Thermoanaerobaculia > Thermoanaerobaculales > Thermoanaerobaculaceae > RBG-13-68-16. The sequence continues at coordinate 3,899 of PMLC01000048.1, forward strand.
TGCCCTTGGTCCACGTCGTGGCCACGGGCCGGCCGTCGTTCCTGGCCTGGGGCTGGGTGGCGGTCGGGCTCGTTGGCGCGGTGCTTGTCTGGCACCAGACCTGGATGGTCGCAGCGGCGACCGGGTACCTGCTGGTGGCGGTATGGCCAACCGTGTCGATCGAGACGTGGCTCCGCCGCCAGTGGACCACGGGGCGGTGGGCGGCAGTGGTTGCGCTGGTGGCGTTGGCGATTTCCGCCGGGGTCATGATCGCGGTGTTCTACCCCGCCGCACCGGCCGAGGCGCTCGGGGACATATTCACCCGCAACAGCGGCACGAACGATCTGGTTCGGAAGCTCGGCGAGGCGTCGGGCGGCGAGGAGCTGATGGCGCAGGCGATCCGCCTGGTGGCATACCTGGCACCGTCTGCGGTGGCCCTGTATGTGCTCTGGGTGGTGTTCTGGCTGCGGCCGCGGCTGCCGCTGTTGGGGCTGCCGCGCGGCTCGGAGTCGATCGCCCAATACGCTTCGGAGGAGTGGCTTCCCGTCGCGTTCGCGGGCGGAGGCCTCGGTTGGGTGTTTGCACCCGAGCCGGCCAAGTGGTTGGCTGCAAACCTCTTGGTGGCTGTGCTCGGGTTGTATTTCGTGCATGGGCTCGCTATCATATTTTTCCATCTCGGACGCCGGTTTGGCGAGAACCGGTGGGTGCGGCTGGGCGTGGTGGTTTTCGCCCTGCAGGTGCCGGTCGCCCTGGTGGTTTCCGCCCTGGGGCTGACCGACAGCTTCTTTCGCTTGCGCCGGGGTGGAGCAGACGACGGAGGACTTGAAGCATGAAGGTGATCCTGAACGACCACGTGGAGCATCTGGGCGACCGCGGCACCACGCTCGAGGTGAAGCCTGGATATGCACGTAACTTCCTGATCCCGAAGGGATTGGCCTATGAAGCCACGCCTGCGAATCTGGCGCGCTTCAAGCAGCAGACCAAGAACTGGGAGCAGCAGGAGGCCAAGGACAAGGGCGAGGCGGAAGTGATCGCCGGGCAACTCGCAGGCACCGAACTCACGTTTGTGAGACGGGCGGGCGAAGGCGACGCCCTCTACGGCTCGGTGACGTCCTCCGACGTGGCTGAGGCGCTGGCCGAGCGCGGCTTGACTGTGGACCGCCGCAAGATCGAGCTCGAGCACATCAAGCGTCTCGGGACCTTCACCGCGGGGATCAGGCTCCATCGGGATGTGCGAGTTCCGGTCACGCTCCACGTCAAGCCCGAGGCCCAGGAGCAGGGCAGCGAGGCCTAGGCAGTTGTGAGCGGCAGCCATCCCCCCGCGGACGCTGCCCAGACTCCCTCGCGGCCGGAGCCCATGCCGCTGGGGTGGCTGGCGCGCCTGGTGCGGGGTGCAGCGTTCTTTTTCCTGCGGCGTGACTTCCAACGGCTCGAGGCGGAAATCGCTGCGACTCGGACGGCTTTCGATGAAGCACTCCAGGGGCAGTCACGGGCGATGCAGGAGGGCCGCGAGCACCTCGAGATCCGGGCGGACGATTCGGCGGCGGCCCTCGGGGATCTCCGGCAAGCTTACATCGCGACCCGCACCGAGTTCGAGGAGGTGCGCGACGTACGCCTCGTCGGCCTCGATGCGGCTTTGGGCAGGGCCGGCGAAGCGACCGGCGCCGTGCAGCGCGAGGTGGAGTCGCTCCGCGACGCCCGCATCCCGCAGGCCGAGAGCGCGATCGCACGGTTCCAGCAAGCCCTCGAGACTCTTCAGCGGGAGTTGGAGTCGGTGCGCGACGACCGGGACAAGGACATTGCGGGCCTACAGCGTGCGCTCGATGCGCTCCAGGCGACGGTCGCCGGCGTTCAGTCGCTCGCCGAGGAGCTGAGAGACGGCAGAATGCCGGCGCTCTCGGCCCACGCCGACGCCCTGATCGAGCGCCTCCACGAGCAACTGACCGAGGTGGCCGGGCTCACCGAGCGGCTCGCGCAGCACGAACCGCTGACCATCGCAGTCGCGCCCGAGATTGAGGCGAAAATCCCGGCCGCGGTCGCCGCCGCGTCGACTCGGTTCGCAGATGCATTCCGCGGCGGGCGGGCCGAGATCCTGGGACGCGTCGCGGAGCATGTGCACCTGCTGGCCGGTGCCGCGCCGGTTCTCGACCTCGGGTGCGGGCGCGGCGAGCTGCTGGAGGCTCTGCGCGCCGCCGGCATCGAAGCGCGCGGCGTGGACTCCGACCCGGCGATGGCGGCCGCATGCCGTCGGCTCGGGCTCACGGCCGAAGTGGGCGACTGCCTCTCGGCGCTGCGCGCCGCGAAGCCGGGCAGCCTCGGGGGCGTGACCGCAATCCACCTCGTCGAGCACCTGCCGGCGGCAACGTGGATGCAGCTTGTCGACGCCGCGGCGGCGGCGTTGCGGGTGGGTGGCCTGCTGCTGATCGAATCCCCGAACCCCGAGTCGCTGCGCGTCGGCGCGGGGTTGTTCTGGGCTGACCCCACCCACCGCGCGCCGGTGCACCCCGACGCGCTGGCGTTCGTCGCGAAGGCGGTTGGGCTCGAGGTCGTGGAGGTACGGCGTCTGCACCCCTTCCCGCCGGATCAGGCGCTGGCGAACTCCGCGCAGCCCGAGCCCGTGCGGGAGCTGGCGTCCAAACTGGACGCATGGCTTTCGGGGCCGCGCGATTTCCTGCTTGTTGCCCGCAAGCCGTAGAGCCCTTGTCATTGCCTAGAAAATCCCCTCGATGACCCTTCATCCTGAGGAGGCCCGCTAGAGGCGGGCCGGCGAAGGATCTCCCCAAAGAGCAGGATCTCGTCCCTCTTCCACTGCGTGGAGGATTCTCTCTTGCCCTGCGGGCTCTCGGAGCCATATCTCCTCGGCCCGCAGGCGTTTTTGCCCCCGCCTCCCCCCGCTCGCAGGAGCTCTGCTCTTCACCTTTGATACAGTCAGTTCCGCTTCCGAATCGTAGTCAGTCTCCCGTTGTCGAAGTACAGCGACGACTCGCAGAAACTCCCATAGCAGAGCTGGACATGGTCGCCCGAGGCTCTCCGCGTTACCGTCTTGGAGGATGCCGACGGCCACGCTGTTTCGGCCTGCTCCATGGTCATGCCGACCCAGACCTCGCCTCTAGCTATGCGCTCGCAATCAGCGGGGCTCCAGTCCCGATGGTGATACCTGATCTGACCTGCAGGTGTTGATAGGAGTGCACGCGCTTCAGCGCGCGCCAGAAGTTCTGCTTGTCGTTGCCTTGCACGCTCCTCGTCGGTAGGAGTAGCCCTCAACGCAGCTTCGTAGGCGGCTTGTTGAGTCGCCGTCAAGGGAGCTGCGCGGCGCGACGTGTTGGATCCTCCCGGACAGGTCATGGCCAGAATCACGAGGACTGTGGCTGCACTGAACGCCAGCACCGCCTTTGTCTTCTTCTTCATTCTGCCGCTCATTCTGACCCACCCACAACTGCGGTACCACGTTCTATCTTAGTCCTCCCGTTGTTGTGTAGACTGAAACAAACCCTCCAAAAGGTGGCCCGTATTGCCGTGTGTGGCTTACTCCCTTTCTCGTGCGAGCCCAAGAAACACCGGGTTACCCGGGTTCTCACCCCGCCGGGATGACGAAGCTCCCCTGGCGGTGCCCGTGGGTCGCGTATGCTAGGCCAGAGTGGTAGGTATGCGGATTGAACCGTTCAGGTTGGAGCGGTATTTTGCGGCGCACGAGTTCAGGGTGAAGCACGTGCTCTCCGCGTCGGACTGCGAGAGTCTGTCGCTCGCGGGGCTTCTGGAGATGGCTTCGCCGGAAACGGCGGAGCTCTGGCGCGGGCTGCGCCTCGGCTACACGGAGAGCCAGGGACATCCCCGGCTCCGGGAGGAGATCGCCGGGCTGTACGAGAGCGTCGCGCCGGAGGGCGTGGTCGTCGCAGCTCCCGAGGAGGCGATCTTCATAGCGATGCATGCGCTGCTCGCTCCGGACGAACACGTGATCGTGCTGGCGCCGGCGTACCAGTCGTTGCACGAGGTGCCGCGCTCGATCGGCTGCGAGGTGACGCCGTGGCCGCTCGAGGCCGGCGCGCACGGGTGGCGGCTCGACATCGGACGCCTCGAGAGCAGCTTCACAGAGCGCACCCGGATGCTGGTGGTCAACTTCCCGCACAACCCGACCGGCGCGATGCCGACGCGCGCGGAGCTCGAGGCAATCGTCGCGCTCGCCGCCTCGCGGGGCGCATGGCTGTTGTCGGACGAAATGTACCGGCTGCTCGAGCACGACTCCGCCGACCGCCTTCCCGCGGTGGCGGACCTCTACGACAGAGGGATCTCGCTGTCGGGGTTGTCGAAGGCGTTCGGCCTGCCGGGACTTCGGATCGGCTGGCTCGCGGCGCGCGACCCGGCGCTGCCCGCGCGCTTCCTCGCGCTCAAGGACTACACGACGATCTGCAGCAGCGCGCCCTCCGAGGTGCTCGCGATCGCGGCGCTCGGGGCCCGTGACCGGATCCTCGCCCGCAACCTCGCGATCGTGCGCACGAACGTGGCCGAGGCGGAGCGCTTCTTCGCCACGCACGCGGACAGCTTCGACTGGCTCGCGCCGCGCGCCGGTTCGGTGGCGTTCCCACGCTGGCGGGGCGAGGGCACGGCAGACCGGCTTTGCTCCGGGCTGCTCGATTCAAGCGGCGTGATGCTGGTGCCGGGCTCCCTGTTCAACGCCACGGGCGAACACGTGCGGATCGGCCTGGGGCGCCGCGATCTGCCGGAGGGGCTGGCGCTACTCGGGAAGTTCCTTTCGTCAACGTGCTGATTGGGCAGTGCGCGCGATCGAGGGAAGAGGGAAGACGAAAGAGGGTAGAGGAAAGACGGAAAACAGCAGATAGAGGAAAGAGGGGTTCTGTCTTTCCTCTACCTTCTACCCTCTTCCCTTTTCCTGAACCCTGAGCCCTGAGCCCGGAGCCCGGCCTTTCACGGTCTCATATGCTTACGGAAGAGCTCCTTGAGCGCCAGAAGCACCTGCACGAAGCTGTGTTCTTTGAGGAACTCCTGCAACTCGTTACGGGAGGTGCCCGCGAGCATCTTCTCCTTGGCGGTGTCGAAGAGGCCGAAGAAGTCGGAGATCGGTTTCAGGCCCAGCTTCGCGAAGCCCTCGCGGTACCACTGGGACTCGCGAACATTCTCCCAGGTGCGGGCTTGGAGTGAAGTCACGGAACCGTTCCAGAGCCCATCCGCAAGCGAAGTCACCTCCTGGTAGAGGGCGGTAAGGACGGTCTTGTTTTCGCCCCGTTTGAGCGCCGTTTCGAGCTCCTGAGGCCCTACCAGCCCGGCACCCTGTAGCGGAGTCCGTTGCGGTTCGACGGCCGGCGCCTCGTCGGGAACAGGCAGCGGCGCAGGCGGCTGAGGTGTGGGCTGGGCGATGGGGGGCTTGGTGTCAGGGGCCGGTTCTGGCTCCGCCTCGGCCGCGGCTGGTTTGTCGGCGTTCACTTCAGGTGGTGGCGGCGTCTTCGGAGCAACTGCTTTTGGAGGTTCCGGCGCCGGCGGTGCGGACCGTGACGGCCGCGGCGCCGGTCGGGCGGCCCCATCCTCGACGACTGCGGGCACCGTGGCCGTGGATTTCTTGAGGCGGTCCTCGAAGCTGACCAGGAGACCGACGTCCGCCTCGGAGATCGGCCGGCAGTAGCCGATCCGGTTGAGGATCGTGTCGAGCTCGAGGAACCTGATCCGGAGGACGTGCGCGTCCGGTGCGAGGGGCAGGAAACGCTCGAGCAGGTTGGGCGTCGCGGAGATGATGTCGTAGAGGTTCAGGTAGCCGGCGAAATCGAGCACGTCGACGCTGTCGGAGAGGTTCCAGTTGATGCTCGCTTCTCGCGCCTGCCGCTGGGTCAAGAACTCCCGGATGTCGCCCGGGATGCCGGCTTCATTCCACGTCTTGCCGTAAGCGGTGCGTAGCCCCTCGCGGATGATCTTGCGGAGCCGAATGAGGATCTCACCCGAGAGTTGGCAGGCGTCGAGGTTGGTGTCGAGCTTGGTCATAGGAGTCCGTCAGTTCCACGGGGTCGTCGTACGCAGATGGGCCCACGGCTGCAAGAAACGTTCACGGCGCTCGAGGTCCCGCAAAGCCACAAGCAGGAGTCTTCCCCTTGTGAGGGGATCGGGGACGTTGAGGAAGCCTTGCTGCTGCTCGGCTGGAAGGCCGAGGTAGGCTGTGACCCTCCAGGTGAGAGCCGTCAGATCCTGGGGTGAGATGCTGACCGGCTCGCAGCCAACGCGAAGGAGAAGTCTCTGGTAACGGGTGTGAAGAAGGCGAGCGACCGTAGCCTGCCTCTGCTCCTCGGCCGGTGCCTCCGGGAACCGCTCGGCACGGACCATCGGCACGTCTTCGCTCACCAGCGAAAGGAGCCGGCAACGGCTGACACCGTAGAGAGACGCCTCGCTGCCGGGCTCGCCGGAGACGATGGCGGTCACGCCCACCTCGTGCACCGACTCCCCGTCTGCCAGCGAAGCCACCACGGCGCCGCCGAAGTCGTGGGCGCGCTCGACGATCGCGCGCAACTGCTCACTGGAGGAGGCGAGGCCGCACCGCTCGCCCGGTAGCAGGACAATATCCTCCAACGGATACAGGGGAAGCACGAACACACTTCGCATTGCTCAAACAGTATACCCGCAGTGCAACCGTCCCCCCAAACGCCGACCTCCTGCGCGAAGTGAGCGGAGGAGCCCTGACCGACCGATTCGGAGGGTCGACGGTTTCAAGCAGGCAGTGAAGAGTTCAGAGTTGAGAGTGAAGAGTCGAAAGACAAGTGACCGATTCAGTTACGCAGGGACGGAAGTTCAGAAGTGCCCTTTCTTGTCGTTCACTCTTAACTCTTCACTCTCAACTCTGAACTTCGGTGCCCTGCAGTCTCAGTCGTCGGCTAGGCCGAACTGCCGGACTGCGCCGCGATCGCGGTCGAGAACTCGTCACCGCGTCGGATCACCGCCATGATGCCGCCTGCGAGCAGCACCACGAGGCCGCTCCAGAGCAGGCCGATCATCGGTTTGACCGTGACGTCCACCGAGAACCGCATCGGCTCGCCCTGATCGGCCGGGGCGTCGGGGTCGAGGACTTGGATCTCGACGGTCTTCTCGTTGGGATCCATCTTCCCGGTGCGCACCTTGACGCCGGGCAGGCCCGGTATCTCGGCGTCTTCGTAGCGCGGGCCGCCCTCCCCGCCGTGGAACCTCGGCGTGATCTCGCCGGGCTTCTGTCCGCCGGTAATCTTGAGCACGGCCCCGATGTTGATTTTGTTGGCTTCGGGGTCGAAATCGGAGAGGTCGAAGTCGTCGAAGGTGAGCGTCACGCTCTTGTAGGTCAGCGCGTTTCCCTGGTGAAGTACCGCACTCTTGGCCACGCCGCCGCCGCCGAACCCGGTCACCGAGAGGCGCACATGCCCCGTGTTCGCATTGACGCCGTTAAGCGCCACCGTTGCGCCCTTGAACCCCAAGATCTCGACCGGCACGGCGGTAAACTCGCCCGGACCGGCCGCGTGCATGGCCGGAATCACCGTTTGTGTCTGGCCGCGACCTTTCACGGTCAGCCGCGCCCCGATCGTGACCTTGCCGGTTTCGCTGTGCTTGCCCGCCATCTCGAAGCCATCGAACGTGATCTCCAGTGGGCCGATCTTGCCGGTCTGGCCCTTGCCGATGTCCAGCGTGTCGCCGTGCTCCGGCAGTCGGCCGGGATCGAATTCGATCGGCGAGACGTAGACGTCGTGTGTCAACTGGACGTGCACGTCGGGGTTGGCCACCATCTGGTTCGTCTTTTCGTTGCGAAACATCCTAGGGCGGGCGACGTAGGTGCTGCCGTTCTTATCCTTGACCTCGATGAGCATCGCCTCCCGGGCCGTAGGCGTCGGTTTGTCCACGCCCTTGAACGTCAGCGTGTATCCCATCACCTGCCTGCTCTGGTTGAGCGCCAGCGTGACCTTCTCGGAGCGGTCATACGCCGAGGAGATGATGATGCCGGCGAGCATGAGGCCGAGCCCGACGTGGGCGAGGTATCCCCCCGCCGCGCGGAACCGGCGCTGCCTCACCTCGTCCCAGGTCTTGAGGAGGTTGGAGAAGAACGCGAACAGCGATGCGAGCAGGAACATCACGTACAGGATGCCGTGGGCTCCGGCGACCAGGCTCACGACCCCGGCTGCGATGGCGAGGCCACCTGCGAGCAGGAGGCGCTTGCGGAAGTCCTTCGAGGTGCCCTTCCATTGCAGGAACGGCACGGTGCCCAACAGCGTGGCCAGGACGATCCCGATCGGGAGGATGACGCGGTTGTAGAAGGACGGCCCAACCTGCGAAGTCTTCGTCGCCAGGCGGGTGATGAGCGGCGCAGAGGTGCCGACGAGCACGGTCGCCGCCGTGCCGAGCAGCGCGGCGATCGCGACGACGAAGAACACGGTGCGCGAGAAGAACGGCTCGTCACCCGGTTCGGTGGGGATCTCGCGCCAGCGCCATAGCAGTGCCCCGAAGCCGAGCACCATCGCGCCGGCCAGGTTCCCGACGAGCCATCCNNNACCAGCGCCGCCGACGCTATCCAGGGCACCAGCGAGGCGTTCTCGACCGGGTCCCAGCCCCAGTAACCGCCCCAGCCGAGCGTTACGTACGCCCAGTAGCCGCCGAGTAGGATGGCGCAACCGAGTGTCACCACCGTGACGAGCGCCCACGGAAGCGACGCCTTGGCCCACTCGTCGTAGCGGCGTCCCCACAACGCGGCAACCGCAAAGGCAAACGGCACGGCAGTGGCCGCGTAGCCGAGGAACATGATCGGTGGGTGGATCGTCATCCAGGGGTTCTGCAGCAGTGGGTTGAGCCCCTGCCCGTCGAAAGGTACCTGGCCGGCCGTGAGGTCCGAGATGAACCGGAACGGCGACTGCCGCAGCAGGATGAGGAGGAGTGAGATCTGCGCGAGGTTGTACACCACCATCGTGCGGTCTTCGTAATGCTGGGCGTACCGGATCAGCGGCAGGCCGACCAGCATCCCCCACACGAGCCACAGCAGGAAACTGCCCTCCTGCCCGGCCCAAAGCGTTGCGACGAGGTAGCGCGTTGGGAGCGAGAGGTCGGAGTACGAGAAGACATAGTGGATTCGGAAATCGTGTGTAACGATCAGATAAACCAGCACGCCGGCGGCGATGAGGATGGCCGTCGTCGCGAGACCGTACGCCTGGCGGGCCCAGGCCCGCGCTTCCTGGTGGCCGCGCACGCTGCGGAAATAGAAGAACGTCGAGGCGACCAAAGACAGAAACGCCGCCCACAGAGCGATGGCACCTGGTAGAAACATGCTCCCCCCCTGGCTTTCAACGGCGCGCGGCGCCGGTCGTGTCTAGCTGGTGCTCGCCTTCTGGTCGAGGCCCTGGTACTTCGAAGGGCACTTGACCAGAAGCTTCTCCGCATCCAGGGCTCCGCCGCGGAAACGCCCGATCGCGACAACCTGCGTCGCCTCGTGGAAGTTCCCCGGTTTGAGGCCCTTGTAGGTGATCCTCATGACGTCACCATGATCATCCTGGATGTCGAAGCGGAGGACCGACGCCTTTTCATCGAAAAGGTCCGAGCCCTGCACCAGCTTGCCGGCCACCTGCACAGCGTCGGAGGTCGCGCGTGCCTGCTGGAAGCTTACGTACGGGGTGAGATTCGACTTGAAGGCTCCGGCGCCGAACGCGACGAAGCCGATGATGGCGACGATCCCAACAATGGTCCACACCATCCTTCGGTTCACTGCTCCTCCTCCAGTCGGCGCACGCGGCGGTCGAGGGCGAGGCAGTACACGAAGATCCCCAGCCAGATGACGACAGTGACAGCGGCGACCCAAACGAGACTCTCAGCTGCTGGCATTGCCTATGCCTCCTCACGCCCCCTGCGAGCCAACCGTACCCGCGCCGACCGAACATCCAGAGTGTACAACCAAAAGAACAATCCAGTAAATCCCACTAACGAGCCCAACAGGGTCTGGAGCATCCGCGATTCCATCTGGAGTTTCAGCCTCCCAGTGGCCCCAATGATCGTGTCGGGGTGTAAAGACCAATAGATACGGGGCACCACGAACACCAGGAACGGCATCGTGACAAAGGCCAGAACGGCGTAGGCGGCCGATAGGCTGGCCCGTCGCTCCTCGTCCGGGATCGCCTCCCGGAGAGCGAAGTAGGCGGCGTAGATGAGGAGGAGAATCACGATCGAGACCTCGCGCGGGTCCCAGTTCCAGAACGAGTTCCACATCACGTTGGCGAAGATCGAGCCCGTGACCGTCGCCAGCACGGAGAAAACGAGCCCGAGCCTGGCCGCGGCGGCGGCGCGCGCGTCGTCGAGCGGATTGCGCTTGCGGAGGTAGCGGATCGACGCCACCAGGTTCACGCAGAACGCCAGGACGGCGACCCACGCCTGCGGCACGTGGAAGAAGACGATCCGGGCCGACTCGCCTTTGAAACCAGTCGCCGACGGCGCATAGAAAAACGCTGCCAGGATCACCAGGAGCACCCATCCGCCCAGCGAGAAGTGAAGGAGCGCCCTCGTCCGGTTATCAGTCATGCCACACCACCGGGAACAGGTACACAGACACGATCATCACTGCGCCTCCTAACGAAACAACCCCCTGGAGGGCCGGGAGGACCACCGCCAGCTCGCTGCTGGCGGCCGCTGCCCTCGTCCCCTGGATCAACATCACCAGGAGCGGCAACACCAAAGGCACTGAGAGGATAGCAAATAGAGTCGTGGAACCGGAGGCGCGGGCGATGATCGCCGCGACGATCGTGGTGGTCGCCGCGAGCGCCACGGCTCCCGCCACTAGGACGAGAAGGAGCCCCCCGACTCCGCGTACCGCGTAGCCCATTAGGGCGCAGTACAGAGGCACGATCAGTGCATAGAGTGCCAGGAGCAGGAGCAGGTTGAAGAGATACTTGCCCCCGAGCACGGCGAGCGGCCGCGCCGCCAGCCGAAGAGTCTTCGCAGTGTGAGCGTCCTCCTCCTTCACGAACACCCGCGACAGGCCGGAGGTAGCGGCGAAGAAGAGGATGATCCAGAGCAGAGCCGAAAGCAGATGAGGACGATCCTGCTCCTGGATCTGATACGGCCCGATCTGGTAGGCGACCGCGATCAGAGTAGTCAGGCCGAACAGCCCGATGGCGTTGAGCGCGACCCGGCTGCGCAGTTCGGCCGTAAGCTCCTTGGCGAGCACCGCCAGGATCTCAGAGAGCAAGGTCGATGCGCGCATCAGCCCAGGCCAGCTCCCGCGGGTCGTTGGTGGCGACCGCGATGGCGGCTCGCTCGCGGAGGCGGGCCACCAGCCCCGCCGCCGCGTCGTGCCCGGCTCCGTCCAGGTTGGATGACGGTTCGTCAAGCAGCAGCACGGCCGGCGCGTGCAACACCGCCTGGGCCAACTTGACCCGCTGTTTCATCCCCGAGGAGTACGTTCCGACCAGCCGGGAGTGCTCCCGCGATCCGAGCCCAAGCTCCTCGAGGAGGGCGGCAAGGTCGGCGTCGGAACGGTTCAGACCCCGCAGCCGGGCGAAGAGACGGAGGTTCTCGAGCGCTGTGAGCTCTTCGTAAACAGCCATGTCGGGTGCGGCCATCCCGAGGTGCTCGAACCAGTGGGCCCGTGGCACGGTCCCGTCGGAGCCCCGGTAGACGACCTCACCCCGGGACGGCCGGAGGACCCCGGCGAGGATATTCAGCAGGGTGGACTTGCCGGCTCCGTTGGGGCCGGCCACGACCAGCACCTGGCCCGGGCGCAGCGTGCCGGAGACGGCCGCGAGGGCCGTGCGGTTGCCAAAGCGTTTGCCCACCTTCTGGAACTCGACTGAAACTCCCGACATGGCGGCAGAGATTACCACGCCGCCGTCGCTGGAGAGCAGGTGAGGGAAGGAACAAAGGGCGGATCGGAAGGCCACCCGATTGGCACCGAAGTGAAGAGGTCAGAGTGAAGAGTGAAGAGCTGAGAGACAGCTGACGGGCGGACTGGGGCAGGGGCGCAGGCGCAGACGCAGACGGTCTCGCTTCCCGTCGTCAACTCTTCACTCTTCACTTTCAACTCTCAACTCCTTTCGAACCCGTTGAGCGCCCATCAAGGCGTGAGTGCGAGACATCCGGTCAGGCCCCGGGATTCCCGATGCTAGACTCCCTCCGTGCAGCGCTTCACGGACAGGCTGTTGCGTCTGGCAGCGCGGGTGTTCCCGTGGCCGCTTGTGCGGCTCGGGAGTGCGAACGCGTCAGCCGTCGCAAGCGCCGCGGCGGTCGCGGCCCTCTTGGCGTCGCGTCTGTTGCTTCTCGCTGCGGGGCCGTGGGAGCAGGACGAGGCCCTCATGGCCTGCGGAGTCCTCGACTTCGACCCCGCCCGGCACATGCCGCTTCCGCCGGGGTTTCCACTCTGGGTCGCGATCGGGAAGGTCGTGCGTCAGGTCGGTGTCGCCGACCCTGTGCGGGCGCTCCAGGTGGCGAGCGCGGTGCTTTCGGTCGTCGCGATTTGGGCCCTCGTGGGGCTGTGGGAGGGGCTTGCGGGGCGGACGGTCGCCCTCGCGGGCGCCGCGCTCGCGTCGCTCATCCCCGGAGTCTGGTTTCACGCCGGCCGCGCGTTCTCCGAGACCCCATCGGCCGCGCTGGCCGTTGTCGGCTTCGCGTTCTGGCTCCGCAGCGGCCGGGATGGCTTCGTGCCCGGTGTGGTGGCGATGACGTGCGCGGCGCTGGTCCGTCCCCCGCTCGCGCCCTTCTTCGCGCTTGCGGTGCTCCTGGCCGCCTGGGTCGTGAGGCGGGACACCCGACGTCTCGCGGCCGGGGCGGCCGCCGGCGTGGCGGTGCTGGCGGTGGTGATGGTGCCCGCCGCGCTGGCCGCAGGAGGGTGGCGACTCCTGTTCGGCGTGAGCGCCATCCACGCGGGGGAGCACTTCGCGACACTCGGGACCGAATCGTTGGCGATCGCGGAGCTCGGATTCGTGCGTGGGCTTGCGACGATCCCCGTCGCTGCGGTGTTCACGCTCATGGCTGTCATCGGGTGGTGGACGTGGCGGAAGTTCCTGGGAGGACGCTGGTGGGCTGGGACTCTCGCCGGGGTCGCCCTCCTGGTCCTACTGGTGTTCATGGACAACCGCACGTACCCCCGATACTTCGTCCTTGTGTGGCTCCTGGCCGCCACCCCTGCCGTGGCAGGTCTCGCGGCGCTGGTGCGGTCGCGGACCGTCGCGTCTGCGATTGCGCTGGTCGCCGCGCTCTCCTTCGGCGCCTGGACCTGGCCGGCGATGCGGCACGTTCACCGGACGGAACTTCCGGTGGTGTCGTTGCTGCGGGCCGTGGCGGCCGAGGGGCGGGGCCTGCTGATCTTCGAGGACCAGCTGTTCTCCTTCCGCAACCTCGCCGAGCTCTCGGGGTGGCTCCGGGTGGACTCGCTGCGGCTCACCGAGCTCGAGCGGTCGACCCACGGTCTTTCCGGCACCCCGACATGGCTGCTCGCCGAGGGCGACGGCGAGGATGTGAGCTGCTCGGCGTCCCGGATCGTGGAGGGCAGGTGCGCCGAGCCTCGTGTGTGGCGCCTCTCGCAGGACCGGTTCCTGCGCCTCAGGCTGGTCCGCAACCCCGTGCTCGTGGCGCGCGGCGGCTCCTTCCCGGAGTGGGAGGGTACCCACCGTTTCGTCTGGTGCCGGGCGCACACCAGGCTCTTGGTGCCGCCCGTGCAGGACTCCGGGACGCTTGCCCTCGCCGTCGAGGTGCACCCGCAGCTCGGCGACGTCGGAATCGTGGCGCTCGTCGAGGGAGTGAAGACGCTCGACACCAGGATGACGCCGGGATTCAGGATCGTGCCGATCCCAATCCCACGGCCGGCCGACGGCAACAGCCCCCTACACATCGAGCTCAAGGCCGAGCGCGAGATCCGCTCGACGGGCGACGGGCGCCGGATGGCGGTCAGGATCTTCGGCGCGTCGCTCCAGGCGCCGCCACACGCCCTTCCGGCGCTGTCGTTCTTCCCGGAGCCCGGTTCGCTGTTCGCCGCATTCGCCGAGGCCGAGGGTACTTACACACCCGAGCTGCTCGGCGATCCGCCGAGGCCCGCGGCGTGGACCGGCGCCCGTGCCTCGTTCCGCTTTCCCGCCGGGGCTGGCCTGGTCGGCCTGGACCTGCTGGCACCCCGTGCGCAGTCCGCGGCTGTCGTCGTCCGGCTCGGCGACGGCGAGGCGAGGGTTACCGTCGGAGCCGACCCCACGAGCGTCGCACTGCCGGTTCCGCCTTCGCTCGCGCATGCCGGCCGTGTCAGGCTCGAGATCGAGAGCTCGACGATGGTGCCCGGGGGCGATACGAGAGCGCTTGGGGTCGCGGTCAGCCGCGTGTGGTACCTGCCCACGGCGCCAATTTCCCCGACCGGGGGCTAGGAGCCTGTCCGAGGCGGAAGCGGCGGGCCCGTCGCGGTGTTACCGGACGGCGGAGTGTGGCAAAGTAGGAACGCGGGGGATCGCATGAAGCAGGCTTCGGTGTGGGGCGTGGTGACGGTGTTGGCGCTGGTCGTCGCCGTTGTGGTGTTGAACCGCGGTGCGGGCTCGAGTTCGCAACCGGGGGGTGGTGCGGTGGCGCTCCCGTGGGAGCGTGACCTTTCCTCCGCGCTGGCACGTGCGGGAAGCGAGAATAAGATCGTGATGGTCGACTTCTACACCGACTGGTGCGGGTGGTGCCGGCGGTTCGATCAGAACACGCTGTCCGACTCCAATGTGCAGAGGGCGCTCGAGCGGGTCGTGTCCGTGCGGCTGAACGCCGAGAAGGACGGCCGCGAAGCCGCCGAGCGCTTCAGAGTCGACGAGTACCCGACCATCCTCTTCCTGGACGCTAGAGGAGAAGAGGTGGGCCGCATCTCGGGGTACTTCGAACCCGGGCCATTCCTCGCGGAGATCGAGGACATCATCAGGAAGGCGTAGAGGCATCGGAGCTGTAGGAGTTTCGCACGTTCCACCAAGGAAGAAGGAAGAGGGGAGACGGAAGAGGGACGCCCCCACTTCCCTCGCGGTGGCCGTCTAGTGACGGCCCGCCGCGGTCTCGTCCGCGAGCTTATGGTCGGCCGCCAGGATCGCGTCGGGGGTCGTCGGTGGCTCACCGGGGCGAGGGGTGTAGTGGGCGAGTTGCTGCAGCCACGGCAGCGCAGCGATCGCGTGGGCCCGCGCATCGCACTCCTGCGGCTCGCGGCCGGCCGGGACGGCCTCGAGAATCACTGCATCGCCGCACAGCGGTGTCGCACGGAGGCCGGTGTTCTTGTCCACCGGGATGAGCGTCACGCCGGCAGGCACCGGGAACTCCTCCTGGCGGACCGCGTCGGTCTGCGACTCGAGGTAGCCCTTCATGAAACGAATCCAGGTCGGGAGCGCCGCCTCGGCGCCGGTCATGTGGGCGCCGATTGGCTCCTTGAGGTCCCGCCCCGTCCAGACCGCGCAGGTGATTCGGGGTGAGAAGCCGATGAACCACGCGTCGGTGAACCGGTCGGTCGTCCCGGTCTTGCCGGCGAGATGACCCGGGAGGACGTTCGCGGCCGCCGCGGTGCCGCGCTGGATCACGCCCTCCATTACATGGGTCATGAGGTATGCGACGTCCTCGCGAACGGCCTGATGGACCTTGGGTCTCGTCTCGAAAATTTGCTTGCCCTCCTCGTCCTTGACCCGGGCGATGAAGTATGGCTCCGCGACCTGGCCGCGGTTGGCGACCCCGCTGTATGCGGACGCGAGCTCCAAAAGGGGCAGCTCGAACGTCCCGAGGGCGAGCGAGGAGTACGGCGCAAGGGGCTCTTTCACGCCGAGGCGGTGGGCGACGTCGATGACGGCCTGTCCGGTCACCAGCTGCTGGACCTTCGCGGCCGAGGCGTTGAGCGAGTGCTCGACGGCGTATCGGAAGGTCACGAGCCCCTCGTAGCGCCGGTAGTAGTTCAGGGGCACGTACGTGGCCTCGCCCTTTTCGTCCGGGAGCAGCGACGGGCCATCGAAGATCGTGTCGGCGGGGGAGAAGCCATGCTCCCAGGCGGCCAGGTAGACGAACGGCTTGAACGCCGAGCCGCACTGGCGTTTGGCCTGCATCGACCGGTCGAACTGCGACCTGTTGAAGTCGAACCCGCCCGCGAGCGCGAGGATCGCGCCAGTGCGGTTGTCAAGCACCACCATCGCGCCCTCGACCTTCGGCTCGGGCATGAGCTGGACTTTGATCGGCTGCGCCTTGTCAGCGGGTATTTCGACGAGCCGCACCAGCAGCACGTCGCCGGGCCGAGTCAGGCGCAGCAGGTTCGTGCGCCCAGTCCACCTCGCGCCCTCGACTGGCAGCACCGCGATTCTGCCGGCAATCATCATCGATGCGGAGGCGGCCTGCACGCCGGTGGTGAGGGCGTAGACCAGCTCGTCCTTGCGCCAGCGGATGAACGGCCAGCTCTCGTCGCGGTACTCCTTGAGATCGGGAACGGCGGTCAGTACGTTGCGCCGCGCCCCCGGCCAGCCGAGCCGCTGCTGCAGCTCGACGAGGCCCTCGCGGAGAGAGTTCTCAACCAGCGTCTGGAGGCTTTCGTCCAGTGTCGTCTCGACCTCGAGGCCGCCCTCGAGCATCCTCTTGGTGCCGAAGCGGTCCTCGATGGAGCGGCGCACCTCCTCGACGAAATACGCCGCCGTGACCTCGCGGTCGTAGTGCGCGGATGCATTCAGCGATACCTGGCGGGCCGCCTCATACGCGGGCCTCGTGATGTACTTCTCTTCCAGCATGCGCCCGAGCACGTGGTTGCGGCGCTCCAGCGCGCGTTTCGGGTAGTCGATGGGAGAGAGCTCGCCGGGCCGCTGCGGCAGCCCGGCCAGCAGCGCGGCCTCGGGGAGCGTGAGGTTCTTGGCCGACTTGCCGAAGTAGAACCGAGAGGCGGCCTCGACGCCGTAGTTTCCGTGCCCGAAATTCACCTGGTTGGCGTAGAGGGTGAAGATCTGGTCCTTTGAAAGCCGTTGCTCGATCTCGATCGCGAACAGCATCTCCTTGACCTTGCGGGCGAACTTCTTTTCGCGGGAGAGCAGGCCAAGCGAGCGCGGCAGCTGCTGCGTGATGGTGGAGGCGCCCTGCGACCATTTCCCCGAGAGAAGGTTGCGCAGCGCGGCGCGCATGATCCCCTGCGGGTCGACGCCGGTGTGGCGGTAGAAGTTGGCGTCCTCGACGGCGATCACGGCGTCGCGGAAGACCTTGGGGATCTCCTCGCTGCCGACGGGGTTACGCCGCTCGGCGGCGAACGAGCCGAGGATCGAACCATCGCGGGCCAGCACTCTCGTGGCTGCGGCCGGCCGGTATGTCATGAGCGACTCGACGGCAGGGAGCTCCACGAAACGCGAAAGCACGAGACCGACCACGGCCCCGATCCCGATACCGATGAAGGCTCCCACCAGGAGCCACCGCAGCAGAGCTCTGCCCATCCCGCGGAGCTTGAGCGTCCGCCCGGTCGCCTGTCAAGGTCGGTGGCCCGGTGCCGCCGGCGTCGGACCTCTGGCTGCGTTGCGCTCGCCGGTTCGGATCTCACGTAGCCTTCGGCTACGCTCCGGCGCGGGCCGCTCGCGCGCCTTGCCATAGGCCCAACGGCGGCGACGCGGCTACACGCACTCTAACGACGGCAGAGGGGCAGAGGGGCAGAGGAGCAGGAGACCGTTCGCGGGTTCACGGGTTCAAACGTTCGAAAGTTCGGTTCATCC
>PMLC01000122.1 GCA_003158745.1 Acidobacteriota bacterium
TCAGCGTGAGTCACTACACTAGGTACCGAATTCGGCGGGATGGCTTCGCCGCTTCGCTCCTCTCAAGTAACATCGCCCATCAGACGGCGTGCGGTGCATGCTCGGGCTCTGCTGCTGCCTCGAAGAAGCGGCCTCCGGCCGTCTCACCCTCGCATGAACGAGAATGGCGGCGGGGCTCCTCCCAATAGCAGTGGTCGCTGCCGCTGATCGCGGTGAAAGCAGTTGAGGGCTGAAAACGGTATGGGGCGCCGGCCGGCTGCGACCGGCGCCCCCGGAGAAGCTACCTCTGGTTGACCGAGAATTCGACGCGGTCCACGGTGCCGTCAGGACGCACGGCAATGGTCATGACAACTTTCACGCCCGCCGGAACACCCTGCTCCAGGTCGCTCTTCTGTTGCGCGAGGGCCGCCTTGACAAAACGCTCAGCGTCGACCGAGGAGAGCGATCCGGCCGAGATGACACCGACTACGGACGGGGCTCCGTGGAGGCGCCGGAGCGTGACCGTGACCGTCGAGGAGCCGGACGAAGATGGGAAACGCCAGCCGCGGACGGTGCGCCGGAGGCCGGCCCACGCGGTGCGGAGTTCATCCTTGGATTTGTCCTCCTTTTCCACGTTCGAGGCCGCGTCCGTGGCGGTCGCCTGGGAGGCAACAAGAAGAGGAGCGTTGCCCTGCACGACGATCTGCTCCGCGACCGGCGGGCCTGCGGCGACGCCTCCGGGCACGCCACCTTCGACGCCACCCACGACACCGTCCGCCATGCCTCCAACAGCGCCGGCAGAACCTCGGGCGGGTGCAACCATGGCTATCTTCGCCTGGCCGCCGACCGCCAGGTCCGAGACGCCCTGCGGGAGCGGCAGCGGCTGCATGACGGTCTCCACCTTCCCGTCGGCGGCGCGCACGACGGTGTCCACCGCGACGAACGAGGTGAACTCGGTGAGCAGGTTGTAAGCGAGGCCAAGGCGGGTGATCTCCTTCACGGTGTCGCCGTCACGGTGTAGCGTGTTGTAGTCGCCGAGGGCGGCGATGCGGTGGCGCGCCCACAGGTAGCGGAGCGCCGAATTGGCCTCCAGCGGCTTGACCCCCCCGACGTCGATCGACCGGGCGTATGCGCCGCCGCCCGTCTCGCCGCGCACGGTGACCCGGCCCGACGGGTGACCGCGCCACTTGCCGAACACGATCACGGGCCTCTCGGCGAGGACGTCGGGGACCGTCGGCGGCTCGACGTCGTAGGCGCCGAGGGCGCCGAGGTCGACCCTGACCTGCGTGAGAACAGGGGACTGGACGTACTTGCGGAACTTCTCGGCGCGGGCCTCGGCCTCTTCCGGCTTGGTGACGACGAACGGCTCGCCCATCCCCGCGCGCGCGATGCCTTCGATCAGGAATCGGTTGACGGCGGTCCCGATGCCGAAGGCGAACACGTTCGAGCGGTCAAGGCTGCCCCGGATCAGCTCGAACGCGTCCTTCTCGACGTCCACGTAGCCGTCGGTGGCGATGACGACCGTGCGGGAAGCGCCCTCCATACGGGGCAGCGCCAGCGCCCGACGGAGCGCCGGAACGAGCTCGGTGGCGCCTCCACCCTGCTGGCTCTCGATGAGGGCGATGGCGCGCCGGACGTTCTCGGGGGTCGCAGGCAGCGGCCGCTCGGCCATCGCCGCGGAGCCGCCCGAGAAGAGCAGGACGTTGAAGGAGTCGGTCGACCTTAGGTGGCCGATCAGGTCGGCGAGGAGCTTCTTCGAGACCTCGAGTGGGTACCCGTGCATCGAGCCCGACACGTCCACGATGAAGACGTAGTCGCGGGGCGGAATCTGCTCGGCGGACACGTGCCCGGGCGGCTGCGCCATGAGCAGGAAAAAGTTCTCGTCCTTGCCCTGCCAGAGCAGCAGGCCGGTCTGGACCGCCGAGCCGCCGAGGGCGTACTTGAGGACGAAGTCGCGGTTGCCGCCGTACGTCTCGGACGGGTCGAGGGTGACGGTGGCGACCGAGGAACCGTCGAACGCCACCGAGGTCCTGTGCGACGGGCAGGCCACCCGCTGGATCGGCATCCCGGCCGAGAGCGTGGCCTTGATGTCGAAGGTGTACGAGGGCGCCTCGCCCTGGTGGTGGTACGGGTTGGAGACCCAGCGCTCGGTGTCGGCGGCCCCCGCCGCGGGGCGGTTGGAGTAGCGCGGTCCCACTACCGTGGGGTAGACGAACTCGTACACGCCCTCCGTGGGGACGAGCAGCTCGGTGTAGCGGAGCGTGACGTTGACCTCGTCGCCGGGGAGGATATTGGCGACGTTCATCTGGAAGACGTTCGGGCGCTGCTGCTCCAACAGGCTCGCGGTGCGGCCCTGGCTGCGGGCTTGCTCGTAGTCGGCGCGCGCCTGCTGCCGCTCCTTGATCACCGCCTCGATCGTGCGCGTGCCGACCTTCATGGTCATTGCGTAGACGGCGGCGCGGGTCGAGCCGGGGAAGACGTAGATCGCCTCGAGTGTGCGCTTCCCCTCGTTCATGTAGACCTGCGCCACGGTGACGTCGGCGATCACGCCGGCGATGCGGACGGCGGCGGAGGTGGACTTCAGCGGCAGGCGGTCCACCGCGGAGTCCTCGCTCTTGACGAAGAAGTAAGGCGCGAGGGTGCGGTCGCAGCTCTCGGGCTGCTGTGCATGTGCGGCCTGCGCGGCGCACAGCAGAGCGAGCACCGCCACCGCGACCACAGCGAGCTTCCGGTTTCCGGGGTATTCCTTCTGGGCGTTCATTCGTTTCTCCTTTTGAACGTGCTGAAGATCGGTGGCCACACCCGTTAGACACCATGCGCCGTGGCGCCGGAACCCGGGCCGGGGAGTGGCGACGCCTTCGACCTTCAACAGGGAATTCGCGACGGCGTCGCAAGGCGTGATTGCGGTCACGAAGTGCATGGGCGCGCCAGGGCGAGAATCAGACGATCGGAGGTCGATGATGACGAACGCTGATGGCACAAGCGCCGATCGAACCGGCGGGCGGCGCAGTTCAGGCGCTGCCGCTCTGGCGCTCTTCGCGCTCCTCTCGGCATCTCACTCCATCGGAGCGTGCGACGCCGTGGCGGGCGCCGCCGCGGGCCGCGAGGCGGCGTTCTGCGCCGTCATCGAGGCGCTGCCGCCGTCGCGGGCGATCGGCGAGTGGAGGGCGAGTGGGGTCACCGTTCGCGCCGGCGCGGCGACCGCAATCGACGAGACGCAGGGGGGCGTCGCCCGCGGCGTGTCGGTCCTAGTCGAAGGGGAGACTGAGCCCGACGGGTCGGTCACGGCCACCAGGATCGCGGTGCACGCCGCGGGGTGCGACGCCCTCCCGGGCGCCGCGCCGGGGGCGCAGGGAACGGCGACCGCCGACTATCTCGCTGTCGGCGCTCTCAACGGCCATCGTCAGGGCGCGGCCGGAGTCGCCATCGCGCTGATCCGGGGCGACGCTCACGAGGTGACGCTCGGCGTCCGGGGCCTCGAGCCGGATCGGCCGTACGTCCTTGTGATCGACGGGACGGCAGCGGCGAGCATCACGGCCTCGGAGAGCGGCCTGATCCACGCCGAGATGTCGGACCCGCCCGTCGATGACGGGATCGCTCTCCCGGACAGCCTGCTGCCAGTCAGCGGGCTTCTGCGCGTCGAGCTGGTGGACAGCAGCGGAGCCGTTGTCGTCTCGGGCGAGCTTAGGGATGCCACCCCGCCCCTCCCAAAGGACAACGCCCCCGATCTCCTGCTCGGACTGCGGCCCTGAGTTTGAGCTGAGGTCATCCCCGGACGTCCCGCCGTTGGGGGGAAACCGGAGGAACTTGCTGTCAATGCCCAGCAAGACTCCCCGATAACCTCTGAGTAGACGGCTGGCACACCCGGCCCTTGCTCACGAAGACTGGTAGATCCCGGGGAGCCGAGGACAGGTCTCATCCCTACACCGGGAGTTGGAGGTCTTCGTAGGGATGGCCCTTGCCGCGAAGGGACTTGCCTGTTACTTCGCCTGCTTCGCGGTCTTCTCCTCCGTCGGTCGAAGGACCAGCTTGCGCCCCGCCGGTGAGAGCCACGCCGTCAGGAGGGCCCGAACCTGCGTGGCCTCCGTGGCCGCGACGATCGAACGGCGTAGTTCGATCCGGCGCGTGAGCCGGACGCGGCCGTCAGCGAGCGTCTCAGCGCCGGTCGCCACCTCGCCGGTGTTGTTGCCGACCTTCACGGTGGCCGGGGCCGCCGCGACCGTCCACCCCTTCGGGAGCCTCAGGACCACCTCGACGCTCTGGCTGCACGGCGCCGGGAGGGCGACCGGCGACATCCGCCCCGCGGCAGGAGGCGGCGGGAGCTTGCCATCGATCCCTCCCGGGAAGTCCGCCAGCGTCCATTCCACCAGGCCGAGGCTTGTCCTCGCGGGGAGCTTTCCCTCGATATCCGTCACGAGGGAGGCAGCGTCCCGGCGAAGCTCGGCGACCCGGACGTTGGAGGCCTTCCCTTCCGGCACGACACCGGCAAGTTCGCCCGCCAACCTGGCCGGGTCCCTGACCAGCGCGGCATGCGGCGTCGCCGCGCCGCTCGCAGAGAACTCGAGGGTGCCCTTGACGGTGCCGTCGGGAGCGGCCTCGACAGCGACCTTGAGCGCTCGCACGTTACTTCCCGGCCACGCGAGCCCGCCTGCCTTCGGGCCGGGCGGGGATGCGACAAGGAGGCGCCGCCGGTCCGTCGCGGCCTCCAGCGGGCCGCCCTGCGCGGGCTTGGCCGGGTCGTAGAGCCTCGCACCGTCGCCGCCCCAGCCGACGACGACCAGTGACCGGTCGAGACCGGCGAAGGCCGGGCACCGCTCGAGGTCGCGGCCTTCGCTCCCGGACGCCACGGCGGGGCCGGCCTGAAACCCGACGGCCCGCAACGCGGCCCCCTCGATCGTCGCGAGCTCCAAGGGGGTGGCGACCCCGGACCACCACACGTCTGCGAGCGGCCGCGGCTGCCAGCGCTGTTCGGACGGCGCGATCGGGGCAACGTTGAGCCGCTCGGTGACCGCGTCGAGGACGGCGAGGAGCCGGACCTCGTCGCCCGGGTTCTTGCTGTCGGCCTCGCGCGCCACGGCGAGGAGGTCGGCGGGTGCGCCGCCCGTAGTTCCGATCCGCCTCGCCAGTTCGCTCTCCAACGATGCCCGGGCAGGGCACGTACTGACGACGATTGCGGGCGGCTCGGAAGGCGCTCCTGGTTCGGGCGGCAGTGCGGGCAGCTTCTCGAACGACCAGCGCCAGACGTCGCGGCCGGCCGTGCTTTCCCGGTGCGGTTCGCTCTGGATCCACCCGGTTGCCTCCCAGTGCAGCGGTGTGCCCGGAGGAAGATCGACCTCGATGGTGCGCACCCGAACCGGCGGCTCGAAGGCGGTCGCCTCGGCGAACTCGAGCCAGGGCGCAGCCGCGGCCCCGCGCGTGACCCGCCACGCCTCCTCGATCACCGCGCCGGGTTCGAGGGCGGTGTGGACGATGACCTTGCGGCGCAGGCCGCTCCAAAGCGGGTCGCCCTGGGCGCTCGCCGGCTGGTCGTCGACCACCGCATTGCCGGGGGCCTCGACGGCCTGGCCGGACGGCAGCTCCGTACGATTGGTCAGCACCTCGAACGCGTCCACGGCCGGGTCGTACGCCACCTTGGTCTCGCCGTATTTGCGGTTGATGGCGAGGTAGGAGTTGACCTGCAGCCGCGAGCGGCGCTCGTGGACGACGGCGCCGTCGGACCGGAGCGTGTAGCGGTCGGTGAGGGAGAGGTACTCGGCGTCCGGCCCGGGCACGGCGAGGAACGCCTTGGGCTGAGTCTTGGCAGGGACGGGGGGGACGGCCGTCTTGGGCGGCGGGGCCGCGAGCGCGGCCGTCGCGGCGAGGCCGGCCGCGACGATCGACGACAGGGCTGCGTTCCGGAGCGAGGTTCGGGGGAGCATCACGTACGCTCCTTTCCGCGCGGCGCCGCGCTGACCAGGATCTGCGTCTCGGACAGGGTGCGGAACGAATCGAGGGCGGCCCGCAGGGCCGGCCACTCCTCGGGGGTGAAGATGCGTCTGGTGAGCGCGAGCGTCTCCTCGACGACGAGCTCGCCGCCGGCAAGGCGCCACGACGCCGCGAAGGTACCGCTGCCGTCGAGCCTCACGGGGTCGGGGAGCCCCTTGACGGTCGCGCCCGGAGGCAGGGCCATGCGCTCGGTCAGCGTGACGAGCTTCGAGCAGCCGATGCGCACAGGGTACCGTCGCTCGGCCGGCTTGGTGGACAGCGCGGTCTCTTCAGCGTGCGCCGCCTGCCCTACGGGGTGGCGGGCCGCGAGCGGCGTCATCAGCAGCGAGCCGTCGTCCAGCCTGCGCGCGTACGACCCGATCCTGAACGCGACCTCCATGGCGAATGGGGTCCGCAGGTCGTCGGGATCGCTCCGCGTGACCGCCGTGAGTTCGGCGCGCGGATCGACCGAGGTCAGCATCGCCTCGTCCACCGCGGGCCAGTCGCTGCGGAGCCGACCGCGGTAGAGACGGCGCAGCCCGGCGTCGGACTGCCCGTCGGCGGTCACCTTCATCACCCCGGTGAGCGTCCCGTCGGGCGCCAGCGCCGAATGGATGCTGACGTTGAGGGGGTGGTTCTCCGGAGCGGATACCGGCGTTGTCAGCAAATCCGCTCCTTCCGGCAGACCCATGAGGACCTCCTGCTGCTGTTCGCGGGAGGACCACATCTCGCGCACGCCCGGGATCCATGTCGGGTCGAGCAGGACCGTGGTCTTGTCGGGCTTCCGCCAGACCGTGACGCAGTGGTTGAACTGGTCGGCGGCGATGCGCTCGATGCGCTCGCCGGCCATGGTCATCGCCGGGTACGACTCGAAGCCCGCGGCGCGCAGAAGCGCCACCAGGATCCCGGCCTTGTCCTTGCACACGCCGCCGCGGTCCCGCAGGGTCATCGACGCGGGGTGCAGCGTGTACCCCTCGCCCGTGCCCATGTGCAGGCCGACGTACCGGATGTTCTCGGCGGCCCAGTGGTTGAGCGCGGCGACCCTGTCCTCGTCCCTGGTCAGGCCGGTCGTGATCTCGTCGGCGAGCTTCTTCAGCTCCGGCGTGACCTCGAAGCAGCTCGCCTTCTCCTGGACGTCGTGGAACCACACGGACTTGGCCTTCCAGTCGGCGGCGGTCGTCAGGATGAGCTTGGGAGCGACGTCGGAGAGGGCGACCATGCCGGGCTCCTTCTCCAGCGGCTTGAACCCCCGCATCGTGACGGTCACGACCCGACGGCCCTCCGCGAGTCGGTCGGACACCTCGGCGGCGGCGTTGTAGAGCTGGTACTGGAGGGTCTTGTCGACCGGGATGGTCACGCGGTAGCTCTGCTCGACCACCGGCCACGAGGACCAGAAAGGCACGATGTCGTAAAACTGTCCCTTCATCGGCGGTACGAAGCGCGACTCGTCCGGCCCCTGATCGGCGTCGAGGAGGAGCGCATAGGTGAAGCCGACCCGCCGGGTGACGAGCTCGACGGCATCTCCGGGGTCGAGCCTGCCGATCGGCACCGTCTTGTGGCGCGAGTTCCAGTAGATCAGACTCTGCGGGTCGGGGTCATCCACGATGGCCTTGGGGTCCAGCTCGCGGACGGTGCCGGCCGCCATCAGGACTCGGCACCGTAGGACCTGCACGTCGGCGGACATCGGGTCGTAGGGGAGGAGCTCCACCGCGAGCTCCCTGGCACCGGCCAACGTGAGCGCCTTCTTCAGAGTGTGCTGCACCGTGCGGGACAGGCCCGACGGTTCCACCTCGACGTCCCTCCGGTCGAAGATGACGACCGCCTCCGCGCCCGGGAAGGCCGTTGCCCCGCCCGCACGCTCGCACGCCGCCCGCAACTCCCCGGCGCTCGCATCCCATCCCTGCGCCAAGACGTCGGCGACCTGGAAGGAGAGGAGAAAGCCCAAGAACAGGGCCAGCATTCGAAGATCACGCCGCATGAGCGCCTCCACTGGCATGATACGTCGTCTCGACGTGGGGGTTGCCCGCATTTGGGGTTTCTGCTGCTCGCGCAGGACGGGCGTCACTCGGCGTGCCGGCTCATGGTGCGCGGCGGGCTGTCGAGCACCTCGCGAACTTTACGGGCGAGCGTGTCGATGCCGTACGGCTTTGCCAGGAAGAAGACGCCTTCCTTCTTGATGAACCCAACGTGGATGGAGTCCTCGGTGTAACCGGAGGAGAAGAGGAACTTCAGGTCCGGGACCTTCGCACGCGCAGCCTCGCACAACTCCATCCCACCCATTCGCGGCATCACCACGTCCGTGAGCACGAGGTCGGCACGAAGGCCTCGCTGCAGCATCTCGAGAGCTTCGACGCCGTCGGCGGCCTGCCTCACCTGGTAGCCGAGACCGCTGAGCGCTTCCACCAGGATCTGCCGCACTTCGGGCTCATCCTCGACCACGAGTATCAACTCGTCCCCACCGCGCACGGCCGCTTCCGGCGGCTGGACCGACGGCTCCCCGCCGATCGATGGGACCGGCAGATAGACGTTGAACCGCGAGCCAGAGCCCGGTTCGCTATCGGCGTAGATGAAACCGTCGTGCTGCTTGACGATCCCGTACACCGTCGACAGCCCGAGTCCGGTGCCCTTTCCGGTTTCCTTGGTGGTGAAGAACGGCTCGAAGATCTTGGTCATGTCCTTCGAGTCGATGCCGACGCCTGTGTCTGCGACCGCTAGGCAGACGTAGCGGCCCTCGCGAGCGCCCGTGTGGGTCGTGACGAACGCTGCGTCCATCGTCACTTTTCCGGTCGCGACCGTGATGGCTCCTCCCGACGGCATCGCGTCCCTCGCGTTGACGCAGAGGTTCATCAGGATCTGGGTCAGCTGGCCGCGGTCGACGCGCACCGTCTCCAGGCCGGTGGACGGCTGAAACTCGATCCGGATGTTCTCGGGGATCAGGTGCCGCAACATCGGGAGCGCATCCGAGATGAAGACGTTGAGGTCGAGGTTCACCGGCTCGAGCACCTGCCGGCGCGCGAACGCGAGCAGTCCCTTCGTGAAGTCCGCCGCCCGCAGCGCTGCGCGATGGATCGTCGAGAGCTCGTGCTGCGCCTGGTTGTCTTTGCCGAGGCGGCGTTGGAGAAGCTCGGTTGAGCCCAGGACCGCCGTGAGCAGGTTGTTGAAGTCGTGGGCGATCCCGCCGGCGAGCCTCCCGACGGCCTCGATCTTCTGGGCCTGCCGGAGCTGGTCTTCGAGCCTCTTCCGCTCGGTCAGGTCGGTCATCGCTCCGACCATGCGGATCGCTCTGCCCTGGTGGTCGCGGATGATCAGCCCGCGGTCGAGCAGCACCGCGTAGTCGCCCTTCTTCCTGCGGAACCGGTACTCGCTTGTGAAGACCTCGGCTCCCGTGACCGCCGCGTCGAGTTCTGCCTCGACTCGATCGGCATCGTCCGGGTGGATGAACTCGGCCCAGGCCTCGACGGTACTGCCCATCTCCTCAGCGGTGAACCTGAGCACCTTGCGGACGTTCGGGTTCCAGATGATCGTGTTGGCGACGATATCCCAGTCGTACATGATCTCCTGGGTGGCCTGCAAGGCGAGCCGGTACCGCTCCTCGCTCTGCTGCAGGGCTTCCTCGGCCGCTTTCCTCTCGCTGATATCCGCGATGAACCCCTCGAGGGCGACCAAATCCCCGACCGGGGAAAACACGCCCCTCCCGCGCTCCCAGACCCACTTCGTCTCGCCGGTCGCTGTCCGGATGCGATACGTCAGCTCGAACGCCCGGCGCTGCACGACCGCCTCGTCCACGGCCCGGTTGACCTCCAGAAGGTCGTCCGGGGCGCAGAGCTTCACGTCTGGTTCGCCGACCAGGTCGCCGGGGCGGTACCCGGTCAGGTCGAAGCAGCCGTCGCTCACGAACTCGAACGTCCAGTTGTTGTCGCCGGCACAGCGGTAGGCCATGCCTGGGAGGTTGCCCATGAGAGTGAACAGCTTCCTCTGGCTCTCCCTCAGGTCCTGTTCCGCCCGTTTGCGCTCGATGGCCTGCGCTGCCTGGTTCGAGACGTAGCTCAGGATCTGCCGATCGGCCTCGGTGTAGCGCACCGTCCCGGTGTAGCTCTGGACTGCGAGAACCCCGATCGCCCGATCCCGCACCTTGAGAGGGACCCCGAGCCAGTCGACCGCGGGCGCCCCGAGCGACTGCAGCTCGCCCTGCCGTTCGAGCGCGGCGATCCTCTCGTCGGTCGCGAGCAGCGGTTCCCCGGTCCGCAGCACGTACCCCGTCAGGCCGCGGCCTGGCTTGAAAGGCTCCGGGCGTTCGTCCTGGTCGTCGACGAAATAGGGGAACGAGAGGAGATCGGCCTCCGGGTCGTGGAGCGCGATGTAGAAATTGGTCGCCGACATCAGCCTGCCGACGATCCTATGAAGCCTGGCGAACAGCTCGTCGAGGCTCTCGGCCGTCTGAGCCGCCTCCGAGATCTCGTAGATCGCGGCCTGGGTCTCCTGGCTGCGTCTGCGCTCGGCGAGCTCCTCGCGCAGCAGGCGGGTCCGGCTGTCGACCCGGCGAGCCAGCGTCCGGGACCAGGTGACGACGGCGGCGAGCACGAAAAGCAGAGGCACGACGAAGAACGCGCCGTGCCTGAAGATCCAGACCAGCGTGGTGCGCTGGGGCCGCAGCAGGGCGAACCACTTCCGGTCGAGCCTGTCGTACTCGCCGGACTTCCTCACCTCCGCGAGCCCGCGCGCGAAGTCTGCAAGGAGCCGGGCGTCGCCTTTCTTGACGGCGATGCAGTACGGGCGAAGGACGATCGGCACCGGAAGCGGCACGACGTTTGAGAGCTTGAGCCTGCCCGCGATGACGGCGCCTTCGAGCCTTGCCATGACCGCGTAGTCGCCCTGCCCGGCGGCGAGTTTTCGGAGCGTGTCGTCGGCCGACTCGGCGGCGACGACCCGGAAAGGCACCCCGCGCCCGCGGAGCCACTCTTCGACGGCGTCCCCGCGGTTGACGAGCACCTCCTTGCCTTTGAGATCCGCGATTCCGGAGAGCTCGGCAGCGCCCCTGCGGCCGAAGATCGCGAACTCGACGGCCACCTGCGGCTCGCTGAAGGCGAGAGTGCGGTCCAGCGACTCGAAGTGGAAGGCACCTGCGAGCGCCTGGAACCGTCCGGCCTCGAGTGAAGCTGCCAGGTCAGAGCCGTGGGAGGCCTCGAAGACGACCTGGATCCCTGCGGCTGCAGCGACTTCCCGGACCAGCTCGACGTCGAAACCGGACGGCGCGCCGGATCCGTCCACGAACTCGTAGGGAGGAAAATCGCGGTCGATGCCGAAGACGACGGTTGTTCGAGGGATGTCCTCACCGCTTGTCGCCGCTGTGAACAGGCAGAGGGCCAGAGAACAGCGCGCCAGTCGCAGAGCCCTGCCGGCGAGAGGAACACTCATTCTATTCTCCAACGTAGCACAGGCCATCCGAAGGTGCACCTGGCGGCCCGGATCGCCTGGCGAGGTATCATGAACTCGCGGAGAGGGTTGAGATGGCCCACGAACTGCTCGTCGTCGGTGCCGAGACCGACGCGCTCAAACGGATGGCGCCGGTCCTACGGCGTGCGGGATGCAACGTGCACCGCATTCCGAGGGCCGACCAGGCAGTGGCGCTGCTCCAAGGCACGCGCTTCGACCTGATCCTTGCTCGATATCCCGTCGAAGGGGTCTCGCTGGAGGAGTTCGTCGCCACGATCCGCGCCGAGGGCTCCCCGTGCAGAGACTCCGGTCTCCTGATGCTGGTGGACGCCGAGGGGGTCGATGAGGTCGGGCATCTTCTGAGGCGCGGCGTGAACCGGATCGTGACGGAAGATGCGCCGTGCGATCGCGTGCTCGACGCTATCGCGGACCTCCTGGGAGTCGCGCCGCGCCACAACCTGCGGGCAGCGGTTCAACTCGAGTTGTGGCTGAGAAACGAGGGACGACGGCTGCTTACGGTGACCGAGAACCTGTCCGCGACGGGGATGCTCGTGCGCGGCGGTACCGAGTTTCCGGTCGGGTCTCTTCTTGGGTTTGAGCTGCTCGTGCCCGGCCAGCAGCCGGTCGCGGGTTCGGTGGTGGTCGCTCGTCACACCGACCACTTGCGGGAGCGCGTCGAAGGGTTCGGTGGAAGGATCATCTCGTTCTCCGGCGACGGGCAGGAGAGGCTTCGCGCCCTGCTCGCGACCGGGTAGGCGCCTCCGAGGAGCGCCGCGGTAGAGGAGCGCTAGAGACCGGTCGCAGGTTCACAGGTTCGA
>PMLC01000084.1:0-1318 GCA_003158745.1 Acidobacteriota bacterium
CCCACACGGCCCAAGTAGAATCAAACATTTACAACAAGCGAAAGGTTCTCAATCGGTCCGGTTCCCCTTTGGTTCCCCCTCTTCTGAGCCTTTCGCCCGGAAGGCGCCCCGTACCGCTCTCGGTTCCCCCCCGCTCGCTCCTGCCGCCCCGCCCGCACGAGCGCCCGTCGCCGGTACGTCTCCCCTGCCCGGGGAGAGATCGCCAGTCCTGGGACCTCGCACCAAGGGGTCACGAAGTGACTTGTGGTAACCTCATGAAGAAGCGGGACATTGATTGGTTCCTCACTCGAGGGGAGCGGGATCATCACCACTGGAGGCAACCATGAAGACGCTGATCCGTGCTCTCCTTATTCTGCCGATCCCACTTCTTGTCGGCGTTCTTGACCTAGGCGCCCAAGACACCTGGATCAACCTGGTAAGCGACCCAGGGGACAACCTGGGTCAGGGGCAGACATACCATATAGTGCCACCTCCGGGAACGCTCAGCGTATACGCCCCGTTCCCGAACGTGATCGAAGT
The DNA here is from genome assembly GCA_003158745.1 of Acidobacteriota bacterium. Taxonomy (GTDB): domain Bacteria; phylum Acidobacteriota; class Thermoanaerobaculia; order Thermoanaerobaculales; family Thermoanaerobaculaceae; genus RBG-13-68-16. The sequence continues at coordinate 520 of PMLC01000084.1, forward strand.
TGATTATAGCTACTACCTCGAAGAGTGGCAGTTCACGTTCACCGGCGCCGGCGGAGCTGTGCCGACCGTGGGTGTGTATCCAAACGCCCAGCGCTTCGCAGGTCCAAACTACCCCGGACTCGCCGTGGCGGCTGACAGTCGTGGCTGCAACACCTCCACGGGCAGCTTCGAGATCAAGCAGCTCGCCCGTGGGCCTGACGGCACCATTCTGTCGTTGTGGGCGACCCTCGAAGATCACTGCGAGGGGATGGCTCCCGCGCTCCGTGGCGAGATCAGGTTCAACACCGTCGCTGCAGAGGCGATCCCGACCCTCTCGAGCTACGGTGTGTTTGCCTTGTTGGTCGCGGTGGGGGTTCTCGGAGTGCTGCTGCTCTCTGGCTGGCGGATCCCGTAGGTTTTCTATGTGACGAGAACAAGGTCCCCCTCAGCCCCAACTCTCAGCCTGGAGCCGTTTCAGGGGGTCAGGTCAGGTTGACCTGCCCCCCAGAAACGAGTCCAGGCTCAGAGGCAGAGTTTGGGCCAATCGCAACGATCGAGGCAGCCGCACGCTTTACAGCCTCGGCGTCCCAACGTCTCGATGCGGACGAGTTACCTGGCCAGGATCTCTGTGACCGAGTCGTTGCCAAAGTTGGCGACCCAGATGTGGGTGCCGNNGGGTGCCGTCGAAGGCCACGCCCTCCGGCTCGCTGAACCCATAGGAGCCGCCGGAGAGCGTCCGCACCCAGCTCCCGTCTGACGCGTTGAGCTCCGTGACCGTGCTCCAATTCAAGTTGGTGACCCAGATGTGGGTGCCGTCGAA
>PMLC01000084.1:1357-4201 GCA_003158745.1 Acidobacteriota bacterium
GTCCGCACCCAGCTCCCGTCCGAGGCGTCGAGCTCGGTGACCGAGCCCCCGGTTGCGTTGGTGACCCAGATGTGTGTACCGTCGAAGGCCACGGCGAATGGCTCGTTGAACGCGTACGAGCCGCCGGAGAGGGTCCGCACCCAGCTCCCGTCCGAGGCGCTGAGCTCGGTGACCGAGTTACCGTTGAAGTTGGTGACCCAGATGTGGGTGCCGTCGAAGGCCACGCCCTCCGGCCCGCTGAGCCCATAGGAGCCGCCGGAGAACGTCTGCACCCAGCTCCCGTCGCCGGCGTTGAGCTCGGTGACCGAGTTGTTGCCAAGGTTGGCGACCCAGATATGTGTGCCGTCGAAGGCCACGCCCAGCGGCGCGCTAAACCCGTAGGAGCCACCCGAGTACGGCCCGTCCCACCAGTGGAGTTCCCCGACCCACGCGAGGTTGGGCGTGGCGGCACCGCCGGCGGTGCCGAGCTGGCCCGTCGAGTCGATCACCACGGGAAGGGCGTCACTGCCCGCCGTCACACCATGGATGCCGGCAATGAACGCGCGGGCTTGGTTGGAATCGCCGAGCCGGATCGTGTTGCCCTCCCCGGGTTCGCCACTGTTGCCGATGTCGATGTTGTAGGAGCCGGTCGTAACCTGGTATCCGGCGGCAAGCCCGAGTGCGATGTTGTTATTTCCAGAAGTGTTACGTGACAAGCCAGCTGTGCCGATCGCCGTGTTGCCGCCGCCCGAGGTGTCAGCGGTCAGGGCCTGGACGCCGATCGCCGTGTTGCCGCCGCCCGAGGTGTCAGCGGTGAGAGCAGAGGTGCCTACCGCCGTGTTGGCGCAGGCGCCGTTGAGACCCCCGACCAGCGTGAAGTTGCCGGCCTGCTGACCGACGAACGTGTTCTGCCCGCAGGTGAAGCCACCGGGGAGGCCGGTGTACTCGTGGATGAAGGGACTGCCGCCAAAGTTGATGACGCCAGCGGCACTTGAGGCCGTGTTCGGCAGGTTGAGATTTCCATTGACGCCGATGTTGGCCACGCCGTCGTTTGTGAGCACGCTGGTGGCCATCCACCCGGAGCCGGTGTAGAACAGCGTCTGTCCCGCGTTGGCCTGTGGGAGCCCGGCGCCGGAGGTGAAGCACCCCCAGAGTGTCCCATTCCACGCCGGAATCTGCCCGTTCGTGCACCCCTGCGGCAAGGTGTACCCCGCGAGCAGGCTGAACTGGTGATTCGCGAGGTTGAGGCCTGTGCCTGCGGTGTAGGGAGGGGTGTCGATCATGATCGTGCCGCCGGTTTCTCCCCCTCCCGCGGGCGTGGTGGTCACGGTGATGGTCTGGCTCCCCGCCAGCGTGACGTTGCCGGTGAGCGCGTTGAGGGCCGTGACGGCCGTGGACGGACTCACCAGCAGGCTGTCGGCCAGGGCCATGTCGAAACCGGCGGCGTTCTCGCTGATCCGGCTCGTCCGCATGCCGTACGCGAGGAGTGAGCCGCCCCCGGCGGTGACCTCGACCTTGAGCAGGCCGCTCGGGAGCGAGAACGGCAGCGCGGAGAGGTCGCTCACGCTGTGTTCCAGCGCACCGTGCGGCGGGAGATCGTAGCGGCGGCTCGCGATGACTGCGCCGCGATCGTTCTTGAGGCTGACGGTGAACGTCACCGCCTGACCGGCGGTCTCCACCGCGGCGAAGCGGTAGTCTTGACTCGAGGTCTCGGCGACACCCAGGAGGTTGGTGTTCTGTCCGCCGGCGATGGCAAACGACGCCGGCATCCCCTCGAACCCCGCACCCGCGCCCGTCGCTCCGGTGCTCCCCGACTCGTCGGCATCCGCATGGATTGCGACGAGCACCTCGGTCGTCGAGATGAGGCGGAGCACGCCGTCGGCCGTGGTGAGCCCAAAGAGCGAGCCGAGCGGATCGGCAACGGTGTGCGCCTCGCCCGCTCCCAGCACGAGCTTGGTCGTAGCGGTCGGGTTGGTCGTGGCGCCGTCGGTGTAGAGCTGCACGGTGATGAGCGCGTTGGCGGTCATCGACTGGTTGGTGAGCCACAGCGTCACCTGTGCCCCGGACGTCCCCGGGGAGACCGTACGGTCGTAGCCGACCAGGGGCACGACGACGTCGGTGCCGGCGAAACCGGCGAGCAACGGGCTCGCCACGAGGACGGTCGCTGCGATGAAACCCGACAGTGCTCTCGATCTCATGGCTCTCCTCCGGGCCCTCGCATGACCACACCGAGGCGCCTGCTTGTGATTGTATATGCATGCCTCTTTCACGCCCTGTACCGCGACCGATGTGACGCATTCGCACGGTTGCGTCAGGGCACGCGGCACCCAAGCCGTATGGCCGAGGCTTGGCAGTGGCAAGAATGGCGGAAGACCGCCGCGATGCGAGCACCGCTCGCTCTCGGGCTCGATGGGCTCTCAACGGGAAGGGCCGACCAGGCGGGCATAGCGAACACTCCGCCGGCGGAACAACGCTCCACGCATCGCCTGGAGGACACAACCTCGCTTGTGACCGCCCCGAGCCACCAGGGGCTCCTGCGCAATCCCGTCCGGAAGGTCACGCCCCTCCTGGACGATCCCATGGCCAGCCATGGTCTCAGCATCGCCCCAGCGCTCCTTCGGGGTGAGACAGGTCGCGGCGAAGATCTTCGAACCACTACGGGCCGCATTCCAGGCGCGGCGCCGAGGTGGCGACGATCTGCTACACGCTCTCCGAGAGGGCAAAGCTCGCCGGCGTCGATTCCCACCGCGACGTGCTCGAGGCGACGCGGCGCGCGATCGCCGCGCCAGGTGCTGCCACACTCCCCGAAGACCTGACCGGATCCGATTCGGCTCAGATTCCCAGTCATTCGCCCCATGGGTACCG
>PMLC01000161.1 GCA_003158745.1 Acidobacteriota bacterium
TCCTGATGCCCATCACGAACACGTTGGACATGATACCAGTTTGACCGCGCTTGTCACGTACCTAGCGCCCTCCACTCCTGCACGGCGAGAAGAAAAGACTCGACGCGCTGGTCCCACGTGTGATCGCGCAACACCCGATGCCGCGCGCGGCCGGCCATGGCGGTGCGGGCGCTCTCGTCGGCGAGGACCCTCTCAGCTTCTGCGGCGATGTCCCCGGCGGAGGTGAATGTCGCAATTTCCGTTCCGGGCGCGAAGAAACTGGCGAGGCCCTCGAACGATTCGACCAGCGTCGGCACGCCGCACGAGGCGGCGAAGAAGGCGCGCGGTGTGATGCGGAAGGTGCCCTTGTAGTTGCCCTGCGCGTCGTCCAGGAGCGCGGTCTCGAGAGCGAGGCGAGAGCGATTCAACGCAGTGCGAAGCNNCGCGTAGGCGTGGACGCGGAGGCGGTAACTCCTCGCCGCGGCCCGACGGAGGGGTTTTGTAAGTCCTCGCCCTACGCCAAGTGGATGTCTGAACTGAGTGACTGGAAATCTGAGCCGAGGCCGATCAGGTGACGTGTTCGGGGAGCGTGACGATGCCTGGTGAGGCGATCGCGCGGCGGGCCGCCTCCAGCACATAGCGGTGGGGATCAAAGCCCGCGAGCTTTGCCGTCTCGAACAGCGTGTAGCAGATCGCCGCGACCTCCGCGCCGCGCTTGGAGTGCGAACCGTAGTGATTCTTCCTCCCGACGACCACACCCCTGAGCGCGCGCTCGGCTGCATTGTTGTCCAGGGGCACGCGGACATCCGCCAGGAAGCGCGTCAGCCCCGGCCACAGCGAGAGCATGTAGTCGATCGCCTTCCTGAGCGAGCCCTCTGGCAGCGTGGCGGGCTTGGCCGCATACGCCCAGTCTCGCAGTCGGGCGATGACCGCCTTCGAGCGCTCCGCGCGCAGGTGCGTGCGCAGTTTGGCCGCCTCGATACGGGCTTCATCCGGCGCCGTCCGCGACAGACGCGGGACCTGACGTTCGATCTCGTAGAGTTCACCGATCAGGTCGATCGCTTTTCGGCACTCTGCGGGGTACGAGCTCTCCGCCTCGATGAACTTCCTTCTGACATGCGCCCAGCAGTGCACCGGCGTGATCTCCGGTGAGCCGCGCGCCAGCGCCTCGTACACCCGGTATCCGTCCGACATCAGGATGCCCGTGTACTCCCCGAGCACGTCGCCGGCGGCCTCCTTCGACCGGTGATCCCGAATCCAGTACGCAGCGGCGTCGTCACTCGCCACACACCATGTCCACCAGCGGTGCGAGCCGTCGCCGTCCATCAGCCGCCAGTGCGTCTCGTCCATGAAGACGACCTCGGAGGCCAGCACCTTCGCGCACAGCGCCCGGTAGGTCGGCGTGAGGTGACGGGCCAGCGCTCCGAGCTGGTCCCATAAGGTCTGGGAGTCGATCTCGAGGCCCTTGCGCCCCATCGCCCGCGCCTGGCGCTCGAGCGGCAGGTGATCGAGGTACTTCGCTTCCGCCACGTGGACGGCGAACTCCGGAGAGTAGCGGCCGCCCGGTGTGAGCTTGAGGGGGCCAGGCGCCGTGACCACGGAGGCGTTGCAGCAGCAGCGGTACTTCTGCCTCCGATGGGTGACGACCTGATATGAGGCTTCGATGACGGTGATCTCCTCGGAGTCCTCGCTCTGCTCGCCCATCGGCTCGAGCTGTCCCTGACACACCGGGCAGGTGCGCTCGTTCTCTGGCAAGGTGTGGGTGACGGTCGAGATCGGGAGGAGCGGCTGCTCCTTCGGACCGTGCCCGCGACGAGGCTCGCTCGCAGCCTGCTCGCTGGAGTCTCCGTCCCGCGCGCGCGTCTCCGAGGACGGCGCGAAGACTCTCTTCCTCAGCGCCTCGAGCTGCTCCTTCAAGAGGTCGAGCTCGAGCTGGGCGGGGACCGTCTCGCCGCGCAGCTGGGCAATCTCGACGCGGAGCGTTGCGATGGTTTTCTGCTGGCTGATGACGGTTCTCTCGAGGAGGAGAGCGGCCTGCTGGAGGGTGTCAACGTCCCGGATCTGCTCCAGCCTTGGCACGCGCAATAGTCGCAATCTCTGTGGCCTGTGTCAAGCACTTCAGGCAGAGTTTTGCAGGCGAGACGCGGACTTTCCCCACCAGCGCGCTGCCCTCCAGGAAGAGCTGTAGCTCGGACATGGTGAGCTCCAGGGTCTCCTCGCCCCACACCTGGGCGAACCGTCCCTTCTCGAGCCGCTTCGCGTAGAGGCAGAGGCCGGTGCCGTCCCACATCAAGACCTTCGCCCGCTTCCGATTTCCGGAGACGAAGAGGTACATGTCGCCCGAGAGGGGGTCGGCCTTGAGGTGCTCCCGCACCAGGCCGTACAGCCCGTCGAACCCTTTGCGCATGTCGGCCGGCGAGGCGTACGCGAACACGCGCACTGAGCGGGTGAAGCCGATCACCCGAGGACCTGCAGGAGCGACACAAGCAGCTCCGGATCGAGGCCCTCGACGACGAAGCCGTGCGGGGTGAGCAGGCGC
>PMLC01000132.1 GCA_003158745.1 Acidobacteriota bacterium
CCGCGAGGAGGAGTGCGCTCAGCAGCGGGGCGAGGACAAACACCTCGCCATTGTACGCAGGTCGGGGCGTGGCAGCGGACCGGGAGCCGCTACGCTACAATCCGTCCTGGACCTGATGTCTGGTGATGTGGAATCTCCCCAATTCGCTGACCTTTCTGCGCATCCTCATGGTGCCGCTGCTGGTGGTGGTGCTGCTGACGCGTTTCTCCGGGAGCGAGTTCTGGGGGCTCGGGATCTTCCTCCTGGCGGCTCTGACCGATCTGGCTGACGGGATGATCGCTCGCCGCACAAAGGCGGTGACCGTGACCGGGACGTTGCTCGACCCGATAGCGGACAAGCTCCTGATGTCGGCGGCGTTCATCTCGCTGGTCGAGCTGGGTCTCGCCCCGGCCTGGATGGTGGTCGTCATCGTCGGGCGCGAGTTCGCGGTCTCGGGGCTGCGGCACCTCGCCCACCAGCAGGGGGTCGTGATCGCGGCCAACTGGTGGGGGAAACTCAAGACGCTCTCCCAGATCGTGGCGGTCTCTCTTCTGCTCGCCAGCTACCAGCTGGGGCAGTGGGTGTTCCTCTCCAAGGCAGCGCTTTGGGTGGCGCTGGCGTTGACGGTCGCTTCCCTGATCAGCTACTTCAGCAGTTTCTGGCGGCTCGTCGTGGGGGACGGGCGATGAGCGTCCCTCTTGCCGGCGTGCTGCCCCGCGCTCTGGTGCGGTTCGGGTACCGTCACCCGTGGGCGGTGCTGGCCGGGGCCGTCCTGGTGATGGCCGGCGGTATCTTCTTGGGCACCCGGCTGAAGTTCGAGACGGACGTATTGAACCTGATGCCGAGGCGCGACCCGGTCGTGAGCGAGTTCAGGCGGGTGCTCGAGGATTTCGGCTCACTCGACACGGTGCTCGTGGCGGTTCCTGTCTCCGGCGAGGACAATCTCGAGAGCAGCCTCGCGCTCGTTGACGCGCTCGAGACGGAGCTGAAGACCAGTCCTTATCTCAGGCGCGTCGAGGCCCACATCGAGGACCCTGTCAAGCTCGCGGAGGCGGTGCTGCGTCATGCGGTGCTCTTCCTCGACGCGGAGGGGCTCATCTCGCTGCAGGAGCGCTTGAGCGACGGCGGACTCGAGGCGCGGGCGGCCGACATTCGGGCCGCGCTCGACACGCCCCAGGGTATGGTGGCGAAAGAGTTCGCGCTGCGCGATCCACTGGGATTCCTGCCACTCCTGCTTGCCCGGATCAACAAGACGCCCGCGTCGCTCAAGGTGGACTACGCGAGCGGCTACTACCTTTCCGGCGACCACAGCATGGTCCTGATCCTCGCCAAAGCCAAGGGGCCCGCGCAGGACATAGACTTCGACCGGACGCTGATCTCCGACCTCGAGGCACGCATCGCGAAGGTGCGCCAGGCGGTGGCTGAGGGCGACGGTGTGGCACTCGGCGACGTGCCGGCCGTCGAGATCGGCGGAGGCCACCGCACGGCCCTCGAAGACGCAACGCTGATCAAGAAAGACATCGTCTCCAACTCCATTTCCTCGGTGATCGGGGTGCTGCTGCTGTTCTTCCTGGCGTACCGCCGCTTCGCGACTGCACACTACGCGTTCCTGCCGCTGGGGACCGGCCTCGCGCTCACATTCGTCTTCACGGCGCTTACGCTCGGCGAGCTCAACTCCGCAACATCGGGCTTCTCGGCGCTGCTGGTTGGGCTGGGGATCGACTTCACGATCGTGACCTACGGCCGCTACCTGGAGGGCCGTCTCTCGGGCCTATCCCCCGAGGAGGCTCTCGAAGTGATGGCGGTGCGCACCGGACCGGCCGTCATGTTGGGCGCCATCACGACCGTCGGCACGTTCTACGCCTTCCTGGCGACGCGTTTCACCGGGCTGCGGGAGTTCGGCCTGCTCACCGGCACGGGGATCGTGTTCATGATGCTGTCGGCGTTCCTGATCCTGCCGGCGCTCGTCACGCTGTTCGACCGGCGGGGCGAACCGGCACGGCCGTCCGCGTGGCTGAATCTGACGCCGATCCTCGCCTGGGCCGAACGCCACTCCCGGGCTGTCCTTATCGCAACCGGTGTGGCGACCACGTGCGCCGTCGGAGCGCTCTTCTTCCTGCGCTTCGACGACGACGTGCGCAACCTGCGCTCTCCCTCGAACCAGGGCGTGGCCGTCCAGGAACACGTTTCGAAAGCCTTCGGGTTGTCGTTCAACGCGATGATGATCCGCGTGGAGGCGCCCGACACGGCAACTGCGCTCGAGAGGGTCCAGAAGCTGGCCACCGGCCTCGACCGCTTGGTGGAACAGGGTGACGTCTCATCCTACGAGTCCGTCGCCAACCTCGTGCCGCCCCGGGCAGCACAGGAGCGCGCTCTCGCTTGGCTCGCGTCCCACCGAGACCTGACCGACCCTGCCAGGGTCAAGCGAGAGTTGGACACGGCGTTTGAAAAGGCTGGGTTGGTGCCTGCGGTCTTCGAAACGGGGATGGACACCCTCCAGGAGGCGATGCGTCCGGCGGGGCCCGTGTCGCTCGACGTCTGGCGCGGGACGCCGGTCCAGCAGGTTGTAGAGCGGTCGCTTCACCATGCGGCCTCGGGAGAGACATCGGTAATGAACGTCTACTCGCCGCCCGGAAAGTGGCGGCGCGAGGCGCCGCCGGGACTCGAGGCGCTGGTGCGCGAAGTCCCCGGGGCGCACCTCACCGGCGTCAACCTCGTCTCCCAACGGCTTCGCCATACCGTGTGGCAGGACGCAGCCCTCGCGGGAGGGCTCGGCCTCCTGCTCGTCCTCGGCCTGCTGCTTTGGGACTCGCGGTCGCTGCGGTCTGCGCTAATCTGCCTGCTCCCCGTCGGCATCGGCGTGCTGTGGGCGCTGGGTCTGATGGCGGTCGTGGGCTACCCGCTCAACCTGCTCAACGTGTTCGTGATCACCATGGTGATCGGCGTCGGGAGCGACTACGCGATCTACATGATCCACCGTGTGCGCGAGGGCGGCAGCATCCCGGAACTCGCGGCGACGGCGAGGGCCGTTGTCCTCTCGGCGCTGACGACCATCGTGGGGTTCGGGACGCTGATCATGACCCACTACCCGGGCTTGCAGAGCATGGGCTGGATGGCCTCGCTCGGCGTCACCTTCGCGGTGGCGTCCGCGGTCATCCTGGTCCCGCTCGTCGTGCGGCGGACCGGCGGGCGCCGCCGGGATCCGGGCGGGGCAACACGCGTCCCCGATGCGAGTTGACAGTTGACAGTCGACAGTTGACAGTAAGACGGGAGCGGAGTCGTGGCCTCCAGCGAGGCCTTTACGCTCTGCTGTCTTAGCTTCTGACTGTCAACTGTTGACTGTTGACTGGTCGGGAGGGGGCGACGATGACGCGAGAGCTCGGCAAGGATCTGCTGCGGTGGCGCTGCCCCGAGGAGTGGCTGCCCGCCGACACCACGGCGAAGATCGAGCCGTCGAGCGGGATCATCGGCCAGGCCCGAGCGGTGCGCGCGCTCGAGTTCGGGCTCGCGGTCGAGTCCCTGGGCTTCAACGTCTTCGTGACCGGCCTGACCGGCACCGGGAGGATGACCGCGATCGAGCTTCACCTGCGGCCCCTCGCGGACGACGGCCCGCCGCCGGACGACCTCCTGTTCGTCTACAACTTCGCCCGGCCCGAGCAACCGCGCCTCCTGCGGCTCGCTGCCGGAGGAGGCGCCTCACTGCGCGACGGCCTCGACAAGCTGCTGCGCGATCTGTCGTCCAACCTGCCCGGAATCTTCGAGGGGGAGGAGTTCCAGAAGCGGCTCGATCTCGCCCTCGAGGACCTCAAGGCCAAACAGCAGGAGCTCATCAAAGGGTTCGAGCACCGGGTGCGCGAGGCGGGGTTCACGCTCGTGCAGGTCCAGGTCGGCTCGGTGACGCGGCCGGAGATCCTCCCGGTCGTCGAGGAGAGGCCCGTCACCCTCGACAAGCTGCAGAGCCTCGCCGAGGAAGGGAAGTTCGACCGCGACCGCGCAACGACCATCGAGCGGGCCCACGGCAAGCTCTCCGAGGAGCTGCAGCGCACCTTCCACGAGGTGATGGTGATGCGGGAAGAGATGGTCGCGCGTGCCGAGAATCTCCGGGGGACCACGGTTGAGCCGGTCCTGAGACAGGCGCTCGGCGCGATTGCCAAAAGCGTCAAGGACCCCCGCGTCGCGCCGTTCCTGGAAGAGCTCTTCGCAGACATGCAGGCGCACCTCGACCTTTTCGGCGTCAAGGCCGGTGACGACGGCGACCCGCTCCTGCGATACCGCGTCAACGTGGTGGTGGACAGCAGCGGCGCCAAGGGCCGGCCGGTCATCATCGAGACCGAGCCGTCGTACAACAACCTCTTCGGGACGGTCGAGGCGAAGGTCGGCCAAAACTTGCAGTCCACCTCCGACCACATGCGCATCCGCGCAGGCTCGCTCCTGCGCGCCAACGGCGGTTTTCTGGCGGTGAACGCGTTCGACGCCGTGTCGGAGCCCGGGGTGTGGCCGGCGCTGAAGCGTGCCCTGCGTTACCGGCGCGTCGTGATCCGCGCGCACGACATCCTGTTCGCGATCTCCGGGCAGGCCCTCCAGCCCGAACCGGTGGACATCGACGTCAAGGTCATCATGATCGGCGACCGCGCCCTCTACGACATGCTGCACGAGCTCGACGAGGAGTTCCGCAAGATCTTCAAGGTGCTGGCCGACTTCGACAGCGAGATGCCGAACGGGCGCCCGCAGGTGGCCGACTTCATCGCCCTCATGGCCAAGATCATCCGCGACGAGAAGCTGCTGCCGCTCGACCGTGGGGGCATGACAGCGCTCGTGGAGGAAGCGGTGCGCCTCGCCCGCAACCGCAAGCGGATCTCGGCCCGCTTCTCGGATGTGGCGGACATCCTGCGCGAGGCGGCGTACCTGGCGCGGGGGCAGAACCGGCGGGCCGTCCACGGCGGGGACATCCGCGCGGCCGTGCTGGAACGCCGCGAGCGCCAATCGCTCCCCGAGACGAAGCTCACGGAGATGATGCTCGACGACGTGTTGGTGATATCTACAGCGGGGGCGGTGGTCGGCCAGGTCAACGGCCTCGCGGTGTACGACCTCGGGTACCACGCGTTCGGTCTGCCGGGGCGGGTCACGGCGCGTGTCGCCCTCGGGCGCGAGGGTGTCATCAACATCGAGCGCGAGGCGCACCTTTCGGGCAGCACCCACGACAAGGGCGTGTTGATCCTGTCGGGGTTCCTGCGCGGGATGTTCGCGGGGGCGATGCCACTCTCGATGAGCGCCTCGATCGCGTTCGAGCAGTCGTACGGCGGCGTGGACGGCGACAGCGCCTCCTCGACCGAGGTCTACGCGATCCTCTCGGCGCTCTCGGGCATGCCGATCCGGCAGGACCTCGCCGTCACGGGGTCGGTGGACCAGAACGGTCGCGTGCAGGCGATCGGCGGGGTCAACGAGAAGATCGAGGGGTTCTTCGCGCTGTGCGCCCAGCGCGGGCTGTCAGGCACGCAGGGCGTGCTGATCCCCGAGTCGAACGTCGCCGACCTGCAGCTCGACCCCGAGGTCGTGACGGCGGTCGAGAAGGGGAAGTTCCACATCTACTCCATCGGCCGCATCGAGGAGGGGATCGAGCTGCTGATGGGCGCGCCGGCCGGCGCGCGAGGACCCGATGGGGCGTATCCGCCGGACAGCGTGCTCGGGCGCTGCGCGTCGCGCCTTGCCGACATGGCCGAGCAGCTCCGATGCTACCGCGAAGTCTGATCGGCACCGCCGCTGGGCGCCGCCGATAGCGGACCATCTGCTGCGTCAGGCTCGCGCCTCGCATGCTCACCTAGCCCCGGCTAGGCTCCGCTGCTCGCCACTCGCCTTCCTAGCATCTGGCCCACTCTCGTCGGCGCGGCTGCACGCACGCTGCCGTCGCCCTGCTCGTCTTGTTTACTCAGACCCTGGACCTCGGTCCTTTCGCTGGCGCCGCCACCGCGGGCAGAGGCAGGCCCGCGGTGGGTAAGTCTTCCCCGGGCGACGGTCTACACTCGTCGTGCAACATCATCGGAGGAACGTGGTGCGAAAACGGCACCTGATCGGCCCTCTTCTCCGTTCGGCTCGGGGCTGCCCGGGCGCTGGCCGGCGATTGCTCCAGCTGCTCGTGAACCTGTCGCTCGCCTTCGGGTTGGTCGGGTGTCACAGCGCCTCGCCCGAGGCCGGCGGACCGCCATCAGGGGCCACATTCTCCAGCCCCATGGCGATGCCGGCTCCTGCGTCTCATGCCGACGGTGCAGTCGAGTCGATGGAACTGATCATTCGTTCTGCGAAGTCGGAGTACTTCCCGATCACGTACTGGAGCGACGGCCTGCGCGTGAAGGGGTTTCTCGGGCGGCCAATGCGGGGGACATCCCTGCCGGCGGTGATCCTCAATCGGGGCGGCAATCGGGAGTTCAGCGCTCTTCGGGGCCCGGAGATCGTCCCGTTCGTCGAGTCCGGCTTCGTCGCCGTGGCATCACAGTACCGCGGCAACGGCGGCAGCGAGGGACGTGAGGAGTTCGGCGGCGCCGACGTCGACGACGTGCTCAACCTGGTGCCCCTGCTGAAGAGCCTGCCTG
>PMLC01000013.1 GCA_003158745.1 Acidobacteriota bacterium
CGAAGGTTCAACCACCAGGAAGGGAAACTGGAGCCAAAGGGAAGGCGCGCTCGGGCTATCCCACAACGCCTCCAGGCAATGGAACGAGTAGGTCCTCGATGCGCAGCCCGAGCGACCCCTCCGAGCGCCCGCGGGGCAAAAAAGAAAGCCGCCACGCAGTGGAAAGACGGTCAAGGCGCCGTATAGCGGCAAAAGGTCTGGCCTGACTCAGGCCACTTTCAACCAGCGCCACAGCTCGGCCGGGCTCGGCCGTTTCCCGTACGACAGGATTCCGACCCGGAAGATCTTCGCCGTCATCCAGAAGAAGGCCACGACCGTCGCGATGGACAGCACGACCGAGATCGCCACCTGCCACAGCGGGGGCTCGCTCACGATCATCCGCATGAACATGGTGATCGGCGTGAACACCGGGATGAGCGAAAGCACCGTTGCGAGCCTGGACTCGGGGTTCTGGAGGATCGGGAAGGCAAGCATCCAGGGCACCATCGCGACCATCATGATCGGCCCCATGAACTGCTGCGCCTCCTTCTCCGAATTCGAGATCGCGCCGCCGACGGCGTAGATGCAGACGAACGTCAGATATCCGAGCAGGAAGAAGACGAAGAACCACGGGATGATCCTCAGGTCGACGAACTGGAACACGTTGACGCCGGCCACCAGGGCGGCACCGCCCGTATAGACGGCCATCGCAGCGCCCATCGCGAGCCAGGCGCCGACCTGCGTGAGCCCGACGAGGGCGAGGCCCATTACTTTGCCGGACAGCAGGTCGAACGACGGCATCGAGGAAATCAGGATCTCCACGACGCGCTCGGTCTTCTCCTGCACGATCCCGCGCATCACCTCCTGGCCGTGGATCATGGTCGGAAACAGCAACAGGGCGGCGAAAATGAATCCCACGATGAAAGAAAGCTCGCCGCCCTTCTTCTCCTCGCCGCTCTTCGACACCTTGATGCCCTCGAGTTCGAGGCGCTTGAGGAGGTGGTCCGCCTCCGCGGCCGCGATCCCCCGCCCGGCCAGCCTCTCCCGCGACAGCGCCTGGTTGACGGTGTTCGCCAGGCGCTCCTCGGTCATGATGTCGCTCACCGCGCGGCTGTAGTAGACGAGTTTGGCGTCCGTGTTGGTGAAGGCGTCGGAAGGGATCAGCAGTACGCCGTCCAGACGCTCGGGCCTGCTGCCGTCGTTCTCCCTCAGTTGCTCGAGGAACGGCTGCGCCGCCGCCTTGACCTCGCCCGTCGCCGCCACGTAGTCGGTCTTGAGCTCGAGCGCCTTTCCGCCCTGCTGCGCCTGTGCACGCTTGCCCAGCTCCCTCGCCGCCCTGCTCACGGGCGGCTCGGTCGCCGACGCCAGTCGTTTTGCACCGAAGACGTCTTGGAGTCGCGCCGTGCCGTCCACCACCACGACCCGCTTGCTCTCGATCCCTTTCATCATGAGGAGTGTAGGCACGAACATCAGCGCTGCCATCAGGAACGGGAGGATGAGCGTCATGATGATGAAGGTCTTCTTGCGGACGACCTCGAGGTACTCACGCTTGAGGACGGCGAGCGCCTTTCTCATGTCACCACCTCCGCCGGACGGTTCGCGACGACGCCGGCACCGACCCGGTCAATGAAGATCTCTTCCAGCGAAGGGGCCGCGATCTCGAAGTGCGAGATGCGCAGCCGCCCAACCACCGCAGCCAGCACCGCCTGCGCGTCTGAGTCCGGAGCGAGGCGCAGTTCCGCAACGTTGGTGTCAACGCGCGCCGATGCCACGCCGGGCAGCGCAGCGAGGAACGCGCCATCGCCCTCGAACGCGAGCTGCACGGTGTTCGAGCCGAACGAACCCTTGACCTGTTCGAGATCTCCGGCGAGCACTGCGTGGCCCTCGTGAATGAGGACGATATCGTCCACCAGCTTCTCGGCCTCGCCCATCATGTGGGTCGAGAGCAGAATCGTGCGCCCCTCGGCCTTGAGTTCTTTGAGGATCGACCGCACCAGCACGACGTTCACCGGGTCGAGCCCGGACATCGGTTCGTCGAGGGTGACCACCTCGGGGTCGTGGAGCAGCGCTCCGATGAGCTGGACCTTCTGCTGGTTCCCTTTCGACAGCTCCTCGAGCTTGCCGGCGCGCTTGTCCCAGAGATCGAAACGCTTGAGCCAAACCTCCACCCGGGGCTTCACGTCGGCCGGGCGGCGCCCCTTGATCTCGGCGAGGAACAGGAGCTGGTCGATCACCTTCATCTTGCGGTAGAGCCCGCGCTCCTCCGGGAGGTAGCCGATGCGGTCGCGGACGGCAGCGGCGTCGGTCGTGCCGAACAGCTCGATCGTCCCGTCGTCCGGCAGGAATATCCCGTTGATCATGCGAAGGGTCGTGGTCTTGCCCGCCCCGTTGCGCCCCAAAAGGCCGGTGATCGTGCCGCGCGCGACGGAGAAGGACAGGCGGTCCACCGCGCGCACGCGACCAAAGGTCTTGCTGACCTCACGAACTGTGAGTACGTCGTCAGAGCTCACGCTTCGCCTCCTCGGCACTCCCTGCTGTGCGGGGTCGGTGCTCCGGCACCGAACGTCGCAGCTTGTACGGAGAGAATATCAGCACGGTTTCAGATCGCTGCCGAGGCGGAGGCGCAGAGACGCTAGAGACAGTTCAGAGTGAAGAGTGGAGATTCGAGAGACAAGGCACGCACGACTTCCGCGGAATGCGTGTAGCCGCGCCGCCGGAGAGGGCGTGGTCCGTGGCCCGTGGTCCGAAGAGACGGAGCATGCAGGGCCAGGGAAGCGTGCGGGTAGCCGCGCCGCCGAGAGTGGGCCGGATGCAAGGAAGGCGAGCGGCGAGCAGCGGACCGTAGCCGGAGGCTACGCGAGCATGCGAGGCGCGAGTCTGACGCCGCAGATGGTCCGCTATCGGCGGCGCCACAGCTCAGGCGCCGGAGCGCAGCATGCCGTGGCGGAGGATCTCCGCGGTTTCGAGGATGACGGCTTCGCTGTCCTTGCCGAAGTGGTTCGGCACTCCGAACAGGATCTCCACAGCGAAGTAGTTGAGGAAGAACCTCGTCGCGAACATCACCGCGGACACCGGCGAGATCCCCGGCCGCAGGCGCGCCGCGATCGCCTTACCGCCGTCGTGGCCGTCGAGGAAGTCCGCGTACCGCTTCGCCATGTCCGCGTAGAACTTCCGGATGTGGCTGCCCTCGAACTCCACGACATCAACGTAGATGAGTTCCACGTAGCGGCGGTACACGTCGACGAGCTGCCGCGAGGCGTGACCAACCTCCTCGAGGTTGTCGGGGAAGCTCCCGACCGCGAGGACCTTGTTGAAAGGCAGCTCGGGGTCCTCGATCGCCGTCCAGTACTGGTCGAGCAGGGTGAGGAAAAGGGCCTCCTTGTCCGGGAAGTGGTGGTACACGTTGCCGGTGGAGACGCCGGCCGCCTCGGCGATGTCGCGGACGCTGGTGGCCCGGTACCCCCTGCTCGAGAAGAGCCCGAGCGCAGCTTCGAGGATGCGCTCCTGCGACCGCTGTGATTTCTCAGCCTGGTTCATGATTTCCCTACCGCCCGTTCGGTTTTCAGCCTACGCCCACGTAGAGCAGCCGTCAAGCGAGACGAAAGTCCCTCTGCCGCAGGGGACCTTGTGCAAACGAGCCGCAGCGGAGCGCGGCCGGGGTTGGTACAGGCGCGGTCCCGGCGCAATAGCCGCCCCCCGGCGAAAGGCCGTTAGCGGATCATCGCGATGGTGGTGGGGTCGTTGGTCACGTTGTCAATGACAGAGGCCGACGCGATGACGCCGCCTCCCGTGGAGACGGTGACCCTGGCGTACGCGCCGGTCAGGTTGCTCCGCAGGGCCTTGGAGACGAACGGCTGGTTCTCCTGCGCCCGTTCGCCCGGAGCGAGCGTCACGTCGTAGCTCGCAAGCGCGTTGCCTCCCTCGTCGAACAGCTCCACCGTGACCGCGGCCGTCGCGCCGCCCGTGTTGGTCAGCGAGATGTTGGTCCGGTACGCCGCGTTCTCCGCCAGTTGGGGGAGCCACGCCGACTGCGCGGCGCCGAGTCCGTCTGCTGTCGTGTAAGAACCGTAACCCTGACCGACCGTCCCGCTGGCTAGCTGGTCGTACGTCCGCGAGGTCACCACCAGCGGCTGGTCGGAGACGATCTCCAAAACCCCGGAGCCGTTGTAGCCGAGCTCGCCCACGACATCAGTCAGCACCAGCTGGCTCCCCGCGGGGACCACTCTCGTTCCCGTCACGAGGCCACCTGGTGTGTGCAGCAGCCCCTGAACTGTCGCCGGTGCGGCGCCCGGGTTGAGCAACCCGAGGTCCGACCGCCACGCCGTGCCGTTCGAGCCCTGCACGTGACTCACCGACGGGACCCAGATGGACCCCGCGTCAGGTACGTCGGACGCGCGCGTCATAGGTACAGTGGTCGGGTCGTTGGTGACATTGTCGATAACGGTCGCGGAGGCGACGATGCCCGCGCCGAAGGTGGCTGTCACCTTGGCAAACCCGACGTCCAACGCGGTCTGGTCTGCGTAGCCGAAGAACGGTCTGTTCTCCTGCGCCCAATCGCCCGAGGCGAGCGTCACATCGTAGCTCGCGAGTCGGTCCCCCGCCCCATCGAACAGTTCTACAGTCGCAGCGGCCGGTGCGTCGCCGATGTTGGTCAGCGAGATGTTGCTCCGGTACGCCGCGTTCTGACTCAACTGCGGGAGCCACGCCGACTGGCCTGCCGCAAGGCCGTCCGCGACGGCGTACGAGGCATAGCCCTGGCCGACCGTCCCGTGGCCCAGCTGGTCGTACGTCCGTGAGACCACCACTACCGGCTGGTCGGAGAGGATCTCAAGCGCCCCGGACCCGCTCGAGCCGAGCGCGCCGACCACATCCGTGAACACGGACTGACTCCCGGCAGGGATGACGACCGTGCCCGGCACCACACCGCCGGACGTGTGGAACTGGCCCTGAACGGTCGCCGCGACGGTGCCCGGATTCAGCAGGCTCAGGTCCGATCTCCACTCCGCCCCGTTCGCGCCCGGGACGTGGCTCGCCACCGGGACCCAGCGGGCGAACCCGGAGGCAACGGTGACTTGCCGAGACACGCTGTTCTGGGCGGTCTCGTTCGCGACCGTCAGGACAACGGTGTACGTTCCGGTAGCGGGATACGCGTGGCTCACGTTCTGTGCCGCGGCGCCGGACCCGTCGCCGAAATCCCACGACCAGGAGGTTGGTGCGCCGGTCGACGTGTCCGCAAACGTAAGGACCTCGCCTGCGACCGCGCTCGCCGGGTTCACGATGAACGCCGCCACAGGGGCCGGCGGCGCCTGGCTCACTGTGAAGGTCAGGCCCTCGATGGCGATCGTCCCCGTGCGGGGGCCGCCAGCGTTGGCATCTACGGCAAAGCCCACCGGCCCGGTGCCGATGCCTGCCCCGCCGTTCGCAATGTGAATCCACGACGCGGTGCTGGTCGCGAACCACGGACAGTCGGAGGGCGCGGTCACGTTGAAGGAACCGTTCGCTCCGCTCCCCGGGAAGGTGCCTGCGACCGAGTCGATCGAGTACGTGCAGTTGCTCCCCGCCTGGTAAACGGTGAACGTCTGGCCCGCGACCGATACCGTGCCGGCTCGCGAGACCCCGGGGTTGGTGCTCACGCCGAATTTCACCTGCCCGTTGTCGGAGCCGTTTCCCCCGCCTGTGATGGCGATCCATGGACCATTGCTCACGGCGACCCATGGGCACCCGCTGCCGGAGACCAGGCCGACGTCGAAGGCACCCCTGCCGCCGGCAACGGCGAATCCCTGGGACGCCGGCGAGAGCGCGAACGTGCAGGCCGGCGGAGCGCTGCCGCTGGTGTAGATCCAGGCCGCACCCGCGCCGCCGTTGTCCGCGGGACCGCCGATGACAATCGTGCTGGCGTCGGCGGAGATCGCCGCGGAGTAGCCCTGCTCGGCCATCCCCGTTGCGCCGGCCCCGACCATCTTGTTGCCTTGTTGCGTCCACACCCCGCTCGAGCGTGTGAACACCCATGCGGCACCCATCCCGACGTTGTCTCCCGGTTCCGCCAGCACAGCCGTGTTGCCGTCGCCGGACAAAGCAACGGCCCAGGCCTGCTGTGCTAACCCGGCGATTCCGCTTGTCAAGATCGGATTGCCCTGCTGGACCCAGTTTCCGCCGGAGCGGGTGAAGACCCAGACCCTCCCAGCGGAAGGGCCGACGACGTTTCCGCCGAAAATCACGGTGTTGCCATCTCCCGAAACCGCCATGGAGAGGCCCTGATTGCCGCCGAAAACGAGCCCGCTGGGATTCGAGAGCGAACCCCCGCTCCCGCTCCACCCCGAGAACGTCCAGCCCGGCGCCGGGTTCGCCGTTAGAGAGACGGCGGTGCCGTACCTGTAGCTGCCGCCGCAGTTCGGAGGCGTGTTGACCGTGACGGTTCCGGCGCCGCTCGGGCCTGACCCCACCGTCAGCAAGTAGCACCCGGTCGGCGTGGGAATGAAGTTCGCGGTGGCGGTAGTGCTGGCGGCGATCGTGAACCTCGTGGTCGCCGCCGACGCGTTCGCGAACGCCCCTCCGCTGCTGCTCCATCCGCTAAAGCTGTAGCCCGTCCCGGGCTCGGCCGTCAGCAAGATGGAGGTGCCCTGAATGTACCCTGGCGAGCAGGCCTCCGCCGTGTTGATCGTCACCGTGCCCGCGTCGGCAGGGTTCGCCGCCACCGAGAGGGTGTCGCAGGCGCTGCCCTGCGGGGAAAGGGTTGCGGTCAAGCTGGCGTTGCCGGAAATCGTGAACGTCGCCTCGTACGAGGCGGGGGCGAGAAATGTCCCGCCGGGCCCGCTCCACCCGACGATCGCCCACCCACTCGTTGGCGTTACGAGCAGCGAGATCTGCGTTCCGGGCGTGTACCCGCCCGAGCACGTCTGCGGCGTGTTCACGGTGAACGTCCCCTTATTGGCCGGCGAGGTGACCATCGCCAGCGTGTAGCAGGGGACCGTCTGCTGCGTGAAGGCCGCGGTCACGCTCGCGTTGGCGGCGATGGTGAGAAACGTGTTCGGCGAAGACCCGACCAGTTTGCTCCCCTGCTGCGCCCACTTTCCGGCCGACTGGGTGAAAACCCACACGGCCCCGTAGCCGTTGTTGTCCTGCTTCCCGCCGACGACCGCCGTGCTGCCATCGGCCGACAACGCCACCGAGGAGCCCTGCGCCCCGCTGCCGACCGCGCCGGTGCCGACGAGCTTCGACCCTTGCTGCTTCCACGTCGCGCCCGAGCGCGCGAACACCCAGACCGCGCCGGCGCCGCTGTTATCGGCCGGCCCGCCGATCAACGCGGTGTTGCCGTCGGAAGAGAGGGCCACCGCCCACCCCTGGTTCGCAGGCCCGGCCGCACTGGAGCCTTCGAGCTTCGTGCCCTGCTGCGCCCACACCCCGCCCGTGCGCGTAAACACCCAGACTGCGCCGGCGCCGTTGTTGTCCGCCGGGCCGCCGACGAGCGCGGTGTTACCGTCAGTGGAGAGCGCCGTGGCCCAACCCTGGTTGGCGGTTCCGGTCGGGCTGGTGCCGACAAGCTTGTTGCTCTGTTGCGTCCACACCCCGCCCGAGCGGGCAAACACCCAGGCCGCGCCGGCTCCGTCATTGTCGAGGTAACCGCCGACGATCGCCGTGTTGCCGTCGGCGGACACGGCCGTCGCGGACGCCTGCCAGGCGCTGCCCGTCGCGCCGGTTCCGGTGAGCTTGCTCCCCTGCTGCGAGAAATCGGCGCCTACTCCCTGCGACCACACCATCACCCCCGCCGCAACGGCCAGAACGCTTCTCTTCATCATGAACGGTCGGTTCCTTTCATGTCCTCGGGATGGTACACCACAAGAGGATGCCCTTAGACGCGGCACGCCCCTGGGCGTCCGCGATCGGAAGGCAACGCCATCCTTCCCACCGAGTGGTACATGCTGCCGCCACCGCCGCCACCGACCGCACCCCTCAAGCCGGCGTGGGCATGGGGGCGACGACCCTTAGAATAGCCGGCAATGCGAAGAACGCCGCCGTCCCAGAGTTGTGCCGCACCGCTTGCGGTCGTCGAGTGCGGGATGATCCGCCTGACCCGCCGGACTATCCGAGTACTGGGGGCGCTGGTCGCCGCCGGTCGTACCCGGGTCAAGGTCCTCGGACGTGCTGTCCGGAGCGACGACCTGAGGCTACTTCTCCGGCATGCTCGTCCCCCAGTAATTCGCTTCGAAAAACGACTTCCAGTCCTTCTGCGTGATCGCCTCGAGGACGGCCTGCACGGTCTTGGTGTTTCCGAACTTCCACTGGCACGTGGCCTGGATCGACCTGAGGAACTTCAGGAAGGCATCGTCACCGATCTCCAGTCGGATCGAGTTGAGGATCGACGGGCCCTTGGAATACAGAAGGTCGGTCCTGTAGTACCAGGCGGTTCGCTCGTCCGAGTTGTTGTGGATCCGGTTGGCTAAGGGGATCGGCGCGATCTGCGTCGCCTCCTTGCCCTGAGACCGCCAATAGTTGGTGAGGCCTTCGAAATCGCTCCTGCCCCGGAGCGCGTGGATCAGCAGGCCCGCGCTGATCTCCGCGAACGATTCGGTGATCCACTGCTCCTCGTGGCTCGGCATCTTCACGACGTGGCCCCAGTACTGGTGGGCGATCTCGTGGGCGAGCCGCTCGTTGATACCTTTCGAGAATAGTCGGTTGATCTCGCCGGCGAGCGGTTTGAAAGCTTCCTGGGTGATGAACATGAACGCTGGAGGCGCTTGCCCGAACCCCCACGCGTTGATCTCGACGATGTTGAACTCGTCGAACGGGAAGGGACCCAGGAACGGCTCGTAGAAGGCGATCATCTTCTGGGCGAGGCCGAGCACTCTTCCGAGGTTGGCGCTCTTCCCCGCATACGTGGCCACGCGGACGGTGACGCCGTTCTTGGTTTCTTCGTTGAACGCGTAGTTGCCTGCGATGATGACCATGAACTGAACCGGCTTGTCGATTCGCGTCTCGAGAATGTTGTAATCACCCTCAACCGTGCGGCGCAAGGTCTTCCCAGGCGCGAACGGCACGAAGGGTCTCTTCACCTTCACGGTGCTGTGGACCGTGTAGAACTGGCCGGAGAGATCAGGCTGAGGAAACCACGGATAGACGCCCAACTCCCAGTAGCTGTCTCCGCCGGGGTGGTACAGGATGTCGCCTTCGATCTCGAAGCGGACCTTGGTCGTCGCGCCAGGCGCAAGCGGCGTGGTGAGCCCGACGATCAGTTCGTCCTTGGCGTGATCGAAAGGCAGGGCGTTGCCCGCCTCGTCGAAAACGCCTTTCACGCGCAGATGCCTCGGGTCCAGGGCATCGCGGCCGAAGATCGTGTCGTAGAGGTCGAGCTGCAGGACCCTCACCCGGCCACCCACCGCGGTAAAATTCTCGGTGACCGATATCGAGACGTCCTTTCCGCTCGATGCCGTCACGGACAGGTCAACGTCGGTGAGCATGAAGCGCGGGACGAGTGGTTCCCGACGGTCGCGGCCGACAGGCTGGTCGGAAAGCACCGTACAGTAGAGGCGATCCTCGATCTTCTTGGCCTTGCGAAGCGCCCAGAGCGTCTCACTCTTGTCGTCGAACGCATCGAGGTGGTAGAGGAGGTCTTCGCTGCCGCCAGAGAGCTCGACGCGAACCAGAGACCGGTCGGGACTGTTGAGACGCCACGCAGGAAACTCATGCGCCACAGGTGAGGTCATGATTTGCCCAAACTTCCTGAGGTGCTTGGCGAACGCGTCCTCCAAGGCCGTTTTGGACGAACCTTCCGGCAGCGTAGGAAGGGCGACACCGCCAGCGAGCCACAGCACCTCCTCGAACGTGTCGCGGATTGTCAGCGCTTTCTCGGACGAGGTGAGTGCCAAGTTCGTGTTCTTGCGGACGTTATACGTGACGATCGGAAACTCCACGGGATCGGCCGAGACGTACTCCAACGTCCCCTGGCCTCGGAAGAACACGCCGACCACCTCGTCGCCGGCCAGCACCGGAGCGGCGTTCCCCTGGGTCAGAACGAGAGTGACGTGTCCGGAGGAAAGCCGAAGTCCTTGCACGGGCCGGCCCTGCCCCTCGAGGGACAGCTCCGACCACTGCTTGAGCACCTTGGAGAAGGTCGTTTCCGTTCGCGAAGGTTGCGCCGTGGCCGATAGTGGGACAAAGAACGTCGCGATGAGCAGCACGGACCCGCGAAAGGCACTCCTCATTGAATCCTCCAGGTGCGACTTTGACTCATCTCTTCAGCGCCCGACGGTCGGGACGGCCGACTTCCCGGCCGGCGGCCGCTACTTCTTCAATGCCTGGCGAACGCCCTCGGCGTAGGCCGGATCAGCCTTCTTGAAGTGCGCGAGCTGGCGCTCAACGATCTCCTGCGGAACGCCTTCCATTGCGCCCGCGATCGCCTGGTGGAGCCTCCTGCGCTCGGCGGCGGGCATCAGGCGGTAGAGGTTGCCCGCCTGCGTGTAGTCGTCGTTGCCCTCGCGGTGGTCGTAGCGGTCGGCATCGCCCGACAATTCCAGCGGAGGCTCGACGAACCGCCGGTCCTCGACCGGGCCGCCGAACGAGTTGGGCTCGTAGTTGACGCTCCCGTCGGCGTTGCCGTCGAACCTCATCGCGCCGTCCCGGTGGTAGTTCGCCACGGGGCAGTGCGGCCGGTTGACCGGCAGGCTCTCGTAGTTGACGCCGAGCCGGTGGCGATGCGCGTCGCCATAGGCGAAGATCCTGAACTGCAGCATCTTGTCGGGGCTCTGGCTGATGCCGGGCACAACGTTCGCGGGCGAGAAGGCCGCCTGCTCGATCTCGGCAAAGTAGTTCTCCGGGTTTCGATTCAGCTCCATCACTCCGACCTCGATGAGCGGGTAGTCGCTGTGCGGCCATACTTTGGTGAGGTCGAACGGGTTGTATGGGGTCGTCTCCGCTTCGGCCTCGGTCATGATCTGGACCATCACCTGCCACTTTGGGAACTCCTTGCGCTCGATCGCCTCGAACAGGTCGCGCTGGTGGCTCTCGCGGTCCAGCCCGACGATCCGCTCCGCTTCCCTGTCGGTCAGGTTGGCGATCCCCTGCATCGTCTTGCAGTGGAACTTCACCCAGACCCGCTCCCCCTTCGCGTTGATCAGGCTGTAGGTATGGCTGCCAAACCCGTGCATATGGCGGTAGCTCTTCGGCAGGCCGCGGTCCGAGAACAGGATCGTCACCTGGTGGAGGCTCTCCGGCGAGAGCGACCAGAAGTCCCACATCGCCGTCTTGCTCCGGAGGTTCGTCTTGGGGTCGCGCTTCTGCGTGCGGATGAAGTCGGGGAACTTGTACGGATCTCGCACGAAGAACACCGGCGTGTTGTTGCCGACGAGGTCCCAGTTGCCCTCCTCGGTGTAGAACTTCATCGCGAAGCCGCGCACATCGCGCTCGGCGTCGGCCGCGCCGCGCTCCCCCGCCACCGTGGAGAAGCGCAGGAGGCACTCGGTCTTCTTTCCGACCTTCGAGAAGATCGCGGCCTTCGTGTAGCGCGTGATATCGCCGGTGCACGTGAACGTCCCGTACGCGCCCGAGCCCTTGGCGTGAACGACGCGCTCCGGGATCCGCTCCCGGTTGAAGTGCGCGTGCTTCTCGAAAAGCTGCCAGTCCTGGACCAGCAGCGGACCGCGTGGGCCGGCCGTGAGCGAGTTCTGGTTGTCGCCCACCGGGATGCCCGCGGAAGTCGTGAGCCTTTTCCTTTTCATGACGTTCTCCTTTCGACGTTCAGATTCGGATCCATTCCAACTCTGGACACCATCTTGCGTGCGGAGAAAAAAAAGAGACTCACGACCGCCTCCTCCGCCCGCGCATGACGACCTGATACTCCCTGACATGGTAGTCGGGCAGATTCGCCGCACCCGAGACATCGAGCGCATCCCACGGCACGTCGTAGAGCTTCCCCGTCGCCTCGTCGATGAAATGGTGGTGCCTCTCCACATGCGCGTCGAAGACGACCGCGCCCTCCCTGATCGCCTGGGGCCGCACGAGCCCGCGCTCGGCAAGCCGCGTGAGCGTGTTGTACACGGTCGCCCGCGACAGCGTCGGACACTCGCGCCGTGCCTTTTCCAGCACCTCGTCCGCGCTCGGGTGTGACGTCGTCCCCAGCACGGAGCGCGCCACCGCGAGGCGCTGGGGCGTCGGTTGCAGACCCACGCTGCGGAGAAGGGCGATGAGGTCTTTCACTGGCTCTTAGAATATGTCTAAGCGTGGATATTGTCAAACCCGGGCGCGCAGGCCGCAGGGGAACCCACCCCAGGAGCGACCGGCCGTCGAGGTCTGTGTCGGTGCGGTTGAAGACCGGCCGCCCGGCGGGCGGCCGCTACGAACGGCAGGCCTCGTTTCTGTGTAGCGGCCGGCCGTGAGCCAACGCGCCTTACATCCTGAGGAGCGAAGCGAAATGAAGGATCCCCTGAGGCGCACGGACCCGGCCGCTCGCAGGTTCGGGGAGATCCTTCGTCGGCCCGCCTGAGGCGGGCTTCCTCAGGACAGAGACAATCGGGGAGACGTACCGGACGATGGAAAGCTGCGGGCCAGGTTGCCTGAGAAGACTCTCTGGACACCGGCAGCAAGAGGCGGAGCTAGGGCGCGGACAAGTCCACCTCCGGCCGGGATTCACCGGGCCGAATCGCGAATGCAACATCGGTGTCAAGCATGCTTGACTCAACTCGTCCGCGTGGAGTAGCCTCCACCACCTGGAGGCGGAATGGTTCTCAGTCGCGTTTGTGGTCGCGCCGCAGGGTCTCCATGAAGCTGTCCGAGGAGCTGCGCGAGCGCACCGCCGAGGCCCACCGCGGCGCCGAGGGCTCCGCGTTCGTCGCGCGCTTCGTGCGTGGCGGACTCGACCGCGACATGTTCTCCCGCCACATGCTCGCGCTCCATGGCGTGTATGCGGCGCTCGAGGACGCATTCGAGCGCCTCAAGGACGAACCGCGCCTCGGCGCGTTCGTCCTCCCCCAGCTCTGGCGGCGCCTGGCGCTCGAGCGCGACCTCGACTTCCTGCGCGGTCCGCACTGGCGTTCGGAGGAGCCGGTCGCCGCGGCGAGGGCGTACGCGGACCGCCTCCGCTGGATCGAGGAAAACCAGCCGATTCGCCTCGTCTCTCATTCCTACGTGCGCTACCTCGGCGACCTCTCGGGCGGGCAGATGCTCAAGGGCCTTGCAGCCCGCCAGCTCGAGCTCGACGGCGACGGCCTGCGCTTCTACGAGTTCCCTGCCATCCACGATCCGTTGGTGTTCAAGGCGGAGTATCGCCGCCGCCTCGACGAGCTCGCGCTTGCTTACGGCGAGCGCGACACCATCGTCGAGGAGGCGCGCACCGCCTTCCAGCTCAACGCCGCTATCTTCGACCAGCTCGTCACCGGCGCACGCTGACGTAGACTGCTTCCGGTCCCAGGGGGAAGACCAGAGATGACAACGCTCGCGAACGTCGCCGTCGGCTTGGTCGCACTCCTGCATCTCTATTTCCTCGTCCTCGAGATGTTCCTCTGGACCTCGCCTTTCGGCTTGCGAACCCTCGGCCTCACGCCTGACTTCGCTGCCGCGTCGAGGTCTCTCGCAGCGAACCAAGGCCTCTACAACGGCTTCCTCGCCGCGGGGCTGGTGTGGGGACTCTTCCTCGGCGCCGCGGGACACGCGATCACGATCTTCTTCCTCGCGTGTGTCGTCTTCGCCGGCCTGTTCGCTGGCATCACGGCGAATCGCAAGATCCTCTGGTTCCAGGCGCTCCCCGGCGCCATCGCCCTCGCACTGATCCGACTCTCTTGATCGTCTCTGTGCCGCGATTGGCAACGCGGCGCGCTGCCGGGGACCGTGCCCCCAGG
Source organism: Acidobacteriota bacterium (assembly GCA_003158745.1). Taxonomy (GTDB): domain Bacteria; phylum Acidobacteriota; class Thermoanaerobaculia; order Thermoanaerobaculales; family Thermoanaerobaculaceae; genus RBG-13-68-16. The sequence goes on from PMLC01000013.1 coordinate 13,806, forward strand.
CCAGGGAGGTTTCGCACCGCACTTTCGACGGAGACAAGACCTTCGCAGTGAGGGAAGGTGGTTCGGAGCCATACCCGGCACGAGGGGCCGACCGCGGCGGAAATGGCGGAGACACACGGATGGCCGCAGGGGTCGCCCGCCCGAAAACGGAACGACGACGACGTTTGCTGTACCGAGGGCGGCGCGTGCCCCGACATGCGAGCTTCATGCGGGCCTGTGCCGGCGGCGCCGTGGGATAATAACGCGGCTCCGACGGGCGGAATCAGCCTCAGCACCGCCAGCTCGGGGCCGTCGGCCGGCACGGCATCGAGCCGCTCCGGTCCGGGGAGGTCGGTACATGGCGGGCAGGATCGGCGTGATCGCGGCGTTGCTGAGCGTGGCGCTCTCGTGGGTGGCAGTCGCCGCCAATGACGACGACCCGTTCGTCTGGCTCGAGGACGTGCAGGGCGAGAGGGCGCTCGCTTGGGTCAAGGAACATAACGCCCGCACCACCAAGGTGCTGGAGGCGCTACCCGAGTTTGCTCCCATCCAGAAACGCACGCTCGAGATCCTCGACTCCAAGGACAGGATCCCATTCCCCGAACTGCTCGGCACCACGGTGTACAACTTCTGGCGCGACAACGTGCACGAACGGGGGATTTGGCGCCGCACGACGCTCGCGTCCTACCGCACCGCTTCGCCCGCCTGGGACACGGTGCTCGATGTGGATGCCCTCGCGATGGCGGACGGCGTCGCCTGGGTGTTTCACGGCGCGGAGTGCCTGGCGCCCGACTACCGGCGGTGCATGATATCGCTCTCGCGGGGCGGATCGGACGCCTCGGTCCAGCGCGAATTCGACACGGTCGCCAAGCAGTTCGTCGCGGACGGTTTCTCGCTGCCCGAGGCGAAGTCGCAGGTCTCCTGGCGCGACGAAAACACGCTCTGGGTCGGCACCGACTTCGGCCCGGGCTCGCTCACCGCCTCGGGGTACCCACGCATCGTCAAGCTGTGGAAGCGCGGCGAACCGCTCGCCGAAGCGCAGACCGTGTTCGAAGGGAAGGTTGATGACGTCGGGGCGGCGGGAACTACCGAGATCCTGGCCGACGGCCGCTACGACGTGGTTACCCGTGAGCCGGCGGCCTTCCGCCAGGAGACATTCCTCGTGCTCGGCGGTCGTCTCGTCAAGCTCGAGGTGCCCGAGGATGCCTCGTTCCAGGCGTTCTTCCGCGATCGGGCACTCTTCTCGCTGCGCTCCGACTGGACCATCGGCGGTACCACCTACCACGCCGGCTCGCTGCTGGCGATCCCTCTCGAGGAGCTGCTGCGCGGCGGCCGCCGGTTCGACGTCCTGTTCGAGCCGAGCGAGCGGGTGTCGCTCGCCGGCGTCGCGCGCACGCGCGACCGCCTGCTCGTGCTGATCCTGGACCATGTCCACAGCCGGCTGTCCTCGGTGACGCTCGAGGGCGGCGCCTGGAAGCAGGCCGAGGTCCCGCTGCCCGGGATCGGCACCGCTTTTCCGACCGCCTCGAGTGACGAGGCGGACATTTTCTTCCTCTCCTACCAGGACTTCCTCACCCCAGCCTCGCTGTGGCTGGACGAAGGCGGCGGGCGGCCCGATCGGGTGAAGACGATGCCGGCGTTCTTCGACGCGGCCGGCGTGAACGTCGAGCAGCTCGAGGCAACCTCCAAGGACGGGACCAGCATTCCCTACTTCGTCGTCACTCCCAAGGGGTTCAAGGCCGATGGCGCGGCCCCGACGCTGCTCTACGGGTACGGCGGCTTCGAGGTGCCCGAGGTGCCGACGTACTCCGGTGTCATGGGGTCGGCGTGGCTCGCGCGGGGCGGCGTCTACGTCCTCGCCAACATCCGCGGCGGCGGCGAGTTCGGGCCCGCCTGGCACCAGGCGGCGATGAAGGCCAACCACATGCGGAACTTCGAGGATTTCGCCGCCGTGGCAGAGGACGTGATCGCGCGCAAGATCACCTCGCCGCGCCACCTCGGGATCATGGGCGGCTCACAAGGGGGTCTGCTCGTCGGCGGAACGTTCACGCTGCGTCCCGAACTGTTCCACGCCGTTGTGGCGCAGGTGCCGCTGGCCGACATGCGGCGCTTCAACCACCTGCTCGCCGGGGCGAGCTGGACGGCGGAGTACGGCGACCCGGACAAACCCGAGGACTGGGCAACCATCAAGACATGGTCCCCTTACCAGCTCCTGCGCAAGGACGTCGCGTATCCGACGCCGTTCTTCTGGACCAACACGCGCGACGATCGCGTACACCCCGCGCACGCCCGCAAGATGGTCGCCAGGCTCGAGGCGCTCGGGCACCCGGTCTACTACTTCGAGAACACCGAGGGCGGCCACGGCACCGGCGCGGTCAACAAGCAGACCGCCTACGTCACCGGCCTCGAGTACGCGTACCTCTGGAAGATGCTGCGCTGATCCCCGGCCGCGTAGGCGCGCTGTCGGCGTCGAAGCAGTCTCGTCCCCGCCCGGGCGGCCATTCTGCGCCCGAGTCGGCAGCGATCCCGGTTCAGACCGTTCGTACTTGGGCTCCGCTACCGCTGCATGGCGACCGTGGTCGGATCGTTGGTGATGTTGTCGATCACCGAGGCAAAGGCGAACACCCCCGATCCCGTCTGCACCGTGATCGTGGCGTACCCACGGTCCATCGCCGTCTGCCCTGCCTTGCTCTTGAACGGTTGCGTCTCCTGCGCCCACAGCCCC
>PMLC01000042.1 GCA_003158745.1 Acidobacteriota bacterium
TCAGGCTGAAACCCGAGCTGTTGATCCAGGGAGCCGCTGGGGCTCGGCTGCAGCAGCCGGCACTCTGGTTGCGGCCCTCCTACGTGCATTCCTGCGGCGGGCTGGACGCGGCGTTTCACTTCTTTTTTGATGTGGAGCTGGCCATCCGGTACCTGGCGATGTTCCCCAGAGTCCGGTACACCGATGCCGTGCTGGCGCGCTTTCGATTCCACCCCGAGTCGAAGAGCGTAGCGATGCTGAAGGAGTTTCACCGCGAGTACGCTCGCGCGCTGGAGAAGACCAGGGACGCGGCCGGCTCCGAGTCGCTCCGGCGCCACGCCGCCCGACGCCTGGAGGAACTCGCCCTCCACAGGGAGCTGGCTCCCCTTCTCGGCGACACGGCGCGCCCTCGCTGGCGTCGGGTGATCAGCCTGGTGGGAATGGCTGTCCGGAGCCCGCGCCCCCGCCTTCTGAAGATCTCTGCGGCGGGCCTTCGCCGCCTCGTCCTGGGCCGCCCGTGGACCGTGGGGACAGGTGACTAGCGTATGAATCGGCACTTCGTGCAGCGGTCTTCGTGTCCGGCGTGCGGGTCTGCCACCTCGATCGAGTTGTGCAGGGCGAGCTACACGGTGCCTCCCATCAGCGACTATCTCGTGTCCTTCTACTCGTCCCAGGGCGGCGTCGAGTTCGACCTGCTCGAGGGAAGCGACTACACCGTCGCAGAGTGCGGTCAGTGCGGTTTGGTGTACCAGTCCGAGATCCCGGGCCCTGCCTTGAGCCTCAAGCTCTACGAGGAGTGGATCGACCCGCAGAAGGCGTTCGAGGTGTACGAGGCGCCCCGCGACCTTGCCTACTTCCTGGCCCTCGCGGACGAAATCGCCAACCTCATCCAGCATTTCAACATGGCGCCCGCCGGTCTGAGAGTGCTGGACTTCGGCATGGGGTGGGGTTTCTGGTGTCGGACGGCGATGGGGCTTGGCTGCCAGGCGTACGGCGTCGAAATCTCGCCGACCCGCATCGAGAACGCCGTCAGGCGAAGCATCCAGGTGCTGCGCTGGGAGGAGATTCCCAACCATCAGTTCGATCTAATCAACGCGGATCAGGTCTTCGAGCACATCCCCCAGCCGCTGGAGACGCTCCGCCATCTCCGGCGGGCGCTGAAGCCGGGCGGCCTTCTCAAGATCAGCGTCCCGGACGGCCGGAACGCCACAAGAAACCTGTGGCGGTGGAACTGGGAGGCGGCGGCCGGGTCCGACGATTCCCTCAATCCGGTGGCTCCACTCGAACACATCAACTGCTTCACCCGGAAGACGCTGGTCACGATGGCGGCCCGTGCTGACTTGAAGCCGGCGTTCGTCCCGCATCGCCTCGTCATCGCCTCGGCTCCGGGAATCGCGAGCCGACCGTTCCTGAGGAAGGTTCTGAAGGCCATCCTCGGCGCCCATTCCAGGTTGCTCGCGAAGAAAGGGACGACAGTCCTACTTGAGAATGCCCTGGTGGCGCCTAGGTGAGGCCAGATGTGGCGCTCCCGCTTGGTGACAGCTCCGGCCGGCCTGGGATCGCGGCGGTGACCGTTTCAATCCTAGTGTCGTCGAAGAACAGGAAGCCAACTCACATTTGTCGCGCCGAGTAGACACGATCCCATCGCGGCGGTTTGGGTCGTGTTTGTCAGTTGTGACGCCCGGTGCGGTGGCCGGCGACTCCGCGGGCCGGCTACGAGACGACGCTGATACTGCAGTCCCACTGCGGACGCTCGCTCGCCACCCGGCGAGGCGTATGCACGGCCAATGTCCTCGACGTGGGGATCAAGGGACAAATCCACCAACGACGAGCGCGTACCGTCGGCGGAGGATCTCCTTGGTGGACAACCAGACCCGCCGGCGCCGACCGGTCCACACCTGATCACCTGTGACCCCCGCAGGGCTGTGTCCGGGGGTGCGCTGAGTGCCCCGCCGATGCGGGGCCGGAGCGCAGACCCCCAGCTTGGCCAGCGCATGTTCGGCGTCACCGAGCGCGCGAAGGTATGGGCCGTAGACGCGACGGACGACGAAGCTGCTTGCGCGGACGCCGTAGGGAGCAAGACCGAGATCGTAGATCCTGGCTGAAACACGCTTCACGCCGTGGAAATGGAAGAAGACCAGCGGCTGTCCCGCAACCTCGATCCGACCTCCTGCGGCGCGGATCGGGGAGGTTTCGAGATTCCACGGCGCAACCCCGGCGCCGCCGTTCTTTAGCTCGACGGTTCCCGGAAAACTGGTTGGCCAGTCGTCGAGGTACTTCTGATCCGCAAACCGTCCGTCCTCGACTCGGTCATAGCACCACTCGAGGCAACGCTGCTGCCACCAGGCGAGGCATTCGAAAGCCCGCGCGTCGCGACGGAATGAGAGCCAGCCGACGTTGAACATGCCATAGACCTCGAGGGCGGCCAATCGAGCCGGGAACCGATGCCCGATGATCGCCACGGGTGCGGAACCCATTTCCCGGAAGAGCGGCGCCGGATCGGCGAAGAAGAAGAGGTCGGCGTCGAGATAGGTGATCGTGCCGACCTCCTCGTGACGGTCGAGGATGAAGGACGGGAGGAACGGCGAGCAGGTGAAGTAGTACTCGAGTGGGGAGCGATCGCCCTTGACCTGGACGAGGGCCGGGTTCGCGTGCTCCAGTTCAGCCAGCTGAATGGCCCTCACCTCCGGCAAGGCGAGCATTTCGAGCGCCTGGCGAGCTCCCTCGTTCAGGCAGAGTGCCCAGAGACGGAATCGGGGGCACGTGCGTCGCAACGAGCCAATGAGAGCGAGCGCCCTGCCCAGGTACCGATCGTCGAAGTAGGTACAGAACTCGTACATCCGGCCCTCATGTGGCGCGACGCGCCCACTCGGAGATCGCGCCGGACACCTCGCGCACCTCATCTAAGGAGAGTTGGGGATGAATGGGCAGGCTGAGGACCTCGGCGCAGGCCCGCTCGGTGTGCGGAAGACCTCCGGGCCCAAGGCGCACGCGACCTTGATACGCGGGCTGGAGATGCACCGGCACGGGGTAGTGGACCAAGGTGCCGAGCCCACGTTCCTGCAGAAAGGCCCGGAGTTCGTCGCGGCGCGGACTGCGCACCACGAACTGGTGATAGACGTGATGCGAGCCTTCCCGGGGTCCGGGCGTGACCAGCCCCGCCCCAACCAAGCCCTCGACGTAGGTTGCTGCGAGCTTCCTGCGGGTTGCGTTCTCCGCCTCGAGGTAGCGGAGCTTCACCCGCACGATGGCGGCCTGAATCTCGTCCAACCGTGAGTTCAATCCGGGCTCGACGCTGATGTTGCGCCGCTCCCAGCCGTACTCCCGAAGGCGGGCGATCCGTCCCGCCAGGGCCGCGTTCCCGGTGGCGACCGCGCCCCCGTCGCCGAGCGCGCCAAGGTTCTTTGTCGGATAGAAGCTGAAAGCGCCAGCGTCGCCCCATGTCCCCACCGGTTTTCCGTTGGTCCTTGCCCCGTGGGCCTGTGCGCAGTCCTCGATCAGCCGCAGGTTGTGGCGCCGGGCGATGTCGAGCAACCCCGGAAGGTCCGCGGGTTGACCGTAGAGGTGCACCGGCACCACAGCTCTCACGTTCTTTCCGGCCGCACCCTCGCGCCTGAGAGCGAGGATCGTACTCTCGAGATGGTCGCAGTCGATCGTGAACGACGCCGGATCGATGTCGACGAGGATCGGTTCGGCGCCGGCCAGCTCGATTGCGGCGACAGTAGCCACGGCGGTGAGCGAGACCGTGAGCACCGAGTCCCCGGGCCCGACGTCGCAGGCCTTCAGGGCGAGCACGAGCGCGTCAGTCCCGGATGCGACGCCCACGACTGCGCCCGTCTCCAGGTAGCGGGCGAACTCGGCCTCGAACGCCGCCACCTCTTCGCCGAGGATGTAGCTGCCGGATTCCAGGACCCGCGCGACCGCCTCCTCGATTTCCCCCCTGTGGGCAAGGAAACTCGCGCGTGGGTCGGCTGCAGGAACCCGGATCGACTGCGCCACTCGCTTGACGTCACCCTGGATCATACGTACCTGGGAAGATGCTCGCGGTAATACGCGAGGGTCTTTTCCAGCGCTTCCTGCAGGCCGACCTTGGGCCTCCACCCGAGGACCTCGCGCGCTAGCGTGAAGTTGGCGTAGAAATCGCCGATGTCGATACGTTTGCGGTCCGGGGGAAACGCGCGCACCTCGAAACGCCCGCCCTTGTTGATGGCGACGAGCATCTCGGCCAGGTCGCGGAGCGTGGTGGGGGCGTCGCCCCCGAGGTTGAAGGCGCGGCCGTTCGCCGAATCGCTGGCCGCCGCGAGCAGGAATCCGTCGATGGCATCGTCCACGTAGGTGAAGTCGCGCCGCTGATCGCCGTCCCAGACCTCGAACGGTCGGCCCTCGAGGAGGCAGCGGATCCAGAGGCCAACGAAGGTCTGGCGCGCGTCCTTCACCCGCATCCGCGGTCCGATCGTGTTTGTCAACCGCAGCGCGCACGCCCGAATGTCGTAGACGTTGTTGTAGAGGATGTGATACCACTCGCCTGCCATCTTGTTGATGCCGTTGACGTCGACGGGACGCAGCAGATGCGTCTCGTCGACCGGGAGCGTCTCGGGCCTGCCGTAGATCTGGCGAGTGCTCGCGAAGACGACCTTGATGCCGGGGTTGTACCGCCGGCACGTCTCCAGGATCGAGAGCTGCGCGCGGCAGTTGATCTCGAGGTCCGCAAACGGGTCTTCCATCGAGTCCATGTGACTCGTCTGCCCGGCGAGGTTGAACATCACGTCCCGGTCCTGAACCAGGTAGCGCATGCTGTGGACGTCGCGGACATCGGAGATGTTCACCCTGACCTGGTTCTCGATGCCCGCGATATTGAACGGATGGCCACCGTACTCCGGGATCAGGCTGTCGACCAGCAGCACGTCGCTGCCGAGCTCGACGAGCCGACGCGCGAGGTTGGACCCTATGAACCCGAGCCCGCCGGTGATGAGCACCTTCCGATTGCGGAAGAAACGATCCATCATCCCACCCTTGGCCGGTTCGCGCGGGTTGGCGCCTGCATCAGGATGCGCAGAACGCTTCGCTTTGGGCAGTATCGGCGTTCTTTCTCAGTGTGGAACTCAGACATCACCGGTCACACTTTCCGACAAAGGTACGTTACCGTCGTTGTTCTTTCTCCAATTACGGCCTGGAGGTCGTAGTCCAGGCTCGATAGCGTGTCGGCGATCGCGAGACCCTTCCCGGCGAAGCACTCCTCGATTTCCTTCTGGTTGAAAACGACCTCTGCCACGGGGAGCCCATACGCACGCTTCCTCAACGTGAGCGTCCTACCGTTTTGCCGGATCGGGATGGTGTGGAAGATGCACCAGGTGCGGGCGGCTCGCCGGCTCTCCTCGATCGCCACCTCATACTCGAGGACGTGCATCAGCACGGTCCCCGACAGCAGGATGTCGCAACAGTCGTCGGCCAATGGCAATCGGCGCGCGTCGCCCACGGCCAGGCGGACCCCGGCGTGGGCACGCGCCCCCAGGGCGACCATCGCAAGAGAGAGGTCGAATCCCGTATATCGGAGCGGTCGGCCGAGCAAGGCGGGTAGGACACGCGCGTAGTAGGCACTACCGCAGCCGATCTCGACCACGCTGGGATCGAGCATGCCAGTCTCGAGAATTGCGTCGGCGGCAGCTTTGAAATCGGCCCTCGGCTTGCCCGCGAGGGCGTCGGCGACGAGCGGGGCGAAGGCCGCCTGCTGGCGCTCTGCGACCTCGCGCGCGAGCCAGCCGTCAAGCGCCTGTTCGGCCTCGATGGCCCGGTAGTCATCGGACGGTGGGGGTCCGGGTGGGGCGGTGGCGATCCAACTCTTGAGGCGCCTGAGGGCTCGCAACGCCGTCATCGCTGAGTCTCCGGAGGGCCTGCTGCCGGGCGGATCGCCTCGACAAAGAGGGAGTCGGGCTTCGCCACCGCGCCGTCAGGGGTGATCTCGAGGTGGAAGGAAGCGAAGCCCGGAATGCGGCTCTGGCCGGCGGAGCAGACCGTGACGGCCTGGAACCCCGCTCCCTCGATCGCCTCGGTGAGCGACAAACGATCGAACATCCAGCGGTGGACCTCGCCGCTCTCCCGAAAGCGGGCGGCAACGAGGAGGCGCGGGGCTTCGCGCCCTGCGAGCAGCTCGAGGAGCCGGTCGCGCGCCCATTTCCCCACTCGTCGGGGAGCTGGAGTCACCCGGGTGGGCTTCGGTTGGCCGTCGCCACGCTGGTTCAGGTTGGCCTGACGCGCGCTCAGAATCGACCGCCCTTCGTCGCCGATCCGAGCCAGCGCGAACGCCAGCTCTTCCTCGGAGTGGCTCTCGAGATACCCCAACATCTCGCCGCCGGACCTCTCGCGGACCATTTGATCGAGTAGTTCAAACCTCATCCATTCGAGAGCCAGGCGAGCCGTATCGTCCCCGCCCTTCAAGCAACGGTTCAGAGCGGCGAGGTACGCGGTGCAGATTCCTTCGAGGTCGGGAACCGCTACCCGAACCACCCCGCCCGGTACGAGCACGCGATAGCACTCCGAAAGAAGGAAACGGCCCTCGTACGGGCGGAGATGCTCGAACAGGTGGGAGTGGTAGACGCCGTCCACGGAGGCGTCGGGAAGGGGGATCCCCCTCGTCAGGTCGTGGGCCAGGATCCCGCGATCGCTCGCGACGCGGTCGATGTTGATCCACGCCGGATGGAAGCGGTGGCCGCAGCCGAGGTTCAACAGGCGCGGTCTGGCTGCCTGGTTGCTCGCGACCGGCCGAGCGATCTCGGCATCGTGACGCTGGCTCGCCGTGTGTGGTCGGTTCATCTCTTCCACATCAATGGTACCGCAGGCGCGTGGCCGCGCTCACCTTCGGATGAACCGCTGCAGGAGGTGGGAAGGCACGATCCGGCGGAGCCGGTTCGACCAGCGGCGACGCAATCCCGACGACGCGGCTTTCGGTTCCGGGCACGCCGCCCTCCAGATCTGACCGCAAAGAGGGTGCTCGATGGGCTCCGGCCAGACCTCGGGAATCGGCGGACAGGGCCGCAGTGGCGGATTGCCCCAGCCGCTTTCGAGTGAGGCGTTCGTCGCATCTGCGCCCCAGCCGATGTGCTCGACCAGACTGCGAGGAGGCCGGAAGCAGAGGCCGCCCTCAGCGATGTGGGCATAGAGGAAACGCACTGCCCAGATGTTCCGCTCGAGCTCGACCCCGGCCATTTCCAGCAAGTCGTGGCCGTAGCGTCCCGGATCGATGCCTCTGTCGCAGCATGTGCGGACCAGCTCCGCGGCCGGGCGATCCATGCCGCGCCATCCCCGCGCCCAGGTGCCCCAGACCCAGCACTCGGCGCGCCCGTCGAAGTATGGCCCCTCGCCGACGTCGCCGGGAGTCACCCTGGGGTGTGTCCAGCCGGTGACGCTCATGACGCGGGAGTCGTCGCGGTATCTCGCCAGTGCCGCGGCTAAGTAGTGGTAGGTCCCGGGGACGCAGATCAAGTCGTCTTCGAAAACGATGACGGCCTGATGCCGGTCCAGCGCCTCCTTCACGCCCGTGAGGATCGAGCGGCCGAGGCCGAGGTTCTCGTTCCGTTCGTGGAGTTCGAGCTCGCACCAATCGACCGTGCGCAGCATGCCCCGAACCTCGCCGACGGCCGGGGCGTCTTCCGCCCTCCGGGGGCCGTCACTGAATGCGATGATCCGAGGCACCTTGTCGGCGCGAAGGCAGGCCAGCGTCCGCGCCAGCGTGTGCGGGCGGGCGTAGGCGAACAGAACGACCGGAATCTCGGGCTGTCTGCCGTTCGGGGGGTTCACGGCTTCTCCTTGAGGGCATCTAGGACAATCGACTTGTAGCGCAACGTCCCGTCCATGTTTCTATCGTCGTAACGGTTCCCGCAGGGTTGAACAAGAGTGGCCATTCAGCGCAGCTTTGTGAAGATGGAGGTGGCGGACATCTCCGGGACGGCGGGACGGGAACCCAGGAAACGCGTTTCGACGAAATCCTGCAAGTACTCCCTCGTTCTCGCAAGGTAGTACGGGCGCTGGGAGTCGTCGAGTATGAGTGCGCCGCCAGACGCGACCTTTCGGGCGCCGTGCTTGATGCACGAAGGGCGCGCACGGCCATCCACAAGGACGACGTCGAAGGTCCCATCCTCAAAATCCTCGATGGCCCCTACGTAGTGTTGAAAGCTGGCGTCCCGCCATCGTGCATCGGTCGAAAGGTAGGCTTCCGGATCGGACGGATCAGAGACTTGCGCTGTACTCCCGGGCTGAGGCTCGATGAGGCGGTAATCGACGGTTGGCAACACAGCTAGCCGCGATCGCACCACCGCAAACCACGCCGGGTCGTGCTCGATGGATACTGTGGACGCTCCCCGGGCCTGCCAGAACAAGGTCGACCCGCCGCTCCCGTACTCGAATACCCGCAGGCCCGCGAGATCGAGCGCCGCAACCGCGTCAACGGCATCGAAAACCAGCCAAGGCAGGCAGTTCTTGATAAGGAAGTCAGGTTCGCACGAGCGCCACCAGCGAAAGGCGTGACGGCGCTGGGTCCCATCCCGGAGAAGCCGCCACAGGAATTCGAGCTTTGTGCGCCTCTCCCTCATGCGGGGTCCCCGTGGCTCGACCAGGTGTGCGGGATCAGCATATCCCCTTGCTCGCGGTGGATCAGTCGGCCGGTGCCGAAAAAGTCGCCATCCTCTACCTGAAGCTCGAACGCGGATTGCACCCAGTCGACGACTTCACCGTTGACCTCGCAGTAGATGGCACAGGCATAGGTACCGGAACGAAGGTTAAAGCGCGGCCAGGTGCACTGGAAGTACCCTCGCCGATGGACGGTCATCCGGAGGTTCCCGCTGTCTCGCGAGTTGAGGTTGGTGAGCAGGAGGCCGTGCAGATTCCGGACGTTGAAAGCGAAGTTGACGCTGGCGTCAGGCACATCCCTTTCGGAAGCGTAGTAGAACCTCAGCACCACATCCTCGCCCGAGAGCGCCTGGCGAATCTCCCTGCCATCGGCATGGCAAAGGGCGACCTGCGTGACCCTGAGCCATTGGCTGCCCGCTCGGTCGGTGCGTTCGGCGACGCTCGTCGCGGCGATTCGGCGCACCTGCTGGGTGTAGTGGCGGACGGCCAATGCCACGTCGGCAGCACAAGCCACACGGCCTTGTTCCAGAACGATTCCGGTCCGGCACAACTGTTGTACCGCCGCCAGGTTGTGGCTGACGAACAGGACCGTCCGCCCCGCGCGAGCCACGTCGCCCATCTTGCCGAGGCACTTCTTCTGGAACTCAGAGTCCCCCACCGCGAGCACCTCGTCCACCAGCAGGATCTCGGGCTCGAGGTGGGCGGCGACTGCGAAGGCGAGGCGCAGGTACATACCGGTCGAGTAGTGTTTGACCGGGGTGTCGAGGAACCGCTCGATCTCGGCGAACGCTACGATCTCGTCGAACTTGCGGTCGATCTCAGCGCGCTTCATGCCGAGGATGGCGCCGTTGAGATAAATGTTCTCACGGCCGGTCAGCTCCAGGTGGAAGCCGGTGCCGACCTCGAGCAGGCTGCCAACCCGGCCGCGGAGCTCAACCCGGCCCTCGGTCGGCTCGGTGATGCGCGAGAGGACCTTGAGGAGCGTGCTCTTGCCTGCGCCGTTGCGGCCGATCACGCCGACGACCTCGCCCGGCGCGACCTCGAACGAGACATCCCGAAGCGCCCAGATCATCTCCTTCGGGCGTCGGCCGCGCCGGAACGGTGCCTTGACGGCGTTCTGGATGCTCTCCCGCAGAGACTTGTAGCGCACCAGCTCGCCGATGCGGAAGCGCTTGGACAGCCCGCTGACGCGGATCGTCGGGGTGCTCACGTTTCCGCCCCGCTTCCCATTGAGGGCGGATCAAACCACATCGGCGAAGGACCTCTCCACGCTGCGGAAATACAAGGCGCCCGTCACACAGAGCACGAGGGCCACAACCGCGCTCGCCGAAAGCAGTGAGACCGGTGCGGCTCCCGTGCCGAGCGTCGCCCAGCGGAACCCCTCCACGACGCCCGCCATGGGGTTGAGACCGAGCACCCACCCCGGCAACCCCAGCCTCTCGAGGCGCGGGGTCACGACGCTCGCGGGGTAGATGACCGGCGTCACGAACAGCCAGAGCTGAACGAGGAAGGGGACCACGAAGCGCACGTCCCGGTACTCCACGTTGAGCGCGGAGAGCCACAACCCGACCCCGGTCACCGCAAGCAAAGCGAGCGCCAGCACGAACGGCGCGGCGACGATGGCGGCGCCGGGCCACACGCGGTAGTAGGCCATCATCACCACCAGGAGCGGGGTCGCGATCGCCAGGTCCAGGAGGCCGGACAGCACGGCCGAGAACGGGATGACGAGGCGGGGGAAGTACACCTTGGTGATGAGGTTCGCCGAGCCGACCACGCTCGCCGAGGACTGCGCAAGCCCCTGCGCGAAGAACGTCCAGACGAGGAGCCCGGCGTAGGCAAAGAGCGGGTACGGAAGGCCGTCCGACGGAATCCCGGCGAGCCGGCCGAAGAAGATCGTGAAGACCGCGGCGGTCGCGAGCGGCTGCAGGATCGCCCAGGCGGCACCGAGGACCGTCTGCTTGTAGCGGACCTTCACGTCGCGCCAGACCAGGAAGTAGAGCAGCTCGCGGTACGCCCAGACCTCGCGGAGACGAGGCCCAGCCAGCCGTCCCTGGGGCTCGATGACGGTGATTTCGGCCACGGAGGGAAGCGACTCGGCCAAGCTCAGCTCCTGCGCGCCACTCGGGCCACACCCACAACGCCGGATTCGGAGGTTTCGGGCTTCTTCACAGGGCTTGTCCCCTCGTTCCGATCATGATTCGGATTGTACAGCCCCGCCGGGAGGCTCCGTTCGGAGACCGCCCGTCCTCGGGCGGGCGCGCCACGGTTCGGCCAAGACGATGCGCACCTGATACCCGGCGAGACCTGCGCCTTTCGCCCGGGCGCCCACATCGGAGGTGCCCCCCGGTAGCCATTCGAACCTGCCCGAGCGATGGACCAGGACGGCGCCCGGCCGGCCCGCAAAGCGGCGCTCGCCGTCGTCGATCCGCACAACCTCGAGGTCCTCTCGTCTCAGCACCCAGTCGAACAGGCCGGCGGCGTCCACCATCCCGTACGGGTCCGGGCGGCGGATGTAGGGGAGCTTGGGCAGACCGCGCGCGCCGAGCGCGAGAGTCTCGGCGGGGTTGTCGTTCTCCGCACGGATGACCAGCACCGGAACACCGACTGGGAAAGCGGTCGCGACCTCTCTCGCCTCGGAGAGCAGCGAGGCGTGGAGGCGCGACACCCCCTCGGCGTCCGCTAGCTCACCTCTGACCATGAAGACACCTGCGGTGAGGACGAGCGCTCCAACGGTGATGCACGCGCCGTTCGCCCAGCGTCGCGTCGGAGCCGGGAGCGCCCTGACCAGCTCTGCGAGACACCCCGCGACCAGCAGCAGGAACCCGCAGTAGGGGATGGTGGTGTACCGCGTGGGCAGGTACGGCACGAGCAGGGTTGGGATCGTGGGGAGAAGCAGGAACGCGAGGCCCAGGATGGCCGCCGGTTGTCGCCGTCGGATGGCGAACGCGGCCGCGGCCCCGATGACGAAGAGCGCCAGCAGATTTCGCCAGCCGAACGGGAAGCGGATCGGCATCAACCCTTCCAGGTAGAGAAATGCCGCCAGTTCGTGAGGCAGCTTTGCGAACACTCCCGGCGACAGATCGAAGTAGCTTCGCAGGGTAGGGAAGATCAGGAACCGTACGAGGGTGTACACGGCCGCGAGGCCGGCGAATAGCCCTGCGATCCGCACCGTGGTCCGTCGTGAGCCCTTTCGGATGACGATCTCGTACGCGAAGACGATCCCGGGCGTGACCACCCAGGTCTCCTTGCTGCACATGGCCAGGGCCGTCGCGGCAGCCGCCCCTGCAATCCGCCCCGGGCTCCACGCGCCTCCGGTGCGCGGCCAGACGAGGGCGAGCGCGAGCCAGGCGGCCAGCAGCAACGTCTCGTGACGGCTCGCCACGAATATTGCCGGTTCCGACGCGAACGGCGAGCACGCCCACAACCCCGCGACTGCGGTCGCCGAAGTCCAGCCGAGCCCTGCCTTGCGCGCCACGGCGAGCAGGAGGAGCGCGGCGCCGACGTGAAGTGCGAGGCTGACGGCGTGATGGGCGGCGGGGCTGAACGGAGCTGCGAGGTGGGTAGCGGTCAGAGTCCAGGTGCTGGACGGTCGCCAGAACGTGTCGAGATCGGCGAGCAGCAGCGCCGGCCAGTGAAGGGCCGCACGGGCGAGCTGCATCCACTGGTAGTCGTCGCCGATCAGCTCGAATCGGAGGGCGGGAGCGTACAGCCACAACGTCCCGGCGAGCACCGCGACACCGGCGAGGACGACTGGGAGCCGCCGCACGTGGGCATTCTCCCACGATGCGGCAGACGAACTCACGCCGGCGCCCTGCACCGGCCGGCTCCCGATCCCTCGCACTCACTGGCCCGGTCGAGCGAGACCAAGGGCCGCGATCACCGCGGCGGAGGGTTCTTGGGCGTCACTTCCAGGCGTGGAAGACCATGCGGGCCCAGCGCTGCGTGTCGGCGAGGCGATACCCCTTGGAGATCATGTTGTAGACGGCCCGCAGCCCACGGCGCATTTTCGACTCCGTTGCGGTGGAATGCACGATCCGGACGCGCCCGAAACCGACGGTCTTGAGCAAGGCGATCACGGCGGCGGCGTTAGGCCCCCACCAGTTGGTGGGGTCGCCGGCAAGCTCGCTCCCCGGGTAGAAAACCATCGCCGGGCGGGTCAGATCGAGGAGGTCGACGTGGGTCTCGAGGATCAGCATGTCCTTCGCGAGGGCAGCGACACGCTCGAGACCGAGGAGAGGATGATGCAGGTGGTAGAGGACGCCCATGAAGAGAACGAGGTCGAACGTGCCGATCTCACGGGGGTCGAGGGACAGGATGTCCGCCTTGCGGTCCTGAACGCGCGACCCCAGCGCGCGGCGCGCAAGCTCGAATGCCTCGTTCGGGCTGCACTCGGGCTCGCCCCAGTTGTCCACCGCGAGGACGCGGGCGGCACCACGCCTCTCCGCCTCGAACGAGAAGAAGCCGTCGTAGGCCCCGATGTCGAGCACGGTCTTGCCGGTGAGATCGGCGGGCATCCCGATCTCGCTGAGCTTTCGGGCCGAGTCGTCGACGCCTGGGGTGATGAGTCCGTTACCGAGATCGATGCGGTGGAACCAGCGGACGCTCGCGACGGCCGCTGCAAGTTGCTCCCGGCTCATCCCGGAGGTTTCGATCACAGTCGCTCCATGACCGCAGAAGCTCTATCGCTCGACGCGGTAGTTTGGGGCTTCCTTGGTGATCACGACATCGTGGGCGTGCGACTCCTTGAGGCCGGCCGACGTGATGCGCATGAACCGCGCGTCCTTCGCCAGCTGAGCGACCGTAGCGCACCCAGCGAGCCCCATCCCGGAACGGAGGCCGCCCACCAACTGGGTGAGCTGCGCCGAGAGAGGTCCCTTGTACGGCACCATCCCTTCGATACCCTCAGGGACCAGCTTGGCGGCTTCCTCCTCGCCCTGGAAGTAGCGATCGCGAGCGCCCTCGCCGGCCTTCATAGCGCCCAGCGAGCCCATCCCGCGGTACGCCTTGAACGTCCGACCCTGGTACAGGATCTGTTCGCCGGGGGCCTCGTCCACGCCGGCGAACAGCGAGCCGATCATGACGGTGTCCGCACCGGCGGCGAGGGCTTTCGTGATGTCGCCTGAGTACTTGATGCCGCCGTCGGCCACCAGCGGCACGCCCGCCTCGCGGCAGGCGCGGGCGCACTCGATGATCCCGGTGATCTGCGGCACGCCGGCGCCCGTCACGACCCGGGTCGTGCAGATCGAGCCCGGCCCAACGCCCACCTTGACGGCATCCACCCCGAGCTTCGCCAGGTCGCGGGCGCCTTTGTAGGTGGCTACGTTGCCGGCGATCAGCGGCACCTCCGGGTGAAGTTCCTTGATGCGTGCGGCTGCGGTCATCACCTTTTCGGCGTGTCCGTGGGACGAGTCGAGGCACAACACGTCCACCTTGGCCGCGACCAGGGCGGCGCAGCGCTCGACCAGATCCGAGCCGGCCCCCACCGCCGCCGCCACGCGCAGGCGGCCGAACCCGTCCTTGCAGGCGTTGGGGTACTCCTGCGCCTTCTTGATGTCCTTGACGGTGATGAGACCCTTGAGGGCGCCTTCTTCGTCCACCACGAGCAGCTTCTCGATCCTGTGCCTGTGCAGCAGCGCCTTGGCCGCCTCCAGCGTGGTGCCGACAGGTGCGGTCACGAGGTTGTCCTTGGTCATGAAGTCCGCGATCGGGCGGTCGGTCTCGGTACAGAACCGGAGGTCGCGGTTGGTGAGGATCCCCTTGAGCTGGCCGTGCTCGTTCACCACCGGGAGTCCCGAGATCCGGTAGCGCGCCATGAGCTCGAGCGCCTCGCGCACGAGCCGGTCCGGGCGGATCGTCACGGGGTCCACGATCATCCCGGACTCCGAGCGCTTCACCATGTCGACCTCTTCGGCCTGCCGGGCGATCGGCATGTTGCGGTGGATGACGCCCAGACCGCCGTGCTGCGCCATCGCGATCGCCATCGGCGCCTCGGTGACGGTGTCCATCGCTGCCGATAGGATCGGGATGTTGAGCCGGATCGTCCGGGTAAGGCTTGAGGAAACGTCCACCTCGGCGGGGTGAACGCTCGAACGTCCGGGGACCAGCAGAACGTCGTCGAACGTCAACGCCAGCGGGATGTCGTGGTCAGGCATGGCGGATTGTAGCGCAGCGCGCAAGCGCCGGGGGCGGCTCGTTGTCGGCCCGGCCGCGGGCCGTTGCGGGTCGCGTTCGGCGCCTCACCCCGCGGTCGCCGGCAACCCCTCCAGGTAGTGCGAGATGTAGCTGGCGTACAGGCGGTAGAGCGCGATGTTCTCGGGGACCAGGCGGCGGAAGTCCACGTGCACTTGCGCGGCGCAGCGGACGATCGTGGCCTGTGCATCCCCGAGGCCAAAGCCCCGGAAACGGTCGGCGTACGGGCGCAGCGCCACGACGACTCGCTGGACGGCCTCATTGAGCGCTGTCGGCGAGACGGCGGCCGCAGGCGCGAGTTCCAGGATCGCGCGGCTGGCGACGTTGACGGGTAGGATCTTCACCAGGTCCAGGCAGCGCTGCCTGGCGAGCGCGGCGAGCCCCTTGCGGTCGAGGTCGAGATGATCCGCAACCCGGATGGGTGTTCCGTACGAGAGGTAGGTGTCGCCGATGTTGCGGATCATCGAGAGCGAGTCGAGCACGTGGAGCGTACGGGGCTTGGTGCCCTCCTCCCAGACCATCTCCTCGGCCTCCCGCACCCGCGAGTAGTCCACGTTGAAGGGCACGATGAAGGCCTCAAGTGCCTCGAGTTCCGGGTTGCTCACGAGGATTGGGCGTTTGTTGCGCTCGTACTCGAGAACCGCGTCGAATGCTGCGGGGAAGAAGTCACCGTAGCGGCCGTGTGTCGGAATGTTCTTCCGCGTGCCCTCGGGAAAGACCATCACGTCGTGGCCATACGCAATGAACGACATCACGTCGTCCCGCAACTTCCGGGCCGACTCCAGCATCTCCCGGCGGTTGGTCGGACGACGCACGAAGAACGCGCCGATCTTCTTGCTCAGATACCGGAACAGTCGTCCCCTGACGAGGTTGTCGCCCATCCCGATGTACGGGAGGGGAACACCGGCCAGGTGCAGCGGCGGCAGAATCCCGCTGGTCTCCCACAGGCTCTTGTGAAGGCCGCAGTAAAGGAACACCGCTCCGCCGCGCCGCTTGAGTGCCGCGATCTCCTCGTCCATCTCGACGTGGGGGTGGACCAGGAACCGGTGCCCGAGCATGACGATCGTCTTGGCCGTCCAGAAGTAGGCATTGCTCCGGTCGGAGCAGTCGGGCGCCGCGACAGAGTAGGAAAAGCGCTCAACCATCGGGATGAGGATACGCGCATCCCATTCGGGGAGGGAAGTTGGGCGCCGCCGATAGCGGCGGCAGAGGGGCAGGAGAGCCGAGGAGCAGGCGACGACCTTTCGGTTTCTTGCTCCTGGGCCCCTCAGCCGCTCCGCTCCTTTGTTTGCTTTTCCGGTCTACGAGGCGGCGGAGCCCTCGGTGGCGCCGTGGCACTTCTTGTACTTCTTGCCGGAACCGCACGGGCAGGGGTCGTTGCGGCCGACCTTGGGCGTCGAGCGCCGCACCGTGCTGGGCGTGGTCGAGCCCGGCGAGTGCTGCGCCTCCTTTCGCTCGCCCTGGAGTCCGGAGACCTCGGCCTTCTGCTCGCGGTGTGCCACTGGGCGGTGACGGCGCTCGGGCGCCTGCTGCACGAGCTCGACCCTATAGAGGTACTGCACGACCTGATCCTCGACGCGTTCCATCATCTCCTGGAACAGGTCGAACGACTCGCGCTTGTACTCGACGAGGGGGTCGCGCTGCCCGTAGGCGCGCATCCCGATCCCCTCCTTGAGGTGGTCGAGGGCGAGCAGGTGGTCCTTCCACTGCGCGTCGAGCACGGAGAGGATCAGATAGCGCTCGAGCTGGCGGAACTGGTCCGCGCCGATGGTGCGCTCGCGCTCCTCGAAACGCTGCTCGACCGCTGCGACCAGCCGCTCCTGGAGCTGCGGCCGGTTGATCTTCTCCCACGAGACGTCGGCCTGGGCGATGGTCATGCCGAACAGCTCCTTGAGCTCGCGCTCGAGCGCCTCATGGTTCCATTCGTCAGGGTGCTTTTCGTCCGGGCAGTACGAGTTGACGAGCGACTCGGCGATCTCGCGGGCTGAACGCAGCACCCAGTCGCGGCCGGTCTTGCCTTCGAGCACGTCGCGGCGCAGACGATAGACGGCCTCGCGCTGCTTGTTCATGACGTCGTCGTACTCGAGAAGGTGTTTTCTCATCTCGAAGTTGCGGCCCTCGACCTGCTTCTGGGCGCGTTCGATCGAGCGGGAGACCATCTTCGACTCGATCGGGACGCCCTCCTCCATGCCCAGGTGCTTCATCCACTCGCGCAGACGGTCGGAGGCGAAGATCCGCATCAGGTCGTCCTCGAGCGAGAGGATGAAGCGAGAGGACCCGGGGTCGCCCTGACGGCCGGACCGGCCGCGCAGCTGGTTGTCGATCCGGCGCGCCTCGTGGCGCTCGGTGCCGAGGATGTGCACGCCGCCGGCGGCGAGCACCTTATCGCGCTCCTCGGCGCACTTCACCTTGTATTTCGCCATCGCTGCCTCGTACGCCTCCGGTTCCTTGAGGGGGTCGGCTTCAGCCCTGGAGAGCCCTTCGGGGTTGCCACCGAGGATGATGTCGGTGCCGCGGCCGGCCATGTTCGTCGCGATCGTCAGCGCGCCGAAGCGGCCCGCCTGCGCGACGATCCCCGCCTCGCGCTCGTGGTACTTGGCGTTGAGCACGACGTGGGCGATGCCGCGCCGCTTGAGCATCTCGGAGAGACGCTCGGACTTGTCGATCGAGACTGTGCCTACCAGCACGGGCTGCCCCTTCTCGTGCAGCTCGACGAGCTCCTCGACGACCGCCTTCCACTTCTCCTGCTCGGTGCGGTAGATGATGTCCGAGTTATCGGCCCGGATCATGTCTCTGTTGGTCGGGATCACGACGACGTCGAGGCCATAGATGTGTGCGAACTCATCCGCCTCGGTCTCGGCGGTGCCCGTCATGCCGGCCAGCTTCTCGTACATGCGGAAGTAGTTCTGCAGCGTGATCGTGGCCAGGGTCTGGTTCTCGGCCTCGATCTTGACCTTCTCCTTCGCCTCGACGGCCTGGTGCAACCCGTCCGACCAGCGGCGACCCGGCATCAGGCGGCCGGTGAACTCGTCCACGATGATCACCTGGCCGTCCTTGATGATGTAGTGGTCGTCGAGCTGGTAGAGGGTGTGTGCGCGCAGCGCCTGCTGCACCGCGTGCAGCGTCTCGATATTGGCGGGGTCGTAGAGGTTGGGCACCCCGAGGAGTTTTTCAGCCTTGCCCACGCCGTCCTCGGTGAGCGACGCCGTGTGCGCCTTCTCGTCAAGGAGGTAATCGCCGGTGGTGGATTTGTTGCCGTACTTGTCCTTGATCTCCTCGCCCTTGGTGAGCTTCGGGATGATGTAGTCCACCTGGTAGTAGAGGTCGATCGAGAGTTCCGACGGGCCGGAGATGATGAGCGGGGTCCGTGCCTCGTCCACGAGGATCGAGTCCACCTCGTCGACGATCGCGTACACGTGCTTGCGCTGGACCATGTTGTCGACTTCGAACTTCATGTTGTCGCGCAGGTAATCGAAGCCGAACTCGTTGTTCGTGCCATAGGTGATGTCGTAGCGGTATGCGGCCTTGCGCTCGGCGTCCTCCATCTGGTTCTGGATGCAGCCGACCGAGAGGCCGAGGAACCTGTAGATCCTCCCCATCCATTCCGCGTCGCGCTTGGCGAGGTAGTCGTTGACTGTCACGACGTGAACGCCGCGGCCGGAAAGGGCGTTGAGGACGACCGGCAGTGTCGCCACCAGGGTCTTGCCCTCGCCCGTCCTCATCTCGGCGATCTTTCCCTCGTGCAGGACCATGCCGCCGATGAGCTGGACGTCAAAGTGGCGCATTCCGAGGGCTCGCTTGGATGCCTCCCGCACGAGCGCAAAGACCTCCGCCAGGTGCTCGCCCAGGACCTCCTGGACCAACGTGCGGCGCTCCCTGTACTCCTCTGGGAGCTCCGCGAGGCGGGACTGGATGTCCGTTTGGATGGCGGCGACCCGTTCACGCAGAGCTTCGTCGGAGAGCGCAGCGATCTCCGGTTCCTTGGCGTTGATCTCGACCACGCGCGGGGAAAGGCGCTTGTACTCCCGCTCGTGCTTCGACCCCATGAAGACTTCGATGACTTTGTCTACGACCGTCGGCATACCCACCTCAAACTCGTAAGATTACGCCTCGGGCGGTCCGGCGACAAGGCGGATTGTCGTATGTTGTTGCACGAGCGGTCGTTGTCGGCCGGGACGTCGATTGCGCCGTTGCCTGTCGGTGCTGCTGCCGTTACAAACCGGCTCGGAGCCGCCGGTGTGGCGGTGCCCGGCCGAAGCGTGGCCTGGATTCAACTAGCGGGGCGTTGTGACTGCCGGGGGCTCCGCCTTCCACGGCACGGCTGCCAGCGGCGAGAGGGCGCGGTAATCGGTCTGGTCGAGCGAGAGCGGCGTGATCGTCACGTACCCGTCGGCGAGGCCCCGCACGTCGGTGCCCGAAGCATCGGTCTCCGGGGGCGTGTAGCGCGAAACGAACAGCCGCTCGCCGTTCGGCCCCGGTTTCTCCTCGTAGCGGTCCACCCTGTTTGGTGCCATCCCCACGCCCGTCACCACGATTCCACGGGCCGTGGCCCGCGGGAACGGGATCTCGACCTTGACGAGGTTTCCGGCGGCGGGCAACCCGGCGGCCCGCAGCTGCGCGAGGACGAGCCCGGCCCACCGGGCCGCCCCGGCGAAGTCGGCATCCTGCGAGTGCACGACGACGGCGGAGAACGCGACCGCCGGCAGGCCGGCGAGCGCACCCTCGCGCGCCCCGCCGAGCGTGCCGGAGACCCACGTCGAGCGGCCGGCGTTGTCGCCGCGGTTGATCCCGGAGAGCACGAGGACGGGCGGGTCCGCCTGGCATAAGGCCGTGACGGCGATCCGAACGCAGGTGGCGGGCTGCGCGTGGATCGCGAACCGGCGGACGCCGTCAGTGGAGGGCCTCTCCTCGACCAGCACCGGCGTCCGGTAGGTGATGCCGTGCCCCATCCCGCTCTGGTCCTCGAACGGCGCGGCCACCGT
Source organism: Acidobacteriota bacterium (assembly GCA_003158745.1). GTDB lineage: Bacteria > Acidobacteriota > Thermoanaerobaculia > Thermoanaerobaculales > Thermoanaerobaculaceae > RBG-13-68-16. The sequence goes on from PMLC01000042.1 coordinate 19,773, forward strand.
CACGCGGTACTCGCCCTTGATCGCCTCGACGAGGGCCACGATGCCGGGGGCGTCGATGCCGTCGTCGTTGGTGACCAGCACGTGAAGGCGAGCCGGGTCGGCCGCCGCGGCCGTCGCCGCGATGAGAACGGTTGCGAGAAACGCCGAGAGTCTTCGCATTGTGGTGCCTCCCGCCCGTGAGCATGCACCAGCAGCGATCGTGAGACAAGAGCGCTCATGTGAGACCACGTTCTGCGAATTGGCAGTTTAAACCGCAGCGTACAATGAGACATGCGAAGGCCCCCCGGGTGGGTGGTAGTGGTCGTGGTCATCGTCGCGGCTGCCGCGGTCCTGCGGTTCGTAGTGTTCCGCCAGAAACCGGTCCTCGTGGAGGTCGCCCGGGTCGAGTTCGGGACGGTTGAGGAGACCATCACCAACACCAGGGCCGGCACCGTCAAAGCGCGCCGGCGCGCGAAGCTGTCGCCGCAGATCGGCGGGCGCGTGGTGGAACTGCCGTACCGGAAGGGGGCGCGGGTCGAGGCGGGGGCGCTGCTTCTCCGCCTGGACGACTCGGTTCAGGCGGCGCAGGTGCGGCTTGCACAGGAGCAGGTGAAGGCCGCGGATTCCCAGGCGCACCAGGCGTGCCTCGGCGCCGAGCTCGCGGAGAGGGAGCTGCACCGCGGACAGGCGCTCGCCGCCGATGGGATCGCAAGCGCGCAGAACCTGGACACGCTACAAAGCACTCGTGACCAGACGGGTGCGGCGTGTCAGACGGCCCAGGCCACCCTCGGCCAGGCTCGGGCCCAGGTCGGAGTCGCCGAGGCCGGGCTCGCGCTTGCGACCGTGCGCGCTCCGTTCTCCGGGGTGGTGGCCGATTGCAGCACCGAGGTCGGCGAGTGGATCACCCCGTCGCCTCCCGGGGTCCCGATCCCGGCGGTGCTCGACCTTATCGACCCCGGCTCGGTCTATATCTCAGCGCCCATCGACGAAGTGGACTCGGAGCGGGTGAAACCCGGCCAGGAAGTGCGCCTCACCGTCGACTCACGGCCGGGCGAGAAGCTGGCCGGTCGGCTGGTGCGGGTCGCCCCGTACGTGCTGGACGTGCTGGAGCAGAACCGCACCGTGGAGGTCGAGGTCGACCCCGGAGACCCGCAGGTGGCCGCGACCCTGCTCCCCGGAACCTCGGCCGACGTCGAGGTGGTTCTCGCCCGCCGCGAGGGCGTCCCGCGCATCCCGACCGCGGCGATCGCCGAAGGAGGCAAGATCCTCGTGCTGGTTGGCGGACGCCTGGAAGAGCGGACCGTGACGACCAGGATGCGCAACTGGCAGTTCGCCGAGGTGAAATCCGGGGTGGCTGCCGGGGAGCGGGTGGTCGTCACCCGTGACTCGCCGGAGATCAAGGGGGGAGCCAAGGCACGTGCGAAGGGGACGCTGTGATCCGTCTCGAGGGTGTCTGGCGCACATACCGGGTCGGGGACGGCGAGGTCCACGCCTTGCGCGACGTCACCCTGGAGATCGCGGCCGGCGAGCACGTGGCGCTCATCGGCCCCTCCGGGTCAGGGAAGTCCACCATGCTGCACATCGTCGGGTGCCTCGACCGCCCGACGCGGGGGAAGTACCTGTTCGAGGGTCGCGAGGTGGGCGCGCTCTCCGAGGAGGAGCGATCGCTGCTGCGGCGGAACCGGATCGGGTTCGTGTTCCAGTTCTTCCACCTGCTGCCGCGTCTGTCCGCGCTCGGTAACGTCGAGCTGCCGATGCTGTTCGCCGGCACACCCGCCGACGAGCGGCGGGCACGCGCCACTCAGGCTCTCGAGGCGGTCGGACTCGCGCAGCGGGCGACCCACCGCCCCGACCAGCTCTCGGGCGGCGAGCGCCAGAGGGTCGCGATCGCCCGCGCAGTTGTGATGAACCCGGCCGTCCTCTTGGCCGACGAGCCCACCGGAAACCTCGACCGGCACTCCGCCCTCGAGGTCATGGACCTGCTGGAATCGATGAGCCGGCGCGGCCTTACGCTCGTCGTCGTCACCCACGACCCCGCGATTGCCGAGCGCGCGCGGCGCGTGGTGCGCATGGCCGACGGCGAGATCGTTACGACAGTTAACAGTTGACAGTTAACAGTTGACACTCAACGACGAAAGAGAGAGGCAACAGGGCGAGATGAGACGGCAGGATCTACCTGAGCAGGTTGCGGTTCTCCTTCTCGGCAGGCTGTTTCTACTGTCAACTGTCAACTGTCAACTGTCGACTGGGAGTGGGGGCGGGTGAGGTTCCTCGACCTGCTGCGGTTCGCGGCGGGGGCGCTCCGGGGCCACCGACTGCGCACGGCGCTCTCGGTGACGGGGGTCGCGGTGGGGATCGCGGCGGTGGTCACGCTCACCGCCCTTGGGGAGGGGGCGCGGCAGTACGTCATCGATCAGTTCGCGGCGCTCGGCTCCAGCCTCCTTATCGTGTTCCCCGGCAGGGTGGAGACCACGGGCGGGCCGCCGTTTGGCGGCGTCACGCACGATCTCACCATCGACGACTACCGCATGCTAGCGCGCCTGTCGAGGGTTCGTCGGTCGGCGCCGATGGCGGTCGCCACCGAGAGAGTGCGCTACGGCGACCGGGGGCGCGACGTGCCGGTGCTCGGCACCACGGCCGACTTCGCCCTCGTACGTCGCCTCGAGATGGGGTCAGGCACATTTCTGCCTGCGGGCGACCCCGACCAGGGCGGCAACGAGATCGTGCTTGGGCTCACCGTGGCCAACGAGCTGTTCCGCGGCGAAAACCCGCTCGGCCGGATCGTGCGCGTCGGACCGTGGCGCTTCCGCGTCGTCGGTGTCCTCGCGCCGCGTGGGCAGTCGCTGACGTTCAACCTCGACGAGGTGGTGTTCGTGCCGGTGAGCACCGCGATGCGGGTGTTCAACCGCTCGACGCTGTTCCGCATCCTGGTGGACGTCCGGATGCGCGACGAGCTCGCCCTCGCCAAGCGCGACGTCGAGGCCCTCATGCGGGAGCGCCACCGCGCCGACGACGTCACGGTGATCACCCAGGACGCACTGCTGGCGGCGTTCTCCTCGATCCTCAACGCCCTCACGCTCGCGCTCGTGGGGATCGCTTCGGTGTCGCTCGCGGTGGCGGGCGTCGGGATCATGAACGTCATGCTCGTCTCGGTCACCGAGCGGCGCGCCGAGATCGGCCTCCTGAAGGCGCTCGGGGCGCTCGACCGCCAGGTGCTGGCGGCGTTCCTGGCCGAGGCGGTGCTGCTGGCCGTCATGGGCGGGCTCGCCGGCCTCGCGATCGGCGCCGGCGCCGTGCGCGTGTTCGTGGGGATCTACCCGAGCTTTCCCGCCTCTCCGCCGGCGTGGGCGGTGGCGGCCTCGCTCGCACTCTCGCTCGCGGTCGGCGTCGGCTTCGGCGTTTGGCCTGCCCGCCGGGCGACCCGCCTCGACCCGGTCGCGGCGCTGGCGCGGCGGTGACGCCGATGGAGAGGGCCGACCTCGTCCGCTTCGCGCTCGGCGCCCTCGCCGGCCACCGGCTTCGCTCCGTGCTCTCCGCCCTGGGGGTCGCGATCGGCGTCGCGGCGGTCGTGCTGCTCACCGCGCTGGGCGAGGGAACGCGACGCTACATCGTGGGTCAGTTCTCCCAGTTCGGCGCCAACCTGATGGAGATCAACCCCGGCAAGGTCAAGACCCTCGGCATGCCGGGCGCGTTCGGGGGGACGACCAACCAGCTCACGATCGACGACGCGATGGCGCTCGAGAGGATCCCCGGAGTGGGGGCGGCCGTGCCGTTCGCATTCGGCCAGGCGCGGGTGGAGGCCGTCGCGCGCGGACGCAGCGTGTACGTCTTCGGCACGACGAACGGCATGCTCGCGGCGTGGAACGTAACGGCTTCTCAGGGGACGTTCCTCCCGCCGATCGACCCGCACCGCAAGGGCTCGTTCGCCGTGCTCGGCCCGAAGCTCGCGCGCGAGCTGTTCGGCGAGGCGTCGCCGCTCGGACGGCGGGTCCGGATCGGGAGCTGGGGGTTCCTGGTGATCGGGGTGCTGGAATCCAAGGGGCAGCTGCTCGGCTTCGACCTCGACGACGCGGCGTACATCCCGGTTGCAAGCGCCCTCGCGGTGTTCAACCAGACCGAGCTCCTCGCCATCGACGTGATCGCGCGAGACGCCGGCGCGGTGTCGGACGTCGTCGCGCGGGTCAAGACGGTGCTCACGGCGCGGCACCGCGACAACGAGGACTTCACCGTCACCACGCAGACCGAGATGCTCGACACGTTCGGGCGCATCATCGGGATCATCACGGCGGCGGTCACCGCGATCGCCGGGATCTCGCTGTTTGTCGGCGCGATCGGCATCCTCACGATCATGTGGATCTCGGTCCACGAGCGCACGGGCGAGATCGGCCTGCTGCGCGCCCTCGGGGTGAGCGCCGTCGCCGTGCAGCGCCTCTTTCTGATCGAGGCGACGGCGCTGGCGGTGGCGGGCGGGATTGCCGGGGTGGCATTCGGGTTCGCGGTCGAGTGGGTGCTGCACGCCGCCGTGCCCGGCCTCCCGCTCTCGACCCCGCCGGAAGCCGTCGCAGCGGCGCTCGCGATGAGCCTCCTGGTGGGGATCGCGGCGGGCGTCATCCCGGCCCGCCGCGCCGCCGCCCTCGACCCCGTCGACGCCCTCCGGGCCGAGTAGGGGCGGGTCGCCGACCCGCCCGCGCGTGTTCAGGCGAGCGCACTACCCTTCGGCGGTGGCCTGCAGCCAGTCCACGAGGCGCTGCAGGTCCTCGGTGGCCACGTCCTCGCTCACCGTCGCGGTGTGCGAGGCGCCCCCGTCCTCGACCGTGAGCTGGTAGGTGAAACGATCGGGCCGACCCGCGAGCGGGGTCGGGTTCTCCGGGAACTTGCCGAGGTCGGCGGCGGCGACGAGGCGGTGCAATTCCGCCGCGCGGCTCGGCGCGAGCGTGGCCGCGTCCACGGTGACGGAGCGGTGAACGTTAGCAAAGCCCCCGGAGCGTTCGAGCTTGACTCGCATTGCTCCGCCTAGAGTACGCCCACCTTCGCCCAGCCGTCGCTGACGGCCCGCGCGACCGTGCTACGCGCGCCGAACAGTTCCTTGGCTACCGCGACCGTCAGCGTCGCCGCGCCCTTGAAGTCCGACTTCGGCCGGAGCCGGTCGCGTAGGGTGACGTACCAGACCTTGCCCGCCTTCTCCCAGGCGTTCCCGCCGATGGCCATGGCCGTGAGATAGAAGGCGCGGTTGGGGATGCCGGAGTTGATGTGCACGCCACCGTTGTCGTCGGCCGTCTGCACGTAGTGGGTCATGTCGGCGGGCTGCGGGTCCTTTCCGATCAGCGGGTCGTCGTACGCCGTGCCCGGGGCGGCCATCGAGCGCAGCGCCTTGCCATTGACCGCGGCGGTGAACAGGCCGGCGCCGATCAGCCAGTCGGCCTGCTTGGCGGTCTGCCCGAGGCTGCGCTGCTTGACGAGCGACCCGAACACGTCGGAGAACGACTCGTTGAGCGCCCCCGCCTGATCGGCGTACTCGAGGCCGGCCTCGTACTGGGTGACGCCGTGCGTGAGCTCGTGGCCGATGACGTCCACCGCCTTGGTGAAGCGCTGGAAGATCTTGCCGTCGCCGTCCCCGTACACCATCTGGCTGCCGTCCCAGAACGCGTTGTCGTACCCGACCCGGTAGTGGACGCTCGAGACGAGCGGCATGCCGCGGTCGTCGATCGAGTTGCGGCCGTAGACGTCATGGTAGAGGTCGTAGGTCGCGCCCGCCCCGTCGTACGCCTCGTTGACCGCGGCGTCCTTGGTGGGCGGATTGCCTTCGGAGCGCGCGGGCGTGCCGGGGAGCCGCGAGCCCTTCTTCACGTCGTACACGGTGCGCTGCTCGCCGGCGGAGGCGATCGCGCTTGCCGTCGCGATGTCCCCGAGCAGCTCGCGCCGCCCGCGGATGCGCTCGGAAACCGCCAGGGTCTGCAGCGCCCAGGCGCGCTGCTGCGGGGTGCCGCGCTCGATGATGGCGCGCAGGATGTGCGGCGGCAGGATGCAGGCGATCGGATCGAAGCCGGCGGTGCAGTGCGTCCTCTGGGCCATCGTGAGCCTCCGTGGTGCGGCGACGTCTACGCCGGGTTCTACCCCTGCGCGGCGTCGCGGTCAAGCGACGGCGCGTACGAGGAGGAGCGGGTATCATCGGCGACCGGGAGGAGCCGTGACGGACGTGCAGGTCGTGTGGACGGACAGCTTCACGGTGCGGGCGCACGAAGTCGGGAAGCACGGCCACGCCTCGACGGCGGCCGTCTGCAACTGGCTACAGGAGACGGCGGGCAACCACGCCACGCACCTCGGGTGGGGGATCGAAGGCCTCATGGGGCAGGGGATGACGTGGGTGCTCTCTCGCCTCCACCTCGTGCTCGGCCGGACCCCGTTGTGGCGCGAGCAGGTCAAGGTCACGACCTGGCCGGCGGGCGCGCAGCGTCTGTTCGCCCTGCGCGAGTTCGAGCTTCACACCGACGGCGACAGCCCGTTCGGTTGCGCGACCACGGGGTGGGTGGTCCTCAACGTCTTGACCCGGCGGCCGGTGCGGCCCCCGGAGGATGTCGAGGCCATGGGACGGCGCACGCCGCCCAGGGTCCTAGACGACGCCTTCGCCAAGCTTCCGGAGGTCGAGCGCCCCGAGCTCGAGAGGACCGTCGAGGTGCGCTTCGCCGACCTCGACATGAACGACCACGCCAACAACGTGAGCGTGATCGCCTGGTCGCTCGAGGCGCTGCCCGACGAGTTCGCGCTGGGCGGGCGGCTCGCGGAGCTCGAGGTGGAGTTCCGGGCCGAGAGCCGTCACGGTGAGCGCATTGCGGTCCTGGTCCAACGCGAGCCGGGCGAGGCGCCGGCATTCCGCCACACCCTGGTGCGGGAGGGCGACGGGCGAGAGATCGCCAGGGTCCGATCCGTCTGGGCCTTGCCGGCGCGTTAGACGGGGTCTTCCTCGCCCGGTGTCGGCACGAGCAGCGCCCGTTCGACCGGAGGCAGCCGCTGCCAGCTTCCCGCGAGCCAGCTCACGCCCTCCAGGAACGCGTTGGCACGGTCGGTGCCGGGGCAGACGCGCCGCACGAGCGCCCAGAACGAATCCGAATGGCCCAGGTGGACGGCGTGGGCGAGCTCGTGCGCCACGACGGCCTCGAGCACCCAGCGCGGCATCTGACGAAGCACCGCGTTGAGCCTGATCGTCCCGGTGGCCGAGCTGTAGCTGCCCCAGCGCGAGCGCTGCGTGGTGACGAAGGCGACGCCCCGGACCTCGGGCGGCCGGGGAAAGCGCGCCGCCACCTTTCGCGCCAGGGCGAACGCGTCCTCCTCCCGGTTGACCCGGCTTGCCCGCGCCCGCCGCAGGAGCGTGCGCGCGAGCTCGGGGATGGCCCGTTCGACCTCCTCCCGCGTCGCGTGGTACGGGACGCTCAGTTTGACCGTGGTCCCGTGCAGTCGGGCGTTGAGGTTCTTCACGCGTTTGCGCTGGATGACGACGGTCAGCTCGATGCCGTCGACGGAGACGGTCCTCGAATCGCTCACCCGTGCATTCTAGTGTAGTGACTCACGCTGATC
>PMLC01000038.1 GCA_003158745.1 Acidobacteriota bacterium
GCGGAGGAGGCTCCCGGGCCGAACAAGCTTGAACGAATCGAGGGCAAAGAGGGCACCGAGGAAGAGGAAAACCGGCACGAGGCTGATGGCGACCCTGACCAGGTCTCGCATGTGACAGGAGTCTACACGGGGATTCGCGGGTTTGGGCGTGGGGTCGGGAGAGAGTCGCGGACCGAACGCCCGACAGGTTCGTAGCCGGGAGAAGGTCCTGGAGGGGCGGCGGATTCTGGCGCGCCATTGCTTAGAGACCGCGTACCTCGATCTCGAGCGGGGGGTCGGGCAGGGCTCCGACCTCTCCCGGCCTGCCCTGGCGGAGGATGTCGCCCCGCGTGTCGCTGGCTCCGGTCCCTGCGGGCGTTTGACCGGCCGATTGGATCTGTTCTCAATCGGTACAAGGCAGTGGAGCTATAATTCAATTCAAGAAGGAGCGGCTCAATGCAACCGGGCACCCGTCTCGGCCCTTACGAGATCGTCGCCGCGATCGGTGCGGGCGGGATGGGCGAGGTGTACCGGGCTCGGGACACGCGCCTGGGCCGGGACGTGGCGATCAAGGTGCTCCCGGCGGAGTTCGCAGCCGATCCCGAGCGGCTCAGGCGTTTCGAGCGGGAGGCGAAGGCCACCGCGGCGCTGTCCCACCCCAACATCCTCGACGTCCACGACGTCGGGACCTTTCAGGGCATCCCATATCTGGTCGAGGAGCTGCTCGAAGGCGAGTCGCTCAGCGAGAGGATCGAGCGGGGTGCGCTCGAGGTCCCGGAGGTGTTGGGGATCGCGACGCAGATCGCACGGGGGCTCGCGGCGGCGCACGAGAAGGGGATCGTGCACCGGGACCTGAAGCCGGCGAACGTGTTTCTGACGAGGCACGGTGCGGTGAAGATCCTGGACTTCGGGTTGGCGAAGCTGGTGGAGGGCGTGCCGGTGGGGGACGCGGACACGCTGACGCACGCGCCGACGGGGGCGACGGAGTTCGGGCGGGTGCTGGGGACCGTGGCATACATGGCGCCGGAGCAGGCGCGCGGCGTCCCGGTCGACCAGCGGGCGGACGTGTTCGCGTTTGGTGTCGTGCTCTACGAGATGCTGGCGGGGGAGCGGCCGTTCCGGGGCGAGACGGCGACGGACACGGTGGCGGCGATTCTGAAGGAGGAGCCGCCTCCGCTACCGGCGAGCGTGCCGCCCGCTCTGGTGGCGGCGATCGAGAAGTGTCTCGCGAAGGACCACAAAGAGCGGTATCAGGATGGGAGCGGGTTGCTGGCGGCGCTCGAGGCGGTGCACCCGGATGGCGCCGCGCCGGTCTGGCTCTCGCTGAAGCGCTCGATTCGGCGGCATCCGTGGCTCGCCGCGGCGAACGTCGCGATCGCGCTCGTCGTGCTCGCGCTCGCGCTCGACGTCGGCGGCGTGCGGGGGCGCCTGGCCGGCGGAGGCGCTGCGCAGAGGTTCCGCTCCATCGCCGTGCTCCCGCTCTCGAACCTCTCCGGCGACGCCGGCCAGGACTACCTGGCGGCCGGGCTGCACGAGGCGTTGATCACCGACCTCGCCCAGCTCAGCGGGCTCAAGCGCGTCATCGCCCGCGGGTCCGTGATGCGGTTCGCGAAGACCGACAAGCCGCCGCACCAGATCGCCGAGGAGCTGGGCGTCGACGCCCTGATCACCGGATCGGTGCTGCGCTCCGGGGACCGGGTGCGGGTCACCGCCCAACTCGTGGACGCCGACACCGAGGTGCAACTGTGGGCCGAGCGCTACGAGCGCGACCTGCGCGACGTGCTCGCGCTCGAGAACGACGTCGTCGCCGCGATCACGCGCGAGATCAGGCTGAAGCTGACGCCGCAGGAGAACGCGCGCCTCGCGAGCGCTCGCCCGGTGAACCCGGAGGCGTACGAGGCGTGCCTGAAGGGCCGCTTCCACTACGACAAGCTCTCGCGTGAGGAGCTCGACAGCGCCGAGAAGTACTACACGCTCGCGCTGGAGAAGGACCCGAGCTACGTCCCGGCGCACGAGGGCCTCGCACTGGTCTGGCTGAGCCGTACGGACGCCGGCTTCATGCCGCGGGACGAGGCGATGCCCCGCGCGTACGCGGAGGCGCGCAAGGCGCTCGAGCTCGACGACACCTCGGCTGAAGCGCACAGCGCGCTCGCCGCCCTCAAGGTACTGGACTGGGAGTGGGAGACGGCCGAGCGGGAGTTCCGGCGGGCGCTCGAGCTTAACCCGAACCTCGTGATCGCCCGGTTCAACTACGCTGATTTCCTGGTCACGATGGGACGAACCTCGGAGTGGGAGAGGGAGATCGGGCGGACGCTGGAGCTCGACCCGCTCAGCAACTTCTACCGCTGCTTCTACGGGTGGCAACTCGTCTACGAGCGCCGTTACGACGAGGCGATCGAGCAGATGAGGAAGGTGGCGCAGGCGGAGCCCGACGTCTCCTGGGTGCATCTCGGCCTCTGGGGGGCGTACTTCAAGAAGGGCGCCGATGCCGAGGCGCTCGCCGAGGCGAAGAGGTTCTTCGACGTGCTCGGCGACCGCGAGGTCGTAGCCGCGCTGGACGCGGGGTGGACCCAGGGCGGGTACCGCCCCGCGATGAAGCGCGCGGGCGACGTCCTCGAGGCCCGTTTCCAGCGGACGTACTACCCCGCCTTCCGCGTCGCGCGCGTGCTGGCGCACGCCGGCGAGAACGAGCGGGCCCTGCAGTTCCTGGAGAAAGCGTACGAGCGGCGCGAG
>PMLC01000040.1 GCA_003158745.1 Acidobacteriota bacterium
CGCCGGGGGTCATCGGAACCCCGCAGGCGGGGCAGAAGCGCGCCCCGGCAGGGACGGGCTGCTGGCAGCGCGGGCAGGCTGCCGCAACGAGCGGCGCGCCGCACCCCGGGCAGAACCGCGCGCCCGCCGGGACGGGGTTCCCGCACCGAGCGCACGCCCCGATCGAGGCGACACCGCCTCCGCCAGCTGCGCCGTTGCGCATCGCCTCGGTGAGCGCGCCGGCCATCTGGACGCCGAATCCGGCGCCAAGGCCAACGCCCAGGCCCGCCGACGCGCCACCTCCCTGCCCATTCGCCCGCGCCGCGTCTCCCATCGCCACCGCCGCCTTGAAGCGGGTGTAGGCGCCGAGGTCTCCCACCGCACCCATGGAGGCCCGATCGTCCAGCCTAGCCAGCACCTCGTCGGGGGGTGTGATCGAGTTGATGTAGAAATCCGAGAGGTCGACACCATACTTCCCGAAGTCCTCAACGAGCCGTGCCTTCGCGAGTTGCGCCATCGCGTCGTAGTGCGCCGGCAGATCGAGGATCGAGGTGAGGGTTTCGCCGAGCAGGTCGTTGAGGCGGGCGACGATCATGTCGCGGTAGAACTCCGCAAGGCGTTCGGTTTCGAACTGACCGAGCGAACCGACGATGGTGTTGACGAAGGTGCGCGAGTCGCGGATCCGGTACGCGTACATCCCGAACGCCCGCAGCCGCACGACGCCCAGCTCGCGGTCGCGGAACACGACCGGCTCGCGTGTGCCCCACTTCTGGTCGAGAAAGGTGCGTTTGGAGACGAACACGACCTGGATACGAAACGGCGATGTGAACCCGAAGGGAAGTGCCAGCACCTTGGTCAGCACAGGGATGTTCTGTGTGGTCAGCGTGTGACGGCCGGGACCGAAAACGTCGAGCGCACGGCCATCGCGGTAGAAGACCGCTTCCTGGGCTTCGTGCACGACGAGCTGCGCGCCGAACTTGATCTCGGCACTCCCCTCCGGGGGGAACCGGAACGCGATCTCCTCGCCCGACGGGTCGTAGTGCTCCAGAACCTCGAGGAACTGGCTCATCGTCCACCTCCGGTTGCGTTCGGCCGCGAGAAGACGCCCCGCACCACCTCTTCGCGACGTCCGAACTCCGCCCGCGCCTTTGCCACCGCCTGCTCCAGCCGGAGCAGCGTCTCGTCGTCAGGCCCGAGCGCCCCCGCAGCCTCGCGCACGGCGTCCACGTCGTCTACGAGGTCGAGATCGAATCGGTACAGCGCTTCCAGCTGCTCCTCGCGTACCTTGGCGGCGTCGAACAACCCGCCGTAGCCGGAGCCCGCATGCCGGATTGCGTTGGCCAGGGCGTCCAGAGACTTGTCAATGCTCGCAACGCGCTCGAGACGTCCCTCCGCCCCGAGGTGGAGGGTCCGCGTGAATGCCGTCGTGCTGGCGCGCGCTGCGTCGAGCCGTCCGGCGAGGTCGTTCCGCAAGAGCTGGTCGATCTCGCGCCGGAGCTCTCGTTCGAGGTAGCCCGAGAAACCCGGCACCCGTGTGGCCAGGCGTTCGAGCAGGTTGCGCGCGTTCCGGCCTGCCTCCACCTCATCGCCCATGATGCGGCCCTCCTCCGGCGTGGATTGATCTTATCATCTGAGAATGGCTCGGAGACGGGGATGCTGCTCCTGATCGGCATCGGTGGGAACCGGGGCGACGTGCTCGCCGCCTTCGCCGCCGCCGTCGCGGGCCTCGCGCGCGAGGTCCGAGTGCTCGCATGCTCGGGTGTCTGGCGCAGCGCGCCGCTCGGTCAGCCGCAAGACGACTTCCTCAACGCTGCGGCGCTGGTGGAATCTCGCTCCCACCCGCGCGCTTTGCTCGCCCTCTGCCAACGGCTGGAGGCTGCCGCGGGGCGCGATCGCGACGTGGAGCGCCGGTGGGGACCGCGCACGCTCGACCTCGACCTGCTCGTCGCCCCCGGCGTCGTCATCGATTCCCCGGATCTCGTGTTGCCGCACCCCCGCCTTGCCGAGCGACGGTTCGCATTGGCGCCTGCCGCCGAGATCGCCCCTGGCTGGTTCCATCCCCGACTGCATCGGACCCTCGCCGACTTGGCCGCCGCGCCTGAGATCGCCGCACAGCGCTGCGACCGCATCGGCGAGATCTCCGCCCCCTGAGCCCGGACCCCTGTTGTTTCGGCTGCGCGCCTGTCCGCACGCGGACGACAGCAGAGGAGCAGAGGCGCAGGAGAGCAGAGGAGCAAGAGACGAAACCGGTGCCGCCTCAGCCTTTCTCCTCCGCTCCTCAGCCCCTCCGCTCCTCTGCTCGTCTGCTCGTCTTTGCCGACCTCGGACCCCTGTCTCTCAGTGCTCGCCGCGGAGGATGGCAGTCGGCTCGAGCGAAGCGGCGCGGCGCGCGGGCTGAACGGCCGCGAGGGCGCAGACAACGACCGAGATGCCGAACGCCGCGAAGTAGAAGCTCGGGTGCTCGGCCATCTGGAGGTGCTCGTTGCGCACCAGAGCTGACTCGCCGAAGTCCACCGGCAGGGCGGCCACAACCCGAATCAGCACGGCGCCCAGCAGCCATCCGACGGCGGACCCGAGCAAGCCGAGGAGGACTCCCTCGTGCAGGAAGATCATCCCGAGGTCGTGGCGTGAGAATCCGGCCGCGCGCAGGATCGCGATATCGCGCCGCTTGTCGGCCACCAGCTGTACCAGGACGTTCGCCACTCCGAACGCCGCGACGAGCGTGGTGAACAGCACCAACGCCAGCGTGATCATGTTCTGCCGCTTGAACGCTTCAACCGAGGCGGCGTTTTTCTCCTGCCACGAGCGGCAGACGTAGCCGGTGCGCTGCTCGGCCTCCCGCGCCACGCGCGTCGCCTCCACAGGGTCCGTGAGGGCCAGACGGACCGTCGTTGCCTGGTCGGTGGAGAGGCCGGCCAGGCCCTGCGCGAGCGGGAGGTTGACGAGCGCGAGCGTCTTGTCCACTTGCGACAGGCCGGAGGCCACGATCCCGACGACCTTGAGCGGCAAGCCGCCTCCATCAGGACCGACCGCCTGGAGGTGGCTCCCGACGTCGACCCCCAGCGCTCGCGCGACCTGACTCCCCAGGATGACGCCGTCGGGTGTGCGTGAGAGCGCCGCCCAGGAGCCGCGAACGATCTTCGTGTCGAGTGACGTGACGGCGCGCTCCAGCTCGGGCACCACGCCGGCGAGAGCGGCGGACCGCCTGACGGTCCCGTAGACAAGCACCGCCTGTGCTTCCACGGCAGGCGTGGCAACGCGCACGGAGGGGAGCGAACGAAGCGCCGCGAGGACGCCCGAAAGCGCTCGGATCGCTCTCTTCTCATCCGGGACGTGGTGGCGCGATAGCGCCATGACTACCTCGCCGGGAAGCGGCAGCTTCTCCGGCTTCCACCCCTGCGGGCGCCGGGCGAGCACCTCCGCGTTGGCCGAGCTCTCGGTGGTCTTCTTCAGAAAGTCCTCGGAGAGTCCAGTCGTGAGCGAGAGCGTGACGATCAGCATGGCCGAGCCCACGCCCACCGAGGCAAGGGCGATCGCCGTCTGGCGCGGCCGCCCGCGAAGCTGCGCTTCCGCGATGCGCAGATGGTCGATCACGGAACCACCGGGCTCCGGGGTCCGGGGTCCGGGGTCCGGGCCCCCACCCGCCCGGCCGGCGCGGAACGGTGCCGATCTCTCATGATCGCGCGGCGGCCGGCGGGGTCGCGACGACGACCCGGTCGCCGTCCTTGAGCCCGGCGGGGAGCGGTGCGACTACGCGCTCCCCCTTCGCGAGGCCGGAGAGCACCTGGCAGCGGTCCTCATCGCACGCCCCAAGCTCGAGCACTCTCCTCTCGACGTGGCCGCCGGGGCGCGGTACGAACGCTGCCCTTTCAGCGCCGGTCCCATCGAGAGCGGTGCGCGGTACGACCACGGCGTCCTCCACGACCCCGGTGACGATGTTCACGGTGACGGTGAAGTCGAGCTGGAGGGGCGGGCGGTCCGGGGGCAGCGAGACCAGCACGTCGGTGGACTTGGTGAGACGGTCGACCGCCGGCACGAGGCGCCATACGTTGCCCAGCAGCAACTTCCCCGGATACGCGTCGAACACCATGCGCACCGACTGCCCGACAACGACACGACCCGCGTCGCGCTCGTCCACCCCGACGCGCACGTAGGCGTTGGAAAGGTCGACCACGGTGAGCACCTCGTCGCCCTCGCGCAGAGGATCCCCGGCGCGGTGCAGGATGGTGGTGACGGTACCTGCCAGCGGCGAACGCAGCTCGGTCCAGCTTTCCTGCTGACGCGCGATCCTCACCGCCGTCTCCATCGCCGCCATCTGTGCGGCGAGCTCGCGGCCATTCTCCCTCGCCTTGACCCATGCGTCCTCGGCGAGCAGGCCGTCCCGCGCCAGCTTCTCGCTGCGCGCCGCCTCGTCCTGCGCCTGCGCGAAGCTCGCCCGCGCCGCGTCGAGCTCTCCGACGGCCCGCTCGCTGGCGAGGTGCGCCGCGGCCGCATCCTGACGCGCGACCACTTGGCCTTCCGTCACCTGCTGACCCGACCCGACGAGCAGCGCCGTGAGCGGCGCCGCTACGCGGGCACGGAGCGTGGCCCGATCTTCGCAATCGACACGGCCGGTGGCGTAGACGGCGGCCACGACCCGACCCGTACCGAGGGTGATGAGCACGACGTCGCGCCCGCGCCACGACCGCCAGAACACCCGGCCGAGGACCCCGCCCATCACCACGAGGATGGCCACCAGCACCAGCCACCGTCTCATGCCCGCTCCTCTCTTCGCCTCTCGTCACCGACGACGCGCCCGTCCAGCAGGCGCAAGATGCGGTCGCTTCGCGCGGCCCAGTCCGTGTCGTGCGTGACCACCAGGATCGTCTGACCGAGGTCGCGATTCAGCTCGCGAAAGAGCTCGTACACGGCGTTCGCGTTGGCGCTGTCGAGGTTACCGGTGGGCTCGTCCGCCAACAAGAGCTTCGGACGGTTCACGAGCGACCGCGCCACGGCGACGCGCTGCTGTTCGCCGCCCGACAGCTCGCGCGGCAGCTTGCCTGCCTTCTCGGCGATCCCGACCCGCCCGAGCAGTTCCAGCCCCAAGGCCCGGTCCTCGCGCGATCGCCCGCCGCCGCGCGCCCACAGCGGCATCAGCACGTTCTCCAGCGCCGAGAACTCCGGCAGCAGGAAGTGAAACTGATAGACGAACCCGATCAGGCGATTGCGCAGCTTCGCGAGGGTGTCGTCGTCCACCCGGGCCAGGTCCTCGCCCGCGATCTCGACGCTGCCGGCGTCCGGGTGATCGAGTCCGCCCAGGAGGTACAGGAGCGTGGACTTTCCCGACCCGGAAGGGCCGACGAGCGCCACGAACTCCCCGGCCTCGATCGTGATGTCTACCCCGTGCAGGACCTCCCGCGCACCCGCCCCCACCCCGAGGCGCCGGGTCAGGCCGCGCGCGACGAGGACAGGTGTGGTCACTTCCACCCCACCCGACCGCCCAAGTTCACAGTTGACAGTTGACAGTTGACGACAGGGCTGATGAGCAAACTGACCACGGGCAAATCGAGGGCCTTACTGTCAACTGTTGACTGCTGACTGTTGACTGTTGACTGTCGCTCAGGCGGTGCCACGGAGCACCTCCACCGGGACGACGCGCACCGCCCGCCGGACCGCGACGAGCGCCGCGATCGCCGAGATGGCGAGCGCGGCCACGCTGATCACCAGGTAGTAGCGTGGGTCCTTGGCCAGGAAGAGCTCGGTGTACGCCAGGACTGCCCCTTCGCGCGCCGCGAAGCGAATGGGGAAGACCGTGAAGTACTCGATGACCGCGGCCGCGGTGAGGCAGCCCACAGCTGTGCCCGACGCTCCCAGCAACAGGCCTTCGATCAGGAACACGCCACGGATCGCGCCGCGCGAGAACCCGAAGGAGCGCAGCACGGCGATGTCTCTCTCCTTATCGAGGATTATCGTGGTGAGCTTGTTCGCGATCCCCAGCCCGGCAACGACCAGTACGAAGCCGGTCAGCAGGTACGTTGTCAGGCCGATCATGCGGAAGAGCTTGAGCGACGCCTGGCTCGTCTCCTCCCAGGTCTCGACCCTGTGGCCCGTCACCGCCTGAAGCCGCCGCCGCAGGCCGTCCAGGTTCGTGATGGCCACGGTCCGCAGCCGGATCTCGGTCCCCTCGTCGCCGCCCCATCCCGCCACGCCCTGCGCCACCGAGAGGTTCACATACGCGCTGCTCTCGTCGACGGCGCCGAGACCGGTCGCGATGATTCCGACGACTTCGAGCTCGCGCACCTGCCCGGCATCGCCCACCGCAGCCAGCCGGTCCCCCACTTGAGCTCCGAGCCGGTCCGCGAGGTCTTTCCCCACCACGGCGCCGTCGCGCCTGATCGCGAGGCGGTCCCACCGGCCCTGCACGACGCAGCGCGGCAGCTCGGTAACGGTTGCCTCGTCGCCGGGATCGAGCCCCACGAGAATCGCCGGCTCCGCGATGGTTCCGAACGAAAGCACCACCGGAGCAGCTCCCGCGACCGAAGAGCCCACGACACCTGGTACGGACCGCACGCGCTCCGCCAGAGCGGTCGCACCGCGTATCGTCGGCCGGTCGTCGGGCACCGGCGGCCGGCTGATGCTGACGATCTCGTCGCTGGAGACACGCCGGAGCTGGTCACGGGCCAGGTTCACGTCCAGCCGTTCCGGAAGCACGGTGAGCAGCGGCGACACTTTAATCAGGCTTTGCGTGAAGAAAACGAGAAGGCCGTCCATCATCGAGACGGTGAACACGAACACCGCCACGCCGAGGGCGACGCCGGCGATCGTGAGGACGCTCTGCCGCGGGCGGCTCGAGAGGTGCCGCCAGGCGAGCAGCGAGACCTCCCTCATGCGCCCACCCGGATGCGCACGTCCACGGCGACGCAGCCGCGCCCCTCGTCGAGCACCAGCAGCGGGTTGACGTCGCACTCCGCAATCTCGGGGTGCGCGGCGGCGAGCGCAGCGAGACGCACCAGTGCCTGTTTGAGCGCCGCGATGTCGCACGCCGGTCGGCCGCGGAACGCGCCCAGCAGGCGCCCCCCACGAAGCTCGCCGAACATCGCGTCCGCGTCGGACCCAGCGATCGGCGCGACCCGGAAGCTCACGTCCTTCCAGACCTCCACCGCGACACCGCCGAGCCCGAGCATCACGAGCGGACCGACCGCCGGGTCGCGGGTGACACCGAGGATCGCTTCGCGGGCGCCGCAAACCTGGCCTTGCACCAGGAAACCCTCCGGACGCACACCCGCGGCGGCGAGGCGACCCTCCATCGCCTCGGCCTCCCGGTCGAGCGCGGCCTGGTCGGCCAACCCGATCGCCACCGCTCCCACCTCGCTCTTGTGAATGAGTTGCTCCCCGAACGCCTTCAGGACAACCGGGTAGCCGAGAGCAGCTGCCGCCGCCGCCAGCTCGCAGCGCCGTGGGACGACTCTCCACGGCGCGACCGGGATGCCGGCTTCCTCGAGCACCCCGAACGCTTCGCCCGGAGGCAGGTAGCCCGGACCGCGGCGCAGCGCCCGCTCGATGATCGCGCTGCGAGGCGCTGTTGCCGGCGCCTCGTCCGGCGGCGCCGACGCCCTCTCGCCGTGCCGCGCCAAGCCGGCGAGCGCCGCCACCGCCGCCTCCGGGTACCGGAAGAGCGCGGGGAGGCCGGCGATCGAGCGGGCCTCCGAGAAGAAGCGGGGGTACGTCATGAACACCGAGAGCAGCGGCTTGTCCCCCTGGGCCTTGACCTCGGCGATCCCCTGCGCGATTGCCAGGGGCGTCACCATGATCGGCGTGACCGTGATGGTGAGGACCGCGTCGGCGCCCTCGTCGGCGAGGGCCAGTTCGACCGCATGGCGGAAGTTGTCTGGCGTGGCGGACGGCAGCATGTCCACCGGGTTCGCCACCGCCGCCTCAGCCGGTAGGAAACCCCGCAGCGCCTGATCGGTCGCGGGTGACAGCGAGGCCAGCACGAGCCCGTGGTCGGACAGCGCGTCGGTGGCGGCGATTGCGGGACCGCCCGCGTTCGTGACCACCGCTACCCGTCGCCCACGCGGCGGGGGCGCGGACGACAGGGCCAGAGCAAGGTCGAAAAGTTCTTCGAGAGTGCCGGCACGCAGCACGCCGGCCTGCCTGAGGAGGGCATCCACGGCGGTGTCGCCGGCCGCGAGCGCGCCGGTGTGCGAGGAGGCAGCCCGCTGGCCGGCCGCCGTGCGCCCGCCTTTGAACACCACGATCGGCTTGGAACGGCCCACCCGCTTGGCAAGTGCGAGGAAGCGCTGGGGTTCGGGCAACGACTCCAGGTACAGCATGATCACCCGCGTCGGGTCGTGGCGTTCCCAGACCTCGAGCAGGTCGTTGATGTCCACGTCGGCGCTATTGCCGAGCGACACGAAGTGCGAGAAGCCAAGCCCCACATCGCGAGCCGCTTCCAACATCGCGACGCCTAACGCGCCGGAGTGCGAGGCGAACGCCACGGCCCCCGGCAGCGCCGGGGCCGGTGTGAACGACGCGTCCATGCGTACGTCGGAGTCGGTGTTGATGAGGCCCATGCAGTTCGGGCCGATCATGCGCACGCCGGCCGCGCGCACCCGCGCCAGCAGTCTGCGCTCCACCTCCGCGCCGGCCCCGCCGCCCTCGCGGAACCCTGCCGTGATCACGACGATGCCCCCGACCCCTGCCTCGAGGCACTCGTCGATCGTCGCCGGCACCGCGTCGCGCGGGACCATCACCACCGCGAGGTCCGGCGTGTCCGGGATCGCCTTCAGGCTCGGGTAGCAACGGAACGAACGCACGGCCGGCACTTTGGGGTTGACGGGGTAGACCGCCCCCGTGTACCCGGCCGCGAAGAGGTTCCCCAGCAGGCGACCGGACAGCGAGTCGGCTCGGGAGGAAACACCGATCACCGCCAGCGTGCGTGGTCTCAGTATGGCATCCAGCGAATCCGCCACGGCCGCCTCCGTTGTCACGGGATCGTAACACGCGGGGCGACAGCCTTCCCCCACCCACCCACCCAGTTGACAGTTCTCCGCCACCCCCCACCCAGTCGACAGTCGACAGTTAGAAGCTCACAGCTGATGTTCGCCAATCAACTCTCTTAGGTGGGGGGGGGGAACTGTCAACTGTCAACTGTCAACTGTTGACCGGGCGGGGGACGAAGACCCACACGCGCTCGTCGGAGGCACGGGCCGTCACGGGCAGGAAACCTGCCGCGTCGCCGTCGAGTTGGTAGGGGATGTTCTCGCCCGCGAGGCGCACCTCGACGGCCGGCCGCCGGTCCACGCCCGGAAGCCGGAGGTGGCGCCCCGAGGGGATCGAAAAGAAGAACGGCACTACTGCCGTTAGGCCGTGCCGCTGCAGGCTCACCACCTCGAGGCCCGTGGCGAAGGGGTCGGCGCCCGGCGTCGCGGCGAAAGGGCCGCCGTACGAGCGGGCGTTGCCGGTGATGCACCACGACGCCTCGAAGCTCGTACCGTCCATTGTCACCGAGAACCGGGGCAGGTGCCCGCGTGTGAGTTCCAGCAACGCCTGCGCCGCTATCCCCACCTTGCCTGCGCGCTGCTTCATGATCGTCGGCAGGTGGGCGAGGATGACGGAGTCCGGTCCGGCGGACAGCATGAGAAGGAAGAGCTGCCCCGAGTCGGTCCGTCCGACCGCCATCGCCTTCCGCTCGCCGCCCAGCAGCCGGGCGAGCGCCCGGGCGGGGTCTCGCGGGATGCCGAGCTCGTAGGCGAGCACCGAGGTCGTGCCCCCGGGCAACGTCACGAGTGCCGTGCTGCTCCCCACGAGGCCTCGCGCCGCCTCGTTGTACGTGCCGTCGCCGCCCCACACGCCGAGCGCCGCGTAGCGGTCGCGGGCGGCCCGTGCGGCGAGCTCGGTGGCATGTCCCGGCGCCTGGGTGGCCCACCACTCCAGCCGCCAGCCGAACTCTGCGGCGATGTGCTCGAGCCGTTCGGTGGGAGGTTTGCGCCGACCGCCGCGCGCCACCGGGTTGATCACGATGGGAAGGGTCTTCACCGCCCCTCCGGCGGGAAGAGATCCTCCTGGTCTCCCTGGACTGTTGGGTATCCAAGGTGGCGTCGGGCACGCTCGGTGACGACTCTCCCGCGCGGCGTGCGCTGCAGGAAACCGAGCTGGAGGAGGTACGGCTCGTAGATGTCCTCGAGCGTTCCCTCGTCCTCTCCCAGGGTCGCCGCCAGCGCCCGCAGGCCGACCGGTCCGCCGCGGTAGTGCTCGATCGCGGTCACAAGCAGCCGCCGGTCGAGATCGTCGAGGCCGAAGCCGTCGACCTCCAGGCGCTCGAGGCCATAGCGGGCGGTGTCGAGCGAGATCGCCTCCTCCCCTCGTGCGTGCGCAAAGTCGCGAACACGCCGCAGGAGGCGGTTCGCCACGCGAGGCGTGCCGCGGGCGCGGCGCGCGATCTCCTCGCCCGCCGCGACGTCGAGGTTCACGGTGAGCAAACCGGAGGAGCGGCGGACGATGGCGGTGAGCGCGTCCGGGCCGTAGAAGTCGAGGCGGTGCACGATCCCGAAGCGGTCACGCAGCGGGGCCGGAAGAAGGCCGGCACGCGTGGTGGCGCCGACGAGCGTGAACGGGGGTAGCGGCAATCGCATCGCGCGCGCCGCCGGCCCCTGCCCGACGACCAGGTCGAGTGAGAAGTCCTCCATCGCGGGGTACAGGATCTCCGCGACCGTCGGGGCCATTCGGTGGATCTCATCCACGAACAGGACGCCGTGAGGCTCGAGGTTGGTCAGGATCGCAGCGAGGTCCCCGGCCCGCTCAAGCACCGGGCCGGAGGTGATCTGCAGGCTGACGCCCATCTCGGCGGCGATGATGTGGGCGAGCGTGGTCTTGCCAAGGCCCGGCGGACCGAACAGGAGGACGTGGTCGAGCGATTCGGCTCGAGCCCGCGCCGCGGCGATGAACACGCCCAGGTTCGCGGTCACCTTCTCTTGACCGATGTACTCGGCGAGTTTCCGCGGCCGGAGGCTGTCCTCGAACCGGGCTTCGGACGGGTCGCGGATCGGCGTCAGCACGTGCTCCTGCACGCCGCTATGTTACCCCCCACCGCCCACCCAGTTGACAGTTCTCCCCCACCCACCCGTCCAGTCGACAGTTGACAGTCAAGAACTCCGCCACCGCAAGGCCACCTCAGCAGGCGTGCTGGTTGTGGTGAAACTGATTGTCGACTGTCAACTGTGAACTGTCGACTTCCTCTCAGCGGACGAGGGCTTGCAGCGCGCGGCGCAGAAGCTCCGAGAGATCCAGGTCCGGGTTCGATCGCAGCAGATCCCCCACGGCCTCCTCGGCCGCCCGCACCGGGTAGCCGAGGTTCGTGAGCGCGGAGACCGCGTCCTGGCGCGAGCTTGCGGAAGCCGCCACGGCAGCCTTGACCTTGCCTTTCAGCTCGACGATCAGGCGTTCGGCGGTGCGCTTCCCAATACCCGGCACGGCCGCAAGGCGTCGCCACTGCTCGGACTCGACGGCGGCGGCGAGGTCATCCGGGGTGAGGCCGGACAACAACGCCAGGGCGATGCGGGGGCCGATGCCGGACACCCCGAGGAGCAGCCGGAACGTGTCGCGCTCCATCCGCGTCGTGAAGCCGTAGAGCGAGAGCTGATCCTCGCGCACGTGGGTGTGCACGAAGAGGGCCGCGCGCTCCCGCCCCACGAGGAGCGGGTGCGTCGAGACGGGCAGATGCACCTCGTAACCTACGCCGCCCGCCTCCACCACCACGAGGCCGGGCTGCAACTCGAGGATGCTCCCGTCTAGATGGCCGATCATCCGCTCTTGGGCTTGAAGCGTTCCACGACCTCGGAGTTGATAGTGATCGGGTTCTCGCGCTTGGCCTCGGCGACCATCGAGCTGATCAGCCGCTGGAGCTCCTCCTTCACCATGCTGTCGCGGAGCGCAATCTTCTCCTTGGCGTACGCCGCAGGGTCGAACGCCTTCTTGGCGGTGATCTTCGCGATTGCGACGCCGCGCTCGCCAACGATCACCGCTGGCGTCAGTGCGCCCACGGCCGTAGAGAAGACTGCATCGTCGAGGCGGGGTGCCATGCCGAGGCCCTGGATTGCGGTGCCACGCCGGTGATCCGTCAGGGTCTGCGCCGTCCCGCCCAGTCCGGCAGCCTGGCCGGCGAGCGGACCGCTCGCAAGAGCCGGTCGCCGGCTATCGAGCTCGGCGCGCAGCTTCTCCAGCGCCTTGGCGCGCTTGGCTGCATCCATGGCCTCGTCCTTCGCCTCGGTAAGCGGCGTGGTGCCGGCCGGGCGGACCTTCGCGACCCTGTACACAACCCAGCCGCGCGAACTGCGTCGCGGACCAGCCACAAAACCCTCCTTGGACACTTTCGCTTCGGTGAGCAACTCGGGGTCGCGGCCGAGGCCGGCGATCATCTCGTCCTGTGCCCCGAAAAACGGCGTCACGTTCGAGGTCACGACGTCGTCCGTGAGCGTGTGCCACTGGTCGTCGGTCGTCAGCTTCGCAGCGTCGATTTTGTCCCTCAGAGCCGTCGCACGACGGTTCCCTTCGGCGTCGGACAGGCTCTCGACAAGCTTCTCTCTGATGACATCGCGGACCTCGGCAAGGGGGTTGGTGGTTGCAGGGCGCCGCTCCTCGAGCTGGATGATGTGGTACCCGTACTGGCTCTTCACCGGGGCCGAGACCTCGCCGGGCTTGAGACCGAATGCAGCGTTCTCGAACTCCTTGACCATGCGGCCGCGCGGGAACCACTGCAACTCGCCGCCCGAGTCCTTGCTCCCCGGGTCCTCGGAGTACTGCTTGGCGAGAGCCGCAAAGTCCCCCGCCGTAGCCTTGGCACGCACCTCGCGGGCCTTCGCGAGCGCCGCGCTCCAGCCCGCATCGTCCTTGGTCTTGGGCTGGATCAGGATATGGCGCGCGCGGACCTGCTCGGGGGCGGCGAACTCCTGCTGGTGTTTCGAGTAATAGTCGGCAATCTGGGAGTCGGGCACGGACAAGGTCCGTCGCAGCCTCACGTCGTCAACGAGCAGGTAGCGGAGCTGCCGTTGCGCGGGGTGGGTGAAGTGCGGCTGGTTGGCGTCGTAGTACGCCTTGGCATCCGCCTCGGTCGCCGTGACGCCGGCGAGCGCACGGTCGACCGGGACGTAGAGGACGTCGAACGAGGCCGCCTCGTTCCGGCGGCGGTACTCGCTTTCGACATCCGACTCCGGGATCATGATCCCGGCCGCTAGAGCCTGCTGCAGCTTCTGCATCGCCAGGTCCTGCCTCAGGCTATCCTCAAACTCCTCGGGGCTCGTCTGGTTGGCTCGCAGGATGCGTGCGTACAGATCGTCTCCGACGAAGCTTCCGTCGGTGCGCTTGAACGCTGGGTACGTCATGATCTTGTCGAGCAGCTCCTTGTCGGTGACTTCGACGCCCAGCTTCCTCGCCTCGGCCAGCAGCAGGTACCGGTCCACGATGTTCTGGATCGTGATGGAAGCGAGGTCGATCTTGTCCCTCACGCCCTCGAACTGATCGCCGTACATCTGTCGATAGCGCTGCTCGGTCGAGCGCATCTCCTTCATGAACTGCGACTCCGAGATGCTCACGTTGCCTATCCTCGCCGCGAGGCCGGCAAGGCCGCGAGAGCGCCCGCTTCGGCCGGTGCCCCAGTCGACGAAGATGAAGAAGACAAAAAGGAACACGACGAACCAGAGGATCCACTTGAGGTGCACGAACTGGTCACGCAACGTCTTGAGCATCTCGATGCCTCCATCACGCCCAAAGGCAGAGGATTCTAGCCCACGACCTCCCTGCGAGCAAGTTGCACAACGCTCTCTGGTTGCGTCCGCAGCACGCGGAATGCTAAGGTTGAGAGGGCCTGGCAATGCGTTCTCGACTTCCGAGTCCCTCTGCGTCGCGGTTCGAACTCGACTGGGTCGTTGTCTCAGTCAGAGGGATGAAGCGCTGGGGTCTGCTCATCTTCCTCGTGTTTCTTGCCGGCGGCATCCTCGGAAGCGTCCTCTACTTCACCCACGAGCCCGCCGAGGCGAGAGCACAGCGCGCGCTCAGGCGCGCCTCGACTGCGCAGGAGGAGATTCAGCGGGCCGGGTTTCCCGAGAGCCTCTCGGGCGAGTTCGAGCAGGCTTCCCATCTTCTCGAGGAGGCCCGCTCCGACTGGGCACGCAAGGACTTCCCCGCGTGCATAGCCCGCGCCGAGGATTCGTTGCAGCGCTTCCAGCTGCTCAGCGGACTCGCGAACCGCGAATTCGCCGGAAGCGGACAGATCATCGCGCTCAACGGGAAGGTTGAGGTCCAGCGGGCCAACCAGACCAGGTGGGAGAAGGGCCGCGAGAAACAGCCGCTCTACAACGGCGATTTCATCAAGACGGGCTCCGACGCTTTCGCCGAGGTGCTCTTCTCCGACAGCACGGTGTACAAGGTCGGCCCCGACTCACTGCTCGAGGTCCACCGCGAGGCACGCGGGGGACGGACCCCGTCGAGCGCCGAGGTCAAGGTGAAGTCCGGCCAGGTGAACGTCTACACCGCGAGCAACTCGTCGTCGGTCGTCACGGACGCGGCGAGGGCCGACATCGAAAGCGACAGCCGGGTGGGCGTCGAGGTGGCAGAAGACAGCGCCACGGTCGTCTCTTCGTACAGCGGCAAGGCCCGCGTCATCGGTTCGACGGGCGAGCGGGTCGAGTTGGGCACGCGGCAGGCGGTGAGCGCGGCGCCCGGCGGCAAGCTCGGCCACCAGCGAGCCGTCCCCGAAGCGCCCGCTCTGGAGAAACCCCCGGTCAACTTCCTGGCCAATCTCGATCTCTCCAACCGGGTCGACCTCGGGTGGCGCGAAGTGGTCGGCTGCACCGGCTACGAACTGCAAGTCTCGCGCTCGCGGCTCTTCGCCGCGTCCAACCTGGAGTTCAGCGTCCAGCGCAGCACGAACTCGGCGGCCGTGAAGATCCTGCGCGCAGGCACTTATTACTGGCGCGTCGCGGCGCTCGGCATTGAGCACGTGCGCTCGGAGTGGAGCTCGCCGCGGGCGTTCAAGGCGTTCGCCGGACCGCGGGTCGAAGCACTGAGCGACACAACACCGCCGAAGCTCGAGGTGCAAAAACCCACCCAGATGGGGAATTTCTTTATCATCCAGGGCATCACCATCCCGGGCGCCATGGTGACGGTGAACGGCGAGCCGGTGGAGGTTCAGGGCGACGGCACCTTCAAGAAGGCGGTCGCCTTGAATCGGGAGGGGTGGAACACGATCGTGATCCGGGCCACCGACCCGTCCGGGAATACCGCCGAAGATCGCAAGTCGGTGTACGTAGAGGTCGAATAGGAGCCCTATGGGGATTGCATCGCTGCTTTCGCTCTTCTCCTCTGATCTCGCGGTGGACCTCGGCACCGCGACGACGTTGGTGTACACCAAGAACCGAGGGATCGTGGTCTTTGAGCCGTCCATCGTGGCGGTCAACCGGGTCACGAACAGGGTCGAAGCCGTCGGTCAGGCAGCCAAGGACATGCTGGGCAAGACTCCCGGCAACATCGCCGCCATCCGGCCGATGAAGGACGGCGTGATCGCCGACTTTGAGGTTACCGAGAAGATGCTCGAGTACTTCATCCGCAAGGCCCACGGCCGGAACCTCTTCGTTCGGCCGCGCATCGTGATCTCGGTGCCATCGGAGATCACGCCGGTCGAGAAACGCGCCGTGAAGGACTCTGCCTTGCGTGCAGGCGCCTCCGAGGTCTACCTCATCGAGCAGGCCATGGCCGCAGCGATCGGCGCGGAGTTGCCGATCACCGAACCCACCGGCAACATGATCGTCGACATCGGAGGCGGCACGACCGACGTGGCCGTCATCTCGCTCGCGGGCATTGTCTACTCGCGCTCCGTGCGGATTGCCGGCAACGAGATGGATGAGGCGATCATTTCGTACATCAAGCGGAAGTACAACCTCCTTATCGGAGAGCGCACCGCCGAGATGATCAAGATTGAACTCGGCAACGCCTGGCCCGGCACCGAGACGCGCACCATGGAGGTGAAGGGGCGCGACCTCGTGGAAGGGATCCCGAAGACGCTGACGGTCAACGACGAGGAGGTGCGCGAGTCGCTCGCCGAGACGGTGAACACCATCGTCGACGCGGTTCGCACTGCGCTCGAGCGCACACCGCCGGAGCTCTCCGCGGACATCATCGACAAAGGTATCGTGCTCGCCGGAGGCGGCTCCCTGCTGCGCAACCTCGACCAGCGGCTCCGCGAGGAGACCGGCATCCCCGTCGCTCACTGCGACGACCCGGTCTCCGCTGTCGTGCGGGGCACCGGCAGGATGCTCACCGACATGGCCCTCCTCAAGAAGATATCCATCGATTGACGTGCTCCGCGTCCGGCTCCGCCCCGACCTCACGATCATCTTCATCTGCGCGGCGCTTTACGTGGGCTCGGCGGCGCAGGTGCGGACACCCCGCGGACAGACGGCGCTCTCGCTGGCCGTGACGACGATGGCCGCACCCGCCGTGGCGCTGGCCAACGCCGTCGGCTCCGCGTGGGAGGACTTCCGCACCGGGCAGCGCAGCCTGCGGGCGACGCTCGAGGAACTCGGACGTCTGCGGGGGGAAAGCGGGGAGCTGCGCCGCACCAACCAGCTCCTGTCGGCGGAAGTCGGGGAGCTGCGTCAGGGGTCGCGCCTGCTCGCGGCGTACCCGTCCCTGCTGGATCATGCGGTCCTCGCACGAGTCGTGGCCCGCGACCTCCTGGGCACGCACACGCTCCGCCTCGACCGCGGGACGGCCGATGGGGTCCATGCCGACTCGGCGGTGCTGGCTGAGACCGGTCTCTTGGGCCGCGTCGACCGCGTCCTCGAGCACTCATCGCGCGTCCAACTGCTCAGCCACCCGGCCGCCGCTGCGGCGGCTACGATCCCCGGTATCAACTCAGAAGGACTGCTGGTGGGGGGCGACCAGCCCCATATCACGGGCCTTCCTCCGTACACGAAGGTCGCACCGGATTCCGTGGTGCTGTCCACCGGGTCGGAGGGGATCTATCCGCCGGGCATGCTCTTCGGGTCGGCGCAGGAGGCGCGCAACGAAGGCCTCTTCACGGTCGTGCCGGTACGGCTCGCTGCGCGGCCGACCGAGGTCACGGTGGTGCTCGTCCTGGCGCCGGTCAACAAGGGTGCGCCGTGAAGATCGCCATTGCCTTCTTCGTCGCGATCCTCCTCCAGTTCGGGCTGACTGCGAGCCATCTCTGGTGGGTCTTCGCGGCCTGCCAGCCGGTCCTGCTCGTGGTGGTCGCAAGCGCGCGGCGGTTCGACCCGGTTGGAGTCGCCTGGACCGGACTCGCCGCGGGACTCGCCACCGACCTGATGACCGAGCGTATCATCGGACCAGGGGGGATCGCCGGAGCCGTCGCGGGCGTGGTGGTCGCCGTGGTCGTGCGCAAGTTCGAAATGGTGGGCCCGTTGTACTGGATCGTCGGTTCGCTGCTTGCCGCGGCGTGCAGCGAGCTTACCTGGATTCTGACGCTCGTCACCCTCGGCATGAAACCGGACCACATGTGGATCGGGGCCTTCGCCACCGTGGCGATGACGGGCGCGGCCGGCTTCCTCGTCGCCGCGTCTGAGCGGGTCGTACGGGCGTGGCAGTCGCCGGAGCGCAGGCGCCGTCGCGTACTGCGTCGGCTATGACCTTCGTTCGCGACGACCTGCGCCCCCTGCAGCGCCGGACGGCCGCGCTGTTGGCTATCTTGCTAGTTGCCTTTTCGGTGGTCCTTGTGCGCCTGTGGGTCTTGCAGGTCATCCAGAACGCGAGGTGGAAGACCGCCGCCGAGAACAACCGGCTGCGCCGTCTCCCCCTCGAAGCGCCGCGTGGGATGGTCACCGACGTGCGCGGCGAGGTCATCCTCGACAACCGGCCCACCTATCAGCTCCTCTTGTTTCCCGAGGAGATGGCCGACGCCGCACGCACGGCTGCGTTCCTGACCAGGATCGAGATCGCGCCGGCCGACGAAGTGAAGGCCCGCCTCGACAAGGCCCGGCGGACCTCGCATCTGCCGTCCGTGATCGCGGACAACCTCGCGTGGTCCCAGGTCGCGGCGATCGCCGCACACCGCGCCGAGTACAGGGAACTCGACATCCACCCGGCGACGCGCCGCTCACTCCCTCCCGGCGCCACCGTCGCTCACCTCGTGGGCCAGCTCGGCGAGGTCTCGCCCGAGCAGCTCACCGACAACCCCGGCCTCCGCCCCGGCCAGCTCGTGGGCCGGTCCGGCATCGAGCGCGCCTACCAGGACGTGCTGGGCGGCACGCCCGGAAACCTGGTCGTGGTGGTGGACGCTTTCGGCAAGCAGGTCTCGGCGCTCGACGAGGAGCCCCCCGTCGCTGGACGGCCGCTGCAGGTCACACTCGACCTTGCCCTCCAGCGCGAAGCGGCCGAGGCGATGGCGGGACAGGTCGGCGCCGTGTTCGCCCTCGACCCGCGCAACGGCGCGGTGAGGATCCTCCTCTCGCAGCCTTCGTTCGACCCCGATCTCTTCGCCGGTCACCTGGAACCGGCGAAGTGGCACGAGCTGATCGGCGACCCGCTCAACCCCCTGCACGACCGGGCCCTGCAGGCCCTCTACCCGCCCGGCTCCACCATCAAGCCGCTGTTCGCCGCCGGCGCCCTGCGCGACGGCGTCCGCACTCCTTCTGACAGCGTCTTCTGCACGGGGGGGGTCACGATCTATGGCCACCCGTACCACTGCTGGCAGAAGGGGGGGCATGGCCGCGTCGCGATCGAGGAGGCGATTGAGGTCTCCTGCGACACGTTCTTCTACTACCTGGCGCGCGACGCGGGTATCGACCGGCTCGCAGCGTGGGCCCGGGCCTTCGGCCTCGGAGAGGCCACCGGGATCGAGCTGGGCGGTGAGAGCACGGGTCTGGTGCCCGACGACGCATGGAGCCGCAAGGCCCGCGGCCAACAGTGGTATGGCGGTGAGACGATCTCGGTCGGGATCGGTCAGGGTCCGATCCTCGTGACCCCGATCCAGATGGCCGTGGCATACGCGGCGCTCGTCAACGGCGGCCAGCTGGTGAAGCCCCACCTCGTGGAGGGCCGAGGCGAGCCGCCCCGGGCGACCGGGTTTCCGGCCGAAGCGCTCGCCCTGGTGCAGCGCGGCATGGAACGCGTTGTGGCGGGAAACCGCGGCACCGCGCGCAGGCTCGGCTCGCTTCCCGTCCGTTTCGGCGGCAAGACCGGGACCTCGCAGGTGATCCACAAGCAAGAGGGCGTCCACTGGCAGGACCTGCCCTGGGAGCAGCGTCACCACGCGCTGTTCATCGGCTATGCGCCGCTCGGCGACCCGCAGCTGGTCGTCGCCGTCGTGGTGGAGCACGGCGGCGACGCCGCCTCCGTGGCGGCGCCGATCGCCGCCCGCATCATCCAGCGCGCGTTCGGCCCCAGGGCGGAGGTGCAAGCCGTCACCGCATCGGTGCCTCCCGGATGGCAGGCGACATCGCCGCCCTCGGGCCTCGATGCCCACCCGGCAGCGCCACCATCGGCGCCCGCCCACGCGCCGTCCGCTGCAGAACCGCGGGCGGCCGCAGTCGGCCGCGTCGCCGCCGGCCCGTCTAACCTCTCCCAGACTGCGGGTGGCGCGGCACGGCGCGAGCCCCGCCCCACACGCTGATGCGACGCCTCGACTCCTGGCTTCTGCTGGCCGTGGTCGCGATCGCGGCGTGCGCCTACCTCGCGCAGAGCTCCACCGCGAAGGCCCTCGCGACGCCCGGCTTCGCCAACCGTCAGATCGTCTGGCTCGCAGTCGGCGCAGTTCTCATGCTCCTGTTCGCGTTCGCCGACTACCGCGTGCTCGCCAGGCTCTCGCCGCTCTTCTACGTCGTCACGCTCGTGGTGCTCATCACCCTCTTCGTGGTCGCGCCGGCACGCGCGGGCGCGCAGAGATGGCTGACGCTCGGCTCGTACACCATCCAGCCGTCCGAGTTCGCGCGGGTCGTCACGATCCTCGCCGTGGCCGCGCTCGCTGGGGAGCACCGGCAGAACCGACTCGATTTCAAGACCGCGTCACGCCTAGTCGCGCTGACGGCCGTTCCCGCAGTGCTCGTCATGCTTCAGCCCGACCTCGGGACCGCGCTCACGTTGGGGGCGATCCTCGTGGCGGCGCTCTGGCTGGGCGGTCTTCCCTGGCGGACCTGGCTCGTCCTTGGAGTGGCGGGGGTCGTGATGGTCGGGGCGGCGTGGCTGTGGGTCCTCAAGCCCTATCAGCGCGAGCGCATCATGACGTTCGCTGATCCCGACCGCGCTCTCTACAGCTCCGGGTACCAGCAGCGCCAGTCCAAGATCGCGGTCGGCTCCGGTGGGGCCACTGGGAAAGGGCTGCACTCCGGTACCCAGTCGCAGCTGCGTTTCCTGCCCGCGCAGTACACCGACTTCATCTTCGCGGTGTGGGCGGAGGAGACCGGTTTCGTCGGCTCCGCGCTGCTGCTCGCCGCGTACGCCCTGATGGTCTTCCGCATCCTGGTCATCGCGCTCTCCGCCAGGGACCGCGTCGGCGCGGTGTTCGCCGGGTGCACCGGCTTCGTGCTCGCCGTCGAGATCCTCATCAACGTCGGCATGGTGACCGGCGTCGCTCCCACCACCGGGATCACCCTGCCACTGCTCTCCTACGGCGGCTCTTCGGTGTTCGCGACCTGCATCTCGCTCGGGATCGT
>PMLC01000154.1 GCA_003158745.1 Acidobacteriota bacterium
AACGGCGAGATCGTGACGCCGTCGGCGTCCACGAACGCGAGCTGCGCCGTCCCGTAGTAGTCGAACAGCTCCTCGTCGTGCCCGTTCTTGAGCACGTCGCGCACTTCGTACGTGCTGCTGCCGCCCTTCTCGCCCGAGGCCTCCTGGACCGCCGGCCCCTTCGGCGCCAACGGCTCCGGCGGCGGCGCGCCCATCCCCTTCGGCACCGTCTTGACCAGGAGCGTCCTCTGGTCGGGCATCCACTGCAGCTCGTCCTCAAGCACCGGGTTCAGCGCGACCCCCTCGACCCGCCGGACCGTGGCGCTGCCCGCCTCCCCCACCCACAGCTCGATCGCGTCGGACGTGATGTTCTCGAAGGCGAACCGCTTCCCGTCGGCGCTCCAGACCGGGAAGGTGACCTTCGCGCCGGGGGGCAGCGCGACCGGCAGTTGCGACCCGTCCGCCACCTTCGTCATCACGAACGCGTTCCCGTACCGCTCGCCGTGGATCCCGTGGTTCCGCGCGACCACTCGCACCCCGCCGAGCCGCAGCATCGGCTGGGCGAGGTCCGCGATCGGCGGATACCGGACCGGCGACACGAGGATCATCCAGTCGTGGGTCGGGCTGATCGCCGCGGACGGCGGCAGCGGCGCGTGCAGCACGTCGAGCACCTCCTGCGGCGGCTTTCGGTAGACGGACTCGCCCGAAGCGCACGGGCCCGTGACGAACACGATTGCGACTGCGAGGCAGAGAACTACACACCGATTCCTGAGTGTCATCGCTCCCTCCAAACACCGTTCCCGCTCATCGCCCGGCCTGCAAGAGCGCGGCCGTTACCCAGAGTTTCACCCAACGTGAACACAACCGGCCCTGCGAAATTCACCAGTGGAAAGGAGAACCAACCGCCGCAGAGCCACGACACGCATGGTACTCCCGCCCTCCCAGCGCGCGGTCGTCCGTAGCGGCCGCCCGCCGGGCGGCCGGCCTTCCTCCGAGCGCGCATAGGTGTCGGCGGCCGGCCGNNCGGCCGGCCGCTACATTAGAGACATGGCTTGCGCCGCGGTCGTCCGCTCAAGCCAGGTTGCTACCGCCGAAGCCGTGCGGTTGGAAAACCCGGAGACAGCCTCCGAGTCTTCATGCAACATGGCACCATGATCGACCGCAAAACGCACCGGAAGACAGTCACCGCGCTGCTGCGAGACTTCCCTGTTGTCGCGATCCTGGGCGCGCGGCAGGTCGGAAAGTCGACGCTAGCCATGCAGATCATGGCGAGTCTTCGGGACGCCGCCGAGCGTTTCGATCTCGAAGACTCGGCGGACCTGGCCCGCCTCGAGGATGCGCAGCTGGCGTTGTCGCCCCTGCGCGGGCTCGTGATCCTGGACGAGGTGCAGCGGCGCCCCGAACTCTTCCTCGTGCTTAGGGTGCTCGCCGACCGGCGGCCGCGACCCGCCCGGTTTCTTGTGCTGGGCAGTGCTTCTCCCGAGTTGCTGGGGCAGACCTCGGAAACCCTGGCGGGTCGGATCGCGTTCCACAGCCTCGACGGATTCAGCCTCGACGAGACAGGCGCCGACACGATGGACCGGCTGTGGCTGCGCGGCGGCTTCCCCGGGTCGTTCCTGGCGAGGTCGGGGGCGTTGAGCTTCACATGGCGGCGCAACTTCATTCGCACCTTCGTCGAGCGGGACCTCGGGCTGCTCGGCGTCAGGGTCGCGGCGACGACGATGTCGCGGTTCTGGGCGATGCTGGCCCACTACCATGGCCAGATCTTCAACGCCTCCGAGTTTGGGCGCGCCTTCGGTGTGACGGACAAGACGGTCCGCCACTACCTTGACGTTCTCTCCAGCACCTTGGTCGTCAGGCAACTTCTCCCATTCCACGCCAACATCGGCAAGCGGCAGGTCAAGGCCCTGAAGGTCTACATCCGCGACAGCGGGCTGCTGCATGGCTTGCTGGATCTCCGAGAGCGGCGCGATCTCGACCGCCACCCAAAGGTGGGCGCCTCGTGGGAGGGCTTCCTGCTGCAACAAGTCATCCAGCACCTGGGCGCCGCAGACGATGAATGCTACTTCTGGGCGACTCATTCGGGCGCCGAGCTCGACCTCCTGTGGATTCGCGGGCGGCGCCGCTGGGGGTTCGAGTTCAAACGGACCTCAGCGCCCGCCTTGACACACTCGTTGAAGACGGCGATCGAATTGCTCGATCTCGACCGAGCGTTCGTGATTCACGCCGGCGACCACACCTTCCCACTGCACGAGCGCGTCACCGCTGTTGCTGCCGCACGCCTGCTCACTGACCTTCCCCCGCAATCCTCCGCCCCAGCGCCCTCGACACCATGAGCATGGTCACGCCGCCTGAAACGCTCACCGGGTTGTCCTGAGGAAGTCGTGGCTGTCGCAGGTTTTTGCCGGTCCCATCGTGGCGGCGGGACGTGTCCCCGCCCACAGGTCCAGTCCGCTATTTGCGAGACATCTTCCAAACGAAAATAGCATCCTTCCCTGTTTTCGTGGCCGCAAACCGCGCGCATGCCCCCGCAAACCGAGGGGATGCCGCGCAGCCGCCGGCACCACATGGATGTCCACGGCCGGCCGGCGGCCGGCCGCTACATCGAGACCCCCACCGCCGGCACTAATCTCGCCATGGCAGGCGGAGGCGACGACATTGCTTCGTCGGCCCGGCTGCGCCGGGCTTCCTCGCAATGAAAGTGGTCCCCTTCAGGCATGCCGTCGATCCCTCCCCCGCTTGCGGGGGAGGCCAGGTGGGGGCTCTGCGCGTCGCTGCCTGCACCCTCACGCCGCCCCTCTCCCGCGTGCGGGAGAGGGGGTGAAGAACGGGGCGAAGGCCAGCACCGCCCCTACGTCCGAATTCGTCTTCTCTGTTGAGGCGCCACTTGCGGCCGCCCATCCTGCCGTTCAGGGCGGCCGTTCTTCTTCCGAGGCCGTCCGGTCGTTCACGGCTGACCGGCGGCTTCGCCCGAGGGGAGGTGCTACCGGGGGAAGCGGAAACGCGCATCGTCGAGATCGGGATTGAGCTCGATCTTCTCGACAACGATGCGGGTCAACTGGGGCCGGCCCTTGACGTGGCTCTCGATGAGGTGCGGGAAGACGAGTCCATCCACCGTTCGAAAGTCCGAGAACGTGTTCTCCAGCTGCACCTTGTGGCCCCGGACCGTGCGCGTGACGTCGGAGCGGACGACCTGGCGCGAGGCGACGTCAACGTAGTCGTAGAGGATCGCGCCGCTCTTGAGCGCCACCTTGAGCTTGAACACCTCTCCACCGGGGAGCTTTTCGCGGCCGACGAGCTCGACGACGTGCCCCTTCTCGCGCCACCCGACAAGAGGGCCTTCGATGTCGCGCTGGTCGACTCCCGCCGTCGCCTCGGCGTCCGACGGCATCTCCCGGGGTTCGAACTGACCCAGCAGCGGCGTGACCTGCCAGGCCGTCGTGCCATCGTGCGCGAAGACGCTCTTCGTTCCCTGGTAGGAGAACTCGAGCCGGAGGAAGCTGGGCCGCTTGATCTCACGCACCACCCGCGAGACCCGTCCGCCGCTCGCGGTGGCCATCCCGATCTCCCGGATCGAGCGCAGCGCCTGGATCCTCGCCTTGCTCCCGCGGGCGGCGAGGTTTGAGGCGACGATCTCGTCGACCGACGGGGGTGAGGAGCACGCCGCAAGCAACGCGGCGAAGAGAGGCAGCGCTCTCAGGTACGACCTCATCAGAGCCTCCCGTTTCATCAGGGCGCCTGCGTCGGCACGGTCGCCGGAGTTCCGGCCCCCGGTCCCTGGACCGGCGTGGCGGGCCAGTACACGGGCCCGGGACCCCAGGGCCAGTAGGTCGCATCGCCGAACTGCGCCGGCGTCGTGTGCCAGAATTCGTGCTCGGCATCCCACTGGGCGTCGCGTTGCTTCTTCGCCTGCTCGTCGGCCTGCATCTGGGCATCGCTCGCCCGGCGATCCGCCTCCACGCGGGCCCGCCGTTCGTCGAGGATCGCCTGCCGCTCGCCCGGCATCATCCACTCGCCATCGAACTGCACGTAGCCCCGGCCACGGTAGCTCTCCTCCTCGGTGATCCACCTTCCGTCGAGCTGGACCCGGCCGAGCGCGCGGTTCGCTTCCGGGTCATCCGGCAGGATCGCGAGCACCTTCGACCAGGCTTGGCCGGCCATGGTCACCATCGCCCTGCCCGTCGCCCATCGTGCCAGCTTTCGCCACGCCTCGGCATCGCCCTTGGGGATCTTGCTTGCTTGCTCGCGATACTCCTGAAACGGTGACATGCTCTTCTCGATGCGGACGACGCTCGAAGTCTTGACTTTCAGAGTCCCGGCGCCGATATCGACCGTCACGGAGTCACCCGATCGCTCGACAATCTGGCCCGTGATCTGGCCGCCTCCCCGCAGATAGACATCGTCCGCGAACAGGGGCGCGGCCACCAGAGCGATAACCAGGACTCCTCGCCTCACTGTCGCCTCCCTCCGGCCGGTCTTCACCGAGGTCCCCCAAGGGACTTCGCATCAGGCACAGGGACTGGCTTTCGTGCCTCGGCCCATTATGCGCGGAGTGACGGCATGGTCAAAGCGGCAGCGGGGCGAGCGACCGTCGTCCGCGTCGCGACCAGCCGCTACATTAGAGGCAGGGATCGCCCTTGGCGGCCGGTGACGAGCGACGACAGGCAGCCATGAGCACGCGCGGAATGCGCGCTCCACAGAGACGGGGATGGCCGGCCGGGGGCAGGCCGCTACGTCGCCTTGCCGACGGCTTCGAGTATGGATGCGTCTTGGAGATCGATGTCGCGGCCCGAGGCCCGCTTCGATCGGATCAGGTGCTCGCGGCTGACCACTTCGAAGTCCTGACCCTCGTATGCCATCGCGACGCGGCCGGTCCATGCTTCCGCAAAGGTCAAGCCGGGCGTGGAGGTCTGCACGTCGATTCGGACGCGATCCTGGAAGATGGTGATCTCGTGCGCCAAGACGTCGGCTGCCGTCGTCAGATGCGCCGTGCCCATGCCGATCTCGGCGAGAGCGTCAAGCAGGCGCTGGGCGTTGTTCGGTGACGCCTCGACGAGCAGGTCGAGATCGAAGGTGGCGCGAGGGACGCCGTGCAAGACCGCCGCAATCCCGCCGATGACGACGTACCTAACGTCGTGGCGCTGCAAGGATGCGAATACGTCCTTGAGCCTGTTGAGCATTCTTCACATCCGCAAGAGCCGGGTTCGCAGACAGGGCTAGGTCCGTCACGGCGCACAAGAGTTCCATGCGTTCTGCGAGCGAAAGAGATTGGAACCAGCGCGCCTTCGCCTCGAGGGTTTCGTCGTTGCGATCGTGTGAAAGACTTGAATTCACGAGTGTTATGATATCACAAGGCAGGCCGGCAGACAAGCACGTTCTCCAAGCGCGTTCTCCAACCGGCACGCAATGACACGGACGTCGGGGTCAAAGCAGGCGCGGATTCCTCCCCCGCTTGCGGGGGAGGCAAGGTGGGGGCTTTGCCATCTGCTTCCCGCGCCCTCACCCCGGCCCTCTCCCGCACGCGGGAGAGGGTGAAGAACATGGCGGGGGCAAGCCCCGCCCCCACGTCAGATTTGCGAGGCCGTGCCGCTGTCGGGCACGCCAGATCTGTGTCCCTCCCCCGCTTGCGGCGGTCCTCGGGATGACAGGCGAGGACGGCGCCTCGCTCGGGATGACAAGCACGGGCGACGAAGCAATCCCGGCCCTACTGCGCAGGTCCACCAGGGTCGGTGGCGAAGGTCCAGCGTGATCCGGCACGCTCAACGCCGGCGATCCGCCGACGGTCTTCGCCGGCCGGCGGGCCTTTGACGCGCCTGAGATGGGGCCTATAGTGTCGATGGCCATCCTGGTTGGCTGCGGCGGGAGAAGAACCCATGACACGGCAAGTAGGCGCGGTCCTCGGGATGTTGTTCCTTGCGCATGCGGCAACGGCGCAGTTCGTCCAGCAAGGGAGCAAGCTGGTCGGCACGGGCATCGTCGGAACTGCTTCCCAGGGCAGCTCGGTAGCGATCTCGGCGGATGGGAACACCGCCATCGTCAGCGGGTCCTCCGACCAATCCAATGCGGGCGCCGCGGGGGGCCTCATGTCGGTCTACACGCCGCCGGCGTGCGTGCCGGGGGTGCCGTTCGCCGACATCACCTGCACGACGGGGTTCGACCCCTGGATCGAGCAGTTCGGTCTCGACGGGATCACCTCAGGCTGCGGCGGCGGCAACTACTGCCCTGGCACTCCCGTCACCCGCGATCAGATGGCGGTGTTCATCGAGCACGCAATGCGGGGAACGTCGAACTGGCCCCCGCACACGGTGCTCGTCCACCACCACCAGGCGGGGGAGACCAACTCAAACGTCCACGCCGGCACCGAGCTGCTTTCGATGGTGGCGGCGATTCCGAGCTCCGGGTCCGAGGCGCCGTCGGCGAGCAATCCGTGGCTGATCCGGCTGGGGCCCGGCATCTACGACCTCGGCTCGGGCTCGCTCACGCTCCCCGTCTACACCGCCCTCGAGGGCGCCGGCCAGGACATCACCATGATCACGGCGACCGGCTACGCCGACGAAGTCCATGGCAGCGTGATCATGGGCGACCACGGCAAACTGAGTCATCTCACCGTCAACAACTCGGGCGGCAACACGTACGAGGTCGCGGTCTATCTTCCCTCGCCGGCCACCAGCGTCGCTCTCGATCACCTGACCATAACCGCGTCCAACCCCTCCAACTCGAGCGGCGACGCTGTCGGACTTTTTGCCGACGCCAACACGTCATTCTCACTGATTGACGCCGAGGTGACCGTCCACAACGCCCACAACATCGGCGGTGTCGCGGCGAACAGCTCCACCGACGAGTCGCGGCTCGAGGGTGTCCACGTGAAGGTCTATGGCTCGAACTTGACGGGCGCGAGCGGCGGTTTCGTCGGTAACGCCGCCACGTCGGTGATCATCAACTCACGTTTCGACGTCGCCAGCGGTGCATACCAGGCGGGCCTCTACGCCCAGGGGGCAGGTGGCACCCTCGAGCTGCGCAACAGCGAGGTCCACGTCTCCGGAGGAGGCCTCAATGTTTCTGCGGTCTACATCAGCGACGTCAGTGCGACCTTGCTGGGGAATCTCCTCTCCTCGCAGCAGTACGGCGTCCAGACCGCCGGGTCCGGGCTGTCCGTGGACATCAGCAAGTGCGACATCACGGGGGGGACGAACTGGCTGAAGAACGGGTCGGGGTTCACGGTCACCGTGGGTGCCTCGAAGCTCGTCGGCACGACGAACAACAGCGGCGGGACCGTGAACTGCTTCGGCAACTTTACGGGATCGGCGTTCCTCGCCAACACCTGCCCGTGAGGAGCCTGAGCCATTTCTTGGCGTGCAGCGGAAGGATAGAGAGGAGCACAACTATGGACCATCGGTTGATTCGTCTCAGCGTCCCGGCATTCGTCGTGATCGCAATCATGGCCGCGCCGGTACCCGCACAACAGGGAACCGTTGAGCAGGATCTGACGGCCTCGACCCTGTCGGTCTACACGCCGCCGACGTGCGTGCCGGGGGTGCCGTTCTCGGACATCACGTGCACGACGGGGTTCGACCCCTGGATCGAGCAGTTCGGGCTGGACGGCATCACTTCAGGCTGCGGCGGCGGCAAGTACTGCCCCAGCACGCCGGTGACGCGCGACCAGATGGCGGTGTTTATCGAGCACGCGATGCGGGGGACGTCGAACTGGCCGCCGCACACGGTGCTCGTCTTTCACCACCAGGCGGGGGAAACCGCCTCAGACGTCAACTCGGGGACTGAGCTGCTTTCGATGGTGGCGGCGATCCCGAGCACGGGGTCGGAAGCGCCGTCGGCGAGCAATCCGTGGCTGGTGCGACTGGGGCCGGGCATCTACGACCTCGGCTCGAGCTCGCTCACGCTGCCCATCTACACGGCCCTCGAGGGCGCGGGTCAGGACATCACCGTGATCACGGCGGTGGGCAATACCGTCTATTCCCACGGTACGGTCAGTATGGCCGACCATGGAAGGCTCAGCCGCATCACGGTCAGCAACTCAGGCGGCGACGCATCCGAAACCGCGGTCTACCTTCCCTCTCAGGCGACCAAGGTGGCTCTCGAGCACGCGATCGTCACCGCATCAAACCCCTCAAACGCGAGCGGAACCACGTATGGACTGTATGCCGAGCCCAACACGTCATTCTCGTTGGTCGACTGCGAGCTGACCGCCCACGGGGCGTACACCAACTTCGGTGTCGCGGCAAACAACTCCAGCGATGAGTCGCGGCTCGACGGCGTCCGTGTCAACGTCTACGGCTCGAACTCCTCGGGTCAGAGCCTCGGCTTTGACGGAATGAGCGCCTCGCCGGCGATCAGCGACTCCCGCTTCTACGTGAGAGACGGTATTCTTCAATATGGCCTCTACGTCTTCGGGGGAGGAGGCGCCTTCGACCTGCGCAACAGCGAGGTCTACACCAACGGAGCGGGCGCCGCGGTTTACTCCCGCGGGGCCTCCGCGACCCTCCTGGGGGATCTCCTCTCCTCGCAGGGGTATGGCGTCGACATCGCCGGGTCCAGCCTGTCCGCGGACATCAGCAACTGCAACATCACGGGAACGACGAACTGGATCAACAACGGGTCGGGGTTCACGGTCACCGTGGGTGCATCGAAGCTCGTCGGCACGACGAACAACAGCGGCGGGACCGTGAACTGTTTCGGCAACTATACGGGGTCGGCGTTCCTCGCCAGTACCTGCCCATGACGAGCTGACGCGGCCCAACTTCGCCGGCGTAGCGTACGGGGACCGCCCGGTGGACAAGTTCGCTTCAGGAACAACCCGGACTGGGGTACACCGCAGACGTCCATGAAGAACGGAGCCGAGAAGAGACGCCGCGTGCCGCCGGCCTTGCAGCACAGGGACTTCGCCCTGCTCTGGGCGGCGTCGCTGGCAATGGGACTGGGTAGCCAGATGGCCGGCGTGATCGTCGGCTGGCAGGTGTATGACATCCGCCAGAGCGCCTTCGATCTCGGCCTTATCGGCCTGGCGGGCTTCGTGCCGCTGCCCCTGCTCGCGCTTCCGGCCGGGCACCTCGCGGATCGCTTCCCGCGCCGGCTCGTGTTCGCAGGGGCGCTCCTGCTCAACATGGCCGTGATGGCGGTGCTGGTGGCCGTGACCCTCGCGGGCACCAGGAGGCTCTGGCCTTTTGTGGCGCTCGCCGCGGCGACCGGAGTCGCGAACGCGATCGGAAGCCCGGCTGCTCGCGCACTGCCGCCGACGCTGGTTCCAACCCAACTGCTTCCCGGCGCCATGGCGTTGCGAACGATGGGGATGCAGATGGCGACCGTCGCCGGGCCGGCCCTCGGCGGGTTCATCTTCTACGTCCGGCCCGAGCTGCCCTACGCCGTGGCGTGCGGGCTGATGGTGCTCGCGCTCGCCTGCGTGCTCTCTCTGCGCTCGCAGTCCGCGCGCACCCGCGCCGAAAGCGGCGGATCGCCGGACTGGAAGAGCCTGCTCGCCGGGGTCGCCTTCGTCCGCCGCACACCGGTGCTGCTCGGCGCGATCTCGCTCGACCTCTTCGCGGTGCTGTTCGGTGGCCAGGTGGCCCTCGCTCCCCTCTTCGCGCGCTCGATCCTGCACGTGGGGACGGGAGGCCTAGGCCTGCTCCGGGCCGCGCCCGCCCTCGGGGCGGTCGTCGCGGGAGTGATGCTGGCGCGCAGGCCGTCGATGCGGAGGGCCGGACGAATGCTCTTCATGGTTGTTGCTGCATTCGGCGCGAGCATGATCGTCTTCGGCATTTCGCGCTCGTTCCCGCTCTCCCTGGCGGCACTGGCGGTCAGCGGCTTCGTCGACATGATCAGCATGAACATCCGCGCCACGACCGGCGCGTTGGCCACGCCGAACGAACTGCGCGGGCGCGTGAACGCCGTCGAGATGGTGTTCATCAGCGCCTCCAACCAGCTCGGCGCTTTCGAGTCGGGCGCGGCGGCCGCCCTGATGGGAGCGGTGCCGGCGGTCGTCGCCGGCGGCGCGCTGACGATCGCGCTGGCGGCTGTCTGGCCTCCCCTGTTCCCCGCGCTCGCCCGCATCGACCGGCTCGAGGACCTGCGCCCGAATCCGGTCCGGGAGCCGCCCGCTCCGCCAGGATGACAGCGAGCAACGTACCAGCCGCCCGCCGGGCGACCGGCCTTCCTCGGAGCCCGCGGGTTTGAGCACGGCCGGCAAGCGGCCGGCCGCTAAATCCTGGTCAGCACCGCCGCAGCGGCCGCCCGCAACTTCGCCGTCAACGCGAGGAGTCTCGCCGCTTCCCCTCGGGGGTCCCCGGCCCGATGGACTCGAAGGCACTCCTCCGGTTGGAGGCGGCCTTCTTCGCAGAGGTCATGGGGAACTCCTCTTCGCGGAAGCGGTCGGCGTGGGTGCAGGTTCTACGGGGGTGGTGGGCATGGCTGAAGGTTCTACGGGGGTTGTCGGCACTGCCGAAGGCCCTTCGGGCGTGGTTGGCATGGCCGAAGGTTCTACGGGAGTGGTGGGCATGGCTGAAGGTTCTACGGGGCTGGGTGGCATGGCCGAAGGTCCTACGGGAGTGGTTGGCACGGTCGGAGGTTCTGCTGGGGGGGGCGCGATGGCCTCGACGAAGACGTTCCCCTCGAATGCCCTTATCCCCAGCTCCTTGCACTTCTCGCCGGCACCCACCTTAAATGCCCGCCTCCACGCGCGCGACAGCTTCTCCACGGGGGTGCATGCCTTCTTGGACGTGAGCCCGCCGGTACTCTTGCTGACAGTGCATTCCCAGGAGAAGAACTGCAGGTTCTCCTCCTTGACCCACGTGGTCCTTTGATCTCCGCCATTGTTGTCGGCAAAGAAGGCCACGCGATTGAAGCCGTTGCTTCCTTTGTGTTCGCCCCATCCGCCAGTGAGGGTCAAGAACCCGAAAATGGTCCCCGCCTTGAGGTGGTACTCCACCGTACGCCCAGTGGCCGAAGTGTAGGTTTCGGCGTCCTTCGCCAGGACCGCGCCGACCCCCGTATCGGCCGACGCGGAGACTGGGCTCGGTGACGACACTGGGCTTGTCGGCCCGGAGTGCTGGTTTCCGCAGCTTACCTGTTCCCACCCCCCGCGACCTGCTGTGGCATCGCAGTAGGTCTTGCCGCTGCTGTTCACGTCGTTGAGGTACGCCAGGATGCTGGCGCAACTCTCGTCCTGCTTCGGCACGACGCGACACACCCCGCTATACCCTTCGTTCGTGAAGCAGCATCGCTCGGCGGCACTGGCCGATCGAGCGGCCCCGATCGACCCAAGCACAACGGCGCCAGCCAACAGCACCCTCAGTCCGGTCCGTCCGTTCCGTTGCATGTCGCACCTCCGATACCGCTCGCCCGTTCGCATCCTCGGCCGTTTCGCCCCGACTCCCTCAATTAGGAAGACGACTTCCTCACCCACAGTTTCCCCGCAGCGAGGCGACTCGCACCGTCGCCGCACCACCGCGNNCGAAGGGGCCGAGGCAGTCCCGTCCCCACCCCTCGTCGTTGTCCTGAAAGTCTCTCCGACTACCTCTGTCCTGAGGAGGCCCGCCTCGGGCGGGCCGACGAAGGATCTCCCCGAACCCGCGAGCGACCGGGTTCGCAATGAAGTCGGCGGTAGCAGCGGGCGGGGGCAAGCCCCGGCCCCACACGGCGACGCCAGCTCACTCCGTTTGCAGGGACGGCCCTTGCGGCCGCCCGCCTCGATGCCTCGACCACGCTACAACCTCCGCCACCTCCACTTTCGTGGTCCGGCGTGTGCCCGCGGCCCATCTTGGGGCCGCGGTGCGAAGTCAGGTTCCGCTACCGCTGCATGACGACCGTGGTCGGATCGTTGGTGATGTTGTCGATCACCGAGGCAAACCCGAAGACCCCCGATCCTGTCTGCGCCGTGATCTTGGCGTACCCGCGGTCCATCGCCGTCTGCAGCGCTTTGCTCTTGAACGGCTGCGTCTCCTGCGCCCAATGCCCCGCGGCCAACGACACCGTGTAGTCGGTCAGCTTCGTCCCCGACCCGTCGAACAGTTCCACCAGCACCGTCGCAGTTACCGTGCCCGTGTTGACCACCCCGATGTTGCACCGGTACGAAGCACTCTCGGCCAGTCCCGCGAGGTACGCGCTCTGACCCGCAACCAGTCCGTCGCCGGTGGCCACCGCCGGGTAGTCCTGCCCCTGCGTGCCGCCGGCGTAACAGCTCGCGCCGGAGGAGACCTCGTTGTAGCTTCGCGAGGTGACCTTGAACGGCTGGTCGGAGAGGATATTGAGTGCTCCCGAGCCGCTGGCCCCGAGTTGCCCGACCACATCGGTGAGGATCGACTGCGTCCCGGCCGGCACGTAGGTCGTGTTGCTCGCCAGCACGTCGCCAAGGAACAACGTGATCTGCGCGTTGGCCGTGACGCTGCCGGCGTTGAGCAAGCCGAGGTCGCTGCGCCACTGGCTGTTGTTCTTGCCGGAGTTGTGGCTCGCCACCGGCACCCAGACGCTGTAGGGATAGGCGGGAGCGCTGCACGGGCTGGTGAGGATCGTACCTGCAGATCCCACCGCTACGAGTTGCGAGCCTGTCCAGGTGACGCCGAAGAGGTTTGCGGAGGTCCCCGAGGCGCGCGAGGTCCAGGTGACGCCGTCCGGGCTCGTCAGGACGGTGCCGCCCCAGCCCACCGCCACGAGCTTCGCCGTCGCCGAGGTGACATGGTCAAGCACCACGG
Source organism: Acidobacteriota bacterium (assembly GCA_003158745.1). Classification (GTDB taxonomy): domain Bacteria; phylum Acidobacteriota; class Thermoanaerobaculia; order Thermoanaerobaculales; family Thermoanaerobaculaceae; genus RBG-13-68-16. The sequence continues at coordinate 12,678 of PMLC01000154.1, forward strand.
AAGTTCCCGAGGTCCGCCAGGTCCAGGTCACGCCATCCGGGCTTGTGGCGACGGCGCCACCCACACCAACCGCGGCGAGCTGTGTCCCAGTCCAGGTCACACCGTCGAGGTTTGCTGACGAGGTGCGCCGCGTCCAGGCGATCCCGTCTGGACTCGTGAGGATCGTCGCATCTTCGCCCACGGTAACAAGTTGCGACCCAGTCCAAGTGACATCAAAGAGGTTGGCGCTCACTCCTGAACTGCGTTCGGTCCAAGCGACCCCGTCCGGACTCGTGAGGATCATGCCTCCCTGGCCGACCGCTACGAGTTGTGAACCGGTCCAGGTGACGCCGTAGAGGTTCGCGGCCGTTCCCGAGGCGCGCGAGGTCCAGGTGATGCCCTCCGGGCTGGTGAGGATCGCGCCTGCCCACCCGACAGCCACGAGCTGCGTCCCAGTCCAGGTGACACCCCGATATTCTAGGGTTGTCCCTGCAGCGTGCGGGGTCCACGTGACACCATCCGGGCTCGTGAAGATCGCGTTTGAGCCACTGACCATGCCACCCACCAGCACAAGCTGTGTGCCCGTCCAAGCCGCGTCATCGAAGATCGCCGTCGTCCCCGACGTGCGCGCGGTCCAGGTTTCTCCGCACCCGCTCGCCGCGGCCTCATGCCCACCCTCCGCGCGGGCCGTATGTTCGCCCGCATGCACCGGAAGCGCTCCGTACGCCAGCGTCATCGTCACCGCAACCGTCTGAAGAAAACCGCGCATCCTCATCGCAGGCTCCTCTCCTTCACAGGGACGAATCGCCCTTGGTTGATTTGATTTGAGTTTAACCCCTTTCGAGCCTCTGTCAAATCCAGAAAGGACATCCAGAAAGGACAGTCTCACGATCGCCTTCACACCCCGGGCACAAACGAGGGGCGAAGTGCTGCGCAGCGATGCGGTCATCCGGAGGCGCTTGCCCGCGCAAGGGACCACGTCGGTGTCAGCTCGCCGCCGTTAGCGGCGCCTCGGGGCCCACGGCCCTTCGTCGACGCGGCGTTGTCTCTGCACGCGCCCATCGAGATGACGGGCGAAGCCGTGCGAGTGCGACGGGATTGTCTTCGCCCGGCGTGCGGCCGGCTCGCCGCTGTCACTTCCCAGCTTCGCCGATCGGCTGCAGGGTCTTGACGAGCCGTTTCACGTCGTAGCCCTGGGCGGCGATCTTCCCCAGCAGTTGCGTGTAGAGCGATTCATCCATCTGCGGCCGGCGACAGAGGATCCAGAGGTAGTTGCGGCCGGGGTGGCCGACCACCGCGTACTGGTAGTCCGGATCCAGCTCGACGATCCAGTAGTCGCCGCTAAACGGCCAGAAGAACTGGACCTTCAGCTTGGCGTTGGTCTTCGTGTCCACCACCCACGCTTTTCCCTTGACGCTCTTCTCCTTGCCGTCCAGCGTGTACTTGCGACAGCGATTGAAGACGCCGATCTTGCCGTCCGGCCGCATCGTGTAGGTTGCGGTCACGCCAACGCAGTTCTTCTGGAAGCTCGCGGGAATGGTGGCAATCTCATACCAGGTGCCGAGGTAGCGCTGGAGATCCACGGAGGGCACCGTCTGCAGCGGCCTTTCCGCGGCCAGAAGCGCAAGGCCGAACCCACCGCAGAGCATCAGAGCCGAAACGATCGACATGGTTCTCATCGACACACCTCCGCCTCGTTGATAGAACACCGAATTGCTTCCATTTATGCCGTCTTGTTGAAGCCTGGCACGCAACTACTGGTGCAGGGCTCCAATACGCTGCTTTGACCTGTGGTAGCCCGTGCGCTTGGCAATCTCTTCGTACGCGCTCTTGACGACGTCGAGGCCATACTTCCGCTCCAGCCGTCGGACGACGAAATGACCGGAGGCAATCTTCTGGAAGCTGGTTACGAAGAGCAAGTTGATCGCAACCCCGGAGGCGGCGCCGATAACGGGCACGGCCTCGGCCGCCACCTTCTCGCTCACGACCACGTCGAAGCGCGCCGCGATCCTGGCAATGAGCCGGAGGACGACCGGCGCTCCTTCCTCGGTGATTCCCTTCGCAGTGATGTACTCCGCCGCCTCCGAGAGTGCCTTGGCGAGACCGATCCGAACGGCGTAGTAGGCAGTCTCCGAGGCATCGTCCGCCGGGGCCGGCCCACCCATGGCGAACACCTGGACACACGCCAGCTGGCTTTCGACGCTACCCACATCCTCGCCCTCGCTCCGGGCGATGTCCGCGATCGCGCGGAGCATGATCACGGTGGAGATCGGCAGCTCGACCGCAAGGCCCGGCAGGCCGAAGAACCCTCCCGCCCCGCCGCTACCGGCTGCGGCCGCGCGGTGAAGCCACCTGGAGGGGGCGCCACGATGCTTCGTGCCCATGGTCGAGACCGCGGCGACAACGGCCTTGCGGACGGCCATCGTGGTCGCCCTGGCCACGATCGCGCTGGCCTTGGCCGGGAGCAGCTTCGTCGCCGCCTCGATGGGCATGCCAATGAGGTTGACGATGCGCATCGCGAAGGTCGGCCTTTCGAGCGCCCCGACCGCGCTTTCCAGACTCCTCAGATCAACCGGATCCATAGGCACCTAGGTGAGCCGACCCTTCCCGCGTGAACTTCGCCGCGCCACGATCATGGGCAGTCCCTCCTGATCTCCTGCCACGCTACCACCTTCGGGACCACTTTCAAGCACTCGATCCGC
>PMLC01000137.1 GCA_003158745.1 Acidobacteriota bacterium
TGGAGTCAAGTGCATACCCCTATTCACCTTTGACCCCGAAAGCCTTTGAACTTGCGAACATTCCAACTTGTGAACGTTCGAACGGTTTCGTGCCCCTCTGCTCCTCCGCGCCTCCGCTCCTCTGCCTCTGGAGTCGGCGGACGGGGTTGCGTGCAACGATGACCTGAGTTCAAATGGCGGTATGGATCGCGACCAACTCGTGGCGTACCTCGACGACCTGCTCGGGGTCGACGAGGTGCAGGACATCGCGCTCAACGGCCTGCAGGTCGCGGGGCGCCCGGAGATCGAACGGATCGCGACCGGCGTCTCGGCCTCGGCGCAGCTCTTCAGCCAGGCGGCTGAGTGGGGGGCCGACGTGGTACTCGTCCACCATGGGCTCCTGTGGCGGGGAGACCTGCAGCGGTTGGTGGGTTCGTTCCGCGAGCGTGTTCGCATATTGCTCGAGAACGAGCTGAACCTGGTCGCGTACCACCTCCCGCTGGACCGTCATCCCGCGCACGGCAACGCGGCGGTGCTGGCGAGAGAGCTCGGGCTCGACGGTCTCGAGGCTTTCGGGGTCTTCGACGATGTGGCGCTCGGCGTTGCCGGGGTGTTCCCAACGCCCATCGCCGACGAAGAGCTGTTCGGAAGGGTGCGGGCCGTTTGCGGCCAGCAGCCGCAGGTGTTCCTCGGCGGCCCCGAGATGGTCGCGTCGGTGGGGATCGTCACCGGCGGTGCACCCACGGGTTTTGATGAGGCCGTGGCAGCAGGCCTCGACGCCTACATCACCGGCGAGGCCCGCGAGTGGGTGATGCACCGCGCCGAAGAGGAAAGGGTCCACTTCATTGCGGCGGGCCACTACGCCACCGAGCGCTTCGGCATCCGTTCGCTGGGCGAGTTCCTCGCAAAGCGCTTCGACCTCGAGGTACGGTTCTTCGACCTCCCAAACCCTGTTTGACTCGGCCGGCTGCAGCCCCCACTTCTCCCGTGCCACCGACGTTTCGAGTCTGCAACAGCAGAGGAGCAGAGGTGCCGAGGAGCGGAGGGGCATGGGAGCAGAAGAGCACAGAGCAGCTCACCCCAAAGGTGTTGCTTTCTCCCCTGCTCCTCCGCCCCTCAGCCTCCGAGGTATCGGCGTCGCCTGGATGACGTTCGTGCCGACGAGTGCGTCGAGGACCCGGGTGAGCCGGACAGCCGAGAGGTGGCTGGCCGCCAGGCACCGGGATTGGTGGTTTTCGCCCGTCACAAGGTGCGGTACCCTTAGCCGCCCGCGCTGCGACCGGCGAGAATCAACGCCCGAGCGCCGCCAACGGGAAAGGAGCTGGCATGGACATTCTGGACAGGTCAGTCGCCCGCGCCCCAAAAACCCCGCTGGACCCCAAGAACCTCCCGTTCGGCCGCAACTTCTCGCCCAACATGCTCCAGGTCGAGTGGGACGAGGGCACGGGCTGGCACGATGCTCGGATCGTGCCGTACGGGCCGCTTTCGCTTGCTCCTTCGGCCATGGTGCTCCACTACGGCCAGGAGATCTTCGAGGGGTTGAAGGCATTCCGCCACCCCGACGGCTCGATCAAGCTCTTTCGTCCGGACCGGAATGTGGCCCGCCTCAACACCTCGGCCCTCCGCATGTCGATGCCGGAGATTCCGGTCGAGTTGCAACTCGACGCGATGAAGAAGCTGATCAAGATCGACAGGGAATGGCTCCCGCCCGTCCCGGGCTCCCTCTACATCCGGCCCGCCATGATCGCCACCGAGGAAGGGCTCGGTGTCCACAGCTCGAAGAGGTTCCTCTACTTCATCATCACGGGCCCGACCGGATCCTACTTTTCGGGCGGCAAGAGTGCCGTTCGCATCATGGTGGCGCGCGACTGGGTGCGCGCCGCACCGGGCGGCACCGGCACCGCCAAGACCGGCGGTAACTACGCCTCTTCCCTGCTGGCAGGCTCGGTGGCGAAGCAGAAGGGGTGCGACCAGGTCCTCTGGCTCGATGCGGTGGAGCGCCGCCACGTCGAGGAGGTCGGCGCCATGAACCTGATGTTCGTCTTCGATGGGGTGGTCACGACGGCGCCCACGTCGGGCACGATCCTCGCCGGCATCACCCGCGAGAGCATCGGCGTCCTCTGCCACGAGCTCGGGCTGCCGTTCGTCGAGCGCGCGATCCACATCGAGGAGGTCTTCCACGGGCTCTCCTCGGGCGATTGCACGGAGATCTTCGGCTGCGGCACCGCAGCCGTCGTCTCTCCGGTGGGCGAACTGCTCGACGGTGACACGCTCTACAAGGTTGGGAGCGGCGACGAGGGACCCGTCGCCAAGAAACTGAACGCGGCGCTCACGGCCATCCAGTTCGGTACCGCGCCCGACACTCATGGCTGGATGGTGCAGGTCTAGTAGCGCCCTGCACCACCTCCGCAATATCGATCTCGACCAGCAGAGGAGCCCGGGAGCCGAGGAGCAGAGGGGCTCACGGCCAGATCGGGAGTTCGAGGGTTCGACAAGAAGAGGTAAGAGGTCAAACGTCAAAGGTCAAAGGGAAAGCCCCTTGCCTCGGGCCGGCAGCCGTCGGAAGGTACTGTTTGTCCGTTTGACCTTTGACTTTTCACCTTTGACCCCGAGCGCCCGGTTGGGAACGTTCGAACCTCTGAGCGTGCGAACCTCCCGACGTTTCCCCTCTGCTCCTCGGCTTCTCTGCCCCTCCGCCCTCTACCTATTTCAGGCGCTCGCGCAGCGCGGCGTAGCCGGCTCGGCTGATCGGGACCTTTGTGCCGTCCTGCAGGACGGCGAGTCGGCTGTCCTTCGCGTAGCACTCGACGCGCGCGATCTTCGCGACGTTCACGATGAACGAGCGGTGGACCCTCACGAAGCGAGTTGGGTCGAGCAAGGCCGCGAGTTCGGTGAGCGTCTGCTGTTTGAGAACCTCGCGGCCCTCGGAGCGCAAGCAAACGTAGTCATCCCGCGCCTCGACGAGATCTAGGGCGTCCACGGGGATCACGTGAACCCGCCCACCCTCTCGGGCCACGAGCCGGGCGGGCCACGTCCCTGGCGGCCGCGCCGCGGCTGCGAGCTTCTCCGGCCCGGCCTCCGGCGGCCGGCCGACGCGCTGCCGGGCCCGATAGAGAGCCTGTCCGAGGCGCTCTTGCGAGAAGGGCTTCAGAAGGTAGTCCACGGCGTGGACCTCGAACGCGCGCACCGCGAACTCGTCATAGGCGGTCACGAAGACGACCGCCACCTCGCACCCCAGTAGCTCCAGAACCTCGAACCCCGAAAGACCAGGCATCTGGACGTCGAGCAGGAGGAGCGCGGGAGCGGCCTCTTCGACAGCGTTGACGGCTTCAAAGCCGTTTGCACATTCGGCGACGATCTCCACGTCGGGAAACACCGACAGGTATTCCCGCAGCAGCGACCGCGCGGGCGCCTCGTCGTCCACGATCACAACGCGCAGCTTCTCGGAGACCGTGTCGCCCGTCATCGACTTTCCGCCCCGATAGAGCTTATCCGACCGGCGGCCGGGACTCCGGCACCGTGAGCTCGACGCGGAAGGCTCCTCCCACCACCCTGGCGTCCAGGCTGGCGTCCGAGCCGTACAGCGCGGCAAGCCGCTTTCGCACATTGTCCAGACCCATTCCAGCACCGCGGGTCGTCGGCCCGGCGCAGACTGGGTTCTCGACCGTCAGACACAGGCGGCCGCCGGAGCACCGTGCTGCGATCCGCACGACGCCCCCCTCCACGAGGTGCGCGATCCCGTGACGAACCGCGTTCTCCACCAACGGCTGCAGAACTAAGGCGGGAACGCCGCACGTGCCGACTCCATCGTCCACCTCCTGGTCCACCGTGAGTCTCGGGCCGAACCTCACGCGCTCGATGCCGAGGTACCTTTCGGCGAGCCGCACCTCCTCGGCCAGCGGAATGGTGACGACACCGCCGAGTCGAAGGCTTTCCCGCAAGAACTCGCCGAGCTCGAAGCACATCGTCCGCGCCGACACCGGGTCGGTGGTAATCAGCGAGCTGATGGCGTTCAGCGAATTGAACAGGAAGTGAGGATCGACTTGGGCGCGCAGAGCGCGCAACTCGGCTTCCCGGGCGAGCACCTCGAGCTCGAGGGCGGTCTTCTCCGCCTGCCGCGCCTCCTCGAACCCGATCAGCAGGTAGTGAAGCGCCGCTGCAAGAACGTACAGGACCACCCCCACGGCCAGCAGCACGCCCACGAGACGGGGAAAACGCTCGCCGGCGACCGCAAACGCTGGGAACTGTTCCAGGAAGACGAGCCAGGTATCGGCGAGGAAGAGCCAGAGCATCGCCGAAAGGCCGGCGGCAGCGAACTGGGTCACGACCACTTTGGCGAACGACGTCCCCCGAAGCGGCGCGCTCCGGCAGGGGTACCACGCGGCTAGGCACATGAAGGCGTACACCACCGCGAGGGGCACCGCGAGGAGGGCAGCATGCAGCCACGTCATGCCGCCGATCTTCAGGAGCCCGGCCAAAAGTCCCGCGAGGGGGACCCACGCTGCCAGGTAGGGGCCGAGACGCCCGCGAAAGGCCAGAATCGGATGCATCGGCTAGTTCTTGATTTCGACCCCGCCCATGATGGCGGCACCGGTCACCACGAGGATCTTGGAGCCGTCGCCGCCCACCTGCGCCGTCTTGTCGTCGAACCCACCCAGAATCGGGGTCCCGTGCAGCGCAACGGTCCAGTCCTGAGGCACCTTGATCTCGATCCCGCCCCACATTGCGAACACGTCGAGGATCGCCTGGCCACTCCGGATCGACGCCTGACGCAGGTCGAGCTCGCAGCCACCCATGATCGCCGTGAGCGAGCCGCCTCGGAAGTCCTGCGACACGCTGCGACGGCGGGACGCCCCGAGCAACGCGAAGCAGTCCACGGTCGCGCTGACGTCGTCCGCAGGGGTCGCTGCAGGCGCCGGCCCGGCCGCCGGCGCTGGAGGCGCGGCAGGTGCCGCGGCTTCATCGAGTCCCATCGGCCGCCCATCCCTCCGCCAACCGCGCGACCCGCCACCCGACCGCTCAACCGCCCGAAACACCATCGAGATACCGAGGAGGACAAGCAAGATCGGCCAGTAGTCCCAAACCCGCTGGTGAATGACGTCGAGGTTGTAGAGCAGGATCCACGCGCCCACAACGATCAGGATCACCCCGAAACCCCGGCCGTGACACCCACGCGGTTGCAGCACTCGCCCAAGACCGACCGCGATCAGCACTACCGGCCAGTACTCCCAGAGCGAGCCGGCGTCAACATACCCGAGCTTGTCGAGGGTGAACAGGATTCCCAGGCCGATGACCAGCACCCCGAGGACCAGCCTCGGGACGTTGTGGCGCCACCTCTCGTCTACCATTTCCGCCTCCTCGACCGGCACCGGCACCGCCCGCGTCGGTCCCGCACAACCATACGCCCAGGTAGGCGCCAGGTTCACGTGGTACCGGTCAACGGCGGCCGCCCGCCGGTCAATGGCGGAAGGCGGGAAAAGGTGAAACGGAAAATGGAAAAGGAAAGGCAGGGAAGTTCCTCGTACGCCCCCGTCCTTCCTTTTTCGTTTTCCCTTTACCGTCTTCCGTTTACCGTTTGCCGCCTTTCCAGTCTCGTCACTAGGTTCCCTCGCGCCAGCTCGCCAGGTAGCGCTCCTGCTCCGGTGTCAGCGTGTCGATGGCGAGGCCCATGGTCGCGAGCTTGAGACGGGCGATCTCGCGGTCGAGCGCTTCCGGGAGGCGGTAGACCTTCGCCGTCAGCTCCTTGCCGTGACGGACGAGGTACTCGGCCGCCAGGGCCTGGTTGGCGAACGACATGTCCATCACGGCGGCGGGGTGGCCTTCGGCGGCCGCGAGGTTGACCAGCCGGCCTTCCGCGAGCACGAACACCGTCTTTCCGTTCCGCAGCCGGTACCCCTGAACCGACGGCCGGACGTCGAACACCTCGCCGGCGAGGGAGCGCAGGCCGGGCAGGTCGATCTCGACGTCGAAGTGACCCGAGTTCGCCAGGATCGCGCCGTCCTTCATGCGGCCGACGTGCTCCGGCGTGATCACGTTGCAGTCGCCCGTGACGGTGACGAAGAGGTCGCCGATCTCCGCAGCTCGGTCCATCGGCATGACCGAGTAGCCGTCCATCGCCGCTTCCAGCGCCCGGACGGGGTCGACCTCGCAGATCACGACCTTGGCGCCATGGCCGTGGACGCGCATCGCCACGCCGCGGCCGCACCAGCCGTACCCCGCGACCACGACCGTCATGCCAGCCAGCAGCACGTTGGTGGCGCGCAGGATGCCGTCCACCGTCGATTGCCCTGTGCCGTATCGGTTGTCGAACAGGTGCTTGGTGTCGGAGTCGTTCACCGCGATGACCGGGAAGCGCAGGACGCCGTCGCGCTCCATCGCCCGCAGCCGGATGACGCCGGTCGTGGTCTCCTCCGTGGACCCGAGCACGCCGGCGATCAGCCGCTTCTGCCCGTCGGGGCCGAGCCCGCCGGCGAGCGCCCGGATCTCCGGGTGAACTCCCTCGAGCTCGCCGCGCGCCACGAAGAGCATCGATGACACGAGGTCGGCGCCGTCGTCCATCGTGATCGTTGGCGAGAACTCGAGGCACGCTCGGATGTGACGGTAGTACCGCGCGTTGTCCTCCCCCTTGACCGAGAAGACGGCGACGCCGTGCTCCGAGACGAGAGCGGCGGCCACGTCGTCCTGGGTCGAGAGCGGGTTGGAGGCGCACACCCTCACCTCGGCGCCGCCCGCAACGAGCGTGCGCACCAGGTTCGCGGTTTCGGTCGTGACGTGCAGGCACGCGGCCAGTCGCTGGCCGGCCAGCGGCCGCTCCTTGGCGAAGCGCTCCCTGATCGATGCCAGAACAGGCATGTGACGATCCGCCCACGCGATCCGCCGGGCGCCCTGGGTGGACAGTCCGAGGTCGAGAACATCGTTCGGTGGCAACGGCATACGATCCTCCTGCGGCGCCCCGAGCACCGCAGGGGGCCGATCCGCGCTGCGCACGAGCGCCGCGCAGCGCGGATCGTACCTTGTGGGCGCGGTTCCCGCCACCCTGCGGGAGAACACGGCGGTCACCGCCGACGTATATCTGAACGTGGACGCTGCATCGACCGTCATCGCCGTGAAGAGGCTCAGAAAGGAATTTCGCCACTGGGGGCGCCGCCTGCTGGCACTCGACGGCATCGACCTCGAGGTGCGCCAGGGAGAGGTCTTTGGCCTCTTGGGCGCCAATGGAGCGGGGAAGACGACCCTCGTGAAGATCCTCCTCGGCCTCGCGCGGCCGACCAGCGGCGACGTGCTGGTGCGCGGATCGAGCCCCCGCCGGCCTTCCGCGCGAAGGCGCATCGGGTACCTCCCGGAGGGGCACCACTATCCCGGCTACTTGACGGGCGATGCCTCGCTGCGCCTGTTCGGCCGCCTGGCGGGGGTCCCAGAGAAGGCACTCGACACCCGTATCCCCGTGCTGCTGGACCGGGTCGGACTCGGCGAACGCGGGCGGGACCGTGTGGGCCGCTACTCGAAGGGGATGACGCAGCGACTGGGGCTCGCCTGCGCCCTTCTCGACGAGCCGGATCTGCTGTTCCTCGACGAGCCCACCGATGGAGTGGACCCGGTCGGTCGGCGGCAGATCCGCGACATTCTCCTCGCGACCCGCAAGCAGGGCGCGACCATCTTCATCAACTCCCACCTGCTATCGGAGGTCGAGCGCACCTGCGATCGCGTCGCGATCCTCCACCAGGGGCGCGTCGTCCGGGAGGGCACGGTCCGCGATCTCACGATGCCGACGCAGCGGTTCCGTCTCCGGCTCGCGGAGGGTCAGGCCGTGCCGGCCGAGCGCCTGGAGGATGACGGCCTCAGGGTCGTGGCCAGCGACGGGAACCTGGAGGTCGAGGTCGCCGATCTGGAGGCGCTGAACCGCCTCGTCGATCGCCTCCGCAGCGACCGGTTACTGATCGCCGAGGTCACCCCGGTCCGCACTGCACTGGAGGATGTCTTCATCGAGGTGGTCGAAGGGGATGAACACGGCCCCGGTTCTTCCGAGAACGGGCCACGGACCGCGGTCCACGGACCGGGAGGCGGCCGGTGAAGACCTGGGCCCTGATCGTGGACACCTGGCGCGAAGCCCTCGCCCGCTGCACCCTGCTCGGGTTCATGGCGGTTTCGTCGCTCTTCCTCCTGATCCTGACGTTCGCCCTCAACCTCGACATCGTGGACGGCGCTCTCGCCGCCGGCACGCTCTTCGGCAAGTCGTTCGACCTTCCAGGGAAAAGCCCGGCGATCGACACCGTGGTCGCGACCGGCCAGTCAGTCTTCGCGGGGATCCTGTACGTGCTCGGCGTCTTCCTGGCCGTGTTCGCGACCGGATCCCAGGTCCCCAACCTCCAGCGCCGGGGTACTGTGGACCTGTACGTGACGCGGCCCATCGGCCGCACGCATCTCCTGCTCGGGCGATTTCTCGGCGCGGCCACCCTGGTCAGCGCCAACCTCCTTTTCCTGTGCGGCGGCGTGTTCGTGATCATCTCGCTCAAGACCCACGTCTGGAACCCCCGATTCCTCGCCGCCAGCGGCCTGATCCTGGCGGTGTTCCTGTCGTACCTCGGCTTCATGTACCTGGTCGGCGTGCTGACGTCCTCCACGTCGCTCTCGATCATGCTGCCGTACGCTCTATACCTTTTCTCCGTGCCGCTGGCCGCCCACAAACGTCTCGCCGCCGCCATGGACTCGCGGCTGGCGGCAAACGTCCTCCACGCCCTGTATTGGGTGTTCCCAAAGACCGCCGAGATCGGCCGCGACCTCACGGGCTACGTGCTCGGCAAAACAACCCTGGCAATCGTTCCGTTCGCCACTACCCTGGCCTTCGGCGTCATTTGTCTCGCCGGAGCGGTGGTGGCGTTCAACCGCAAGAACTTCTAGGAGGCACCCATGAAAAGGCTCGTTCTAGTTTCCGTTCTCCTGACGCTGGCCGCCTCAATCGCGATGGCGGCGCCGCCGACCACCGCGGATCTGCTGCGGTTGGTTCCCGAGGGGGCGCAGGCCATCGTGGCGATCGACAGCGCGGCTCTTCGGACACACCCGGCGGTTCAAACCTGGCTGGCACGGCAGCGCGCTTGGGCTGCGACCGACGAGAAGCTGAAGCGTTTCCTCGACGACGCCGGCCTCGACCCCGTCCGCGACGTGGATCTGCTGGTCCTCGCCGCGCTCGGAAGCGACCGAGAGACAACGGGCGTCGCGCTCCTGGTCGGCCGCTACGACCCCACTGCGCTCGGTGCCGCTCTAACCGCTCGGGGCGCGTCGTCGTTCGCGCTCGCTGGTGTCCCGGCGTTCCGGCTTCCCGACTCCGGACACCACGGCAGCCAGGCTGTCCTCGCACAACGCTCCCCCGAGCTGGTGATCGTTGGCGATGAGGCCGCCGTGACCGCGGCGTTCGCTGCGCCGCACGCGGTCAGCCCGCTCATCGCAGGCGACATCGCGGCCGGCAACCTCGATCTTCATGCACCGTTCTGGATGGTCGCGGCGGTGCCTGCCGGCGCGCGCCGACAGGCCGGCGATTCGGCCGACCAGGTGCACGGCGAGGGCAGCGACTCGGTTCGCGGAATGCTTCTGGCCTCCGGTACGGTCCAGAAGGTGATCGCGCAGGCATATCTGGGCGACTCGCTCCGGTTTGTGGTGGCAGCCGTCGCGGATACTGCGGAGAACGCCGGATTGCTTCGCGATGCCGCCAAGGGAGCCCTGGCCGCGATGAGGCTGCACCTACAAGAGTCGGCCCCCGACCTGGTCGAGGTCCTGCGCAACATCGACCTGCGCGCCGACGGCACGGTGGTCTCGGGAAAGGGCTCGATCCCGCTCGCGCTCCTGGAGAAACTCGCCGCCCATCACAAGGCCGGCCACGAAGGCGAGAAGCTGTAGGACCGCTGGCTGCACACCTCGAAGTCGGGGCCTTGACGGTCCGCCTGCCGGTGGAGCCCCGGACCGATAGCCGAACCCCTCCGGGCGGGGTATGATCTCAATCAGTGGAGCCTGTCTCCCCCCTCTCGGTGCTCGTACTCGAGGACGACCTTCGGCTCAGGCGGACCGTCGTCAACGCGTTGCGCGCACGTGGTCACGCGATCACGATCTGCGAGGATGCCGAAACCGCCTGGGAGGCGTACCAGCAGGCGCACCACCCGCTTCTCCTCATCGGGGTGCGTGCTGACCACGCCGAGAACGAGGCGCTGCTCCGGCGCATACGGTCGCTCCCGACGGGCAACCCACCGGTCGTTCTCGTGATCCCCGGCGAGCAGCCTGCATATCGACTGATGCCGCTCCTTGAGGTTGCGGACGATGTCATCGTGAAACCGGTCAAGGCGCACGCCGTCGAGCTGAGGCTCGCGGCCGCCGAACGGCTCATCAAAGAGCGCGCCGACCGGGTCGCGCTTGAGTCCGACCGTGAGAGCCTGAAGCGAATGCTCGAGGACCTGCGGGCGCAGACGCATCCGGCTCCCCATTCCGAGGTCACAGCATCCCCGGAGGTGGCACCGCCGGGCGCGGAACACGTCGGCTTTGGCGACCGTGTCCGGCGCATCTTCAAGGCGCTCGGAGGTTCGCGCAGACCGGAGGCCGCGCCAGCGACCCCGCCACCTGCCGCCGAGGAGCTCCCCGCACCGGCTTCCCGGGAACCAGCGCCGGCCGCGTCGTCGTCGATACCCGCGGACGCAGCCGCGCTTGCGGTCGAGCAGCCCGTCCCGCCGCCGCCCGCTCTCGCCTCCAGCCCAAACGGCGCACGGCTCGCCACGCTCGAGTGGGACATCAAGAGAGGCGAGATCCGCTTCTCTCGCGAGTGGACAGAGTTGTTCGGCTACCGTCCCAGAGAGGTTGGACTCTCGCCAGACGAGTGGTTCCGGCGAGTCCACCCTCAGGATCTCGACCAGCTCAAGGCTGCGATCGCTGCCCATCTCGAGGGCCGGGCGCCGGTAATCGAGAACCGGCACAGGATCGCGCGCAGCGACGGGACCTACGATCCCACAGTGTTCCGCGGAGTAGCGACTCGCGACGAGGCCGGCGTTCCGGTACGCGTGGCCGGCGCACACGCCGACGCCACAGGGACACGGGGGTTCGACTCCCTCACCGGCCTGCCGAACCGGAACAACCTCATAGAGCGGTTGGGAAAGGCGCTGGTGCGCAGCCGCGGAGGGGAAGACGGTCTGGCGGCCGTGCTCTTCCTCGATCTGGATCGGTTCAAGAACATCAACTACAGCTTAGGCCACACCGTGGGCGACCAGATGCTGAAGGCCGTCGCCGACCGCCTACGGGCGTGCCTTCCGAATGGCGACACGCCGGATGCAATCCGAACGACGATCTCCCACGTGGGCGGCGACGAGTTCGCGATCCTGCTCGAGGGGGTCAGCGACGTCAACGACGCAGTGCGCGTCGCCAAACGCATCCAGGATGCACTGCAGGGACCGTTCGACGTGGAAGGCCACGAGGTCTTCACCAGTACCAGCATCGGGATTGCGGTCAGCACACCCGAGTATCAGCGCGCCGAGGACCTGCTGCGCGACGCCGACACGGCCATGTTCCGCGCCAAGGCTCTGGGCAAGGCGAGCTATGTAGTCTTCGACACCGGCATGCACGCCCGAGCCGTCTCCCTTCTGAAGCTCGAGACCGAGCTGCGCCGTGCAGTCCAGCGCGAAGAGTTCCGCGTCTATTACCAGCCGATCGTCGAGCTGGACAGCGGCCGCATCGTCGGTTTCGAAGCCCTCGTGCGCTGGCAGCACCCCGACGGCGAGCTCCTGCTTCCGAAGGAGTTCCTGGCCGTCGCCGAGGAGACCGGCCTCATCATCGGCATCGATCGCCAGGTCGCGCGTGACGCGTGCAAGCAGCTTCGAACCTGGACCGCACAGTTCCGGCGGAGCACACCTCTCACGGTGAGCATCAACGTGTCCGGAGTCCAGTTCCTGCGGCCCGACATGATCGTCGAGATCGACCGCACGCTCCGGAACTACGGCGTGTATGGCCGCTCGCTCAAGCTCGAGATTACCGAGAGCGTGATTATGGAGCACGCACGCTACGCCGCCGATATGCTCCAGCAGCTCAAGTCACTCGATATCAAGCTCTCAATCGACGACTTTGGCACGGGTTATTCGTCCCTTTCGTACCTGCGGAGGTTCGAGATCGACACCCTCAAGGTGGATAGCTCGTTCGTCGCCCGAATGGATACCGACGAGGAGTCGTGGGAGATCATCCGCACGATTGTCACCCTCGGGAACAACCTCGGCAAGGACGTTGTGGCCGAGGGGATCGAGCGCGGGCGGCAGCGCGAGCTGCTACTAGCCCTCCGGTGCCGGTACGGGCAGGGTTTCTTCTTCTCTCGACCCGTGGATGCCGAGGCCGCCACGGCGCTCCTCGCGGCCGACGCCCGCGGCGAGACGCTGCTCAAGTCCTCGACGTGAGTCCGCTCCACAACTCAGCGCGATTCCAGACGCCGCTGATCTCCGACTTCGCTTGAACAAACGAAAGCCCCACGGTTGCCCGTGGGGCTCTCAAGATTACTTCCCGGCGGCGACCTACTCTCCCAGGCAGTTACCCACCAAGTACCATCGGCCCAGAGAGGCTTAACTTCCGTGTTCGGAATGGGAACGGGTGTTTCCCTCTCGGTATGGCCACCGGAAAAACTCACCAACTTTCACAACTCAATCGGTTTCCAAAACCTATACGCAAGAAGAAAGGGTATGTATGGTCAAGCCGCACGGCCGATTAGTACGGGTCAGCTACACGCATCGCTGCGCTTCCACCTCCCGCCTATCAAACTGGTCGTCTACCAGAGGCCTTTAGGGGCTTACGCCCGGGACACCTTATCTTGGAGTTGGCTTCCCGCTTAGATGCATTCAGCGGTTATCCTATCCGGACACAGCTACCCAGCGCTGCCGCTGGCGCGACAACTGGTACACTGGAGGTCCGTACGTCCTGGTCCTCTCGTACTAAGGACATCTCTCCTCAAGTGTCCTCCGCCCACACCAGATAGGGACCGAACTGTCTCGCGACGTTCTAAACCCAGCTCACGTACCGCTTTAA